>NZ_JBJNRH010000001.1:223199-389479 GCF_045809185.1 Nocardiopsis yanglingensis | reverse complement strand
GGGCGCTTGGGGGATTCCTCTCCCCCTGGCGCCCCCCCCCCCCCCGCCCCACCCCCCCCCCCCCCCCCCCCCCCCCCCCCCCCCCCCCCGGCCCCTGACAGTTTCCTGCGCGGCCCGCCACGGAATGGAAGAAGAAGATCAAAGGCAACGGCGGGTCGCGCGCTGCGCTTGCTCATGCCAAAACAAAAGAGGGACGCGGCGAAGCCGCGCCCCTCTTTCAAATTCCGTCCCGACAACCCAAAGCTCTTCGATCCGTCACCAGGAATCTGTCAGAGGTGGGGCGGGATGGGCCAGCGGGACCGTTGGCGCCATGGATGGCGCCATCGAGCCCCCATGGACGGGTTTACGGCGTGTCCCGCTGGCCCATCCCGTCCCGCCCAGCTAGCAGCAATCCAGAGCCGCTCTTGACGTTGCTGTTGCTGTTGCCGTTGCCGTTGCAGTAGAGCCTGCCGCAGGCAGCGCCCGCGGCCGCCGCCGCAAAGGAAACCCCTTAAATCTTCTTCGCCAGCGACTCGGCCAGACCGGTGTAGCTGCCCGGGGTCATCTCCAGCAGGCGCTGCTTCGCATCCGCCGGCAGCTCCAGCCCCTGCACGAACGCACGCATCGACTCGGCGGTGATGCCCTGGCCGCGGGTCAGCGCCTTCAGCTGCTCGTACGGGTTCGGCAGGCCGTGGCGGCGCATCACCGTCTGCACGGCCTCGGCCAGCACTTCCCAGGCCGCGTCCAGATCGGCGTCCAGACGCTGCGGGTTCACTTCCAGCTTGCCCAGGCCCTTGGCCAGCGAATCCAGTGCCACCTGGCTGTGGCCGAACGCGGTACCCAGTGCACGCAGCACGGTGGAGTCGGTCAGGTCACGCTGCCAGCGGCTGATCGGCAGCTTCGCGCTGAAGTGCTCGAAGAGCGCGTTGGCGATGCCGAAGTTGCCTTCGGCGTTCTCGAAATCGATCGGGTTGACCTTGTGTGGCATCGTCGACGAACCGACTTCGCCTTCCTTCAGACGCTGCTTGAAGTAGCCCAGCGAAACGTAGCCCCAGATGTCACGGGCCAGGTCGATCAGGATGATGTTGGCGCGGCGTGCGGCATCGCCGATCTCGGCGATGTTGTCGTGCGGCTCGATCTGCGTGGTGTACGGATTGAACACCAGGCCCAGACCGGTCACGAAGCGCTCGGCGAAAGCCGGCCAGTCCACGTCCGGGTAGCTGGCGATGTGGGCGTTGTAGTTGCCCACCGCGCCGTTGATCTTGCCGGTCAGTTCGACGGCGGCGATCTGCTTGCGCTGGCGTTCCAGGCGGGCGACCACGTTGGCCAGTTCCTTGCCCAGGGTGGTCGGCGAGGCGGTCTGGCCGTGGGTGCGCGACAGCATCGGCTGGCCGGCGTGGGTGTGGGCCAGGGTGCGCAGGGTGCCGGCGATGCCGTCCAGGGTCGGCAGCAGCACCTCGCGGCGGGCCTGTTCCAGCATCAGGCCGTAGCTGAGGTTGTTGATGTCTTCGCTGGTGCAGGCGAAATGCACGAATTCCAGCGCCGGGGCCAGCGCGGCGTCGTCCTTCAGCTGTTCCTTGATGAAGTACTCCACCGCCTTGACGTCATGGTTGGTGGTGCGCTCGATCTCCTTCACGCGCGCGGCCTGGGCCGGGCTGAAGCTGGCGGCCAGGGCGCGCAGGCGGGCGATGGCGGCGTCGGAGAACGGCGCCAGCTCGACGATGCCCGGCTCGGCGGCCAGGGCCAGCAGCCATTCCACCTCGACCGTGATGCGGGCCTTGATCAGGCCGTACTCGGAGAAGATCGGGCGCAGGGCGTCGACCTTGGCGGCATAGCGGCCATCGAGCGGGGACAGGGCGAGCAGGGCGGAATCGGACATGTCGGCAGGGCTGGGGCGAGCGGCGGGGGCCATATTCTACGACGTGCCGGTGAGGTTGGGCCGGCGGCTGGCCGCCCACCCCGCCCGGTCCTGCTCCCCTTGTGTTGCCGGCCAGCGGCCGGCACTACCCCTTGCGCGTGCAGATCGGCCGTGCAGACGGAACGATCTGGCCCGCCCTCGTCATCCCATGCTGCGGGCAAGGGAGTATCGTTGGCGCAGCCGCCAGCCCGGGAAGCGACACCCTGCCAGCCGCCGCTTCCCTTTCCCCAACTGAAGTAGTGCGGAGTTGATGCAATGAGCAAAGCTGCAAGCAAGGGTTTCAGAATCGAACACGACAGCATGGGCGAGCTGCAGGTGCCTGCGGACGCCCTGTGGGGCGCCCAGACCCAGCGTGCCGTGCAGAACTTCCCGGTGTCGGGCCAGCGCATGCCGCGCGGTTTCATCCGTGCCCTGGGCCTGGTCAAGGGCGCCGCCGCCGGCGTCAACGCCGAGCTGGGCCACCTGCCGAAGAATGTGGCCAAGGCCATCCAGACCGCCGCTGCCGAAGTGGCCGCCGGCAACTGGGACGCACACTTCCCGATTGACGTCTACCAGACCGGTTCGGGCACGTCGTCGAACATGAATGCCAATGAGGTCATTGCCACCCTGGCCAACCGTGCCGGCAAGGCGGGCAAGACCACAGTGCATCCCAATGACCACGTCAACCAGGGGCAGAGCTCCAACGACGTGATTCCGACCGCGCTGCGCGTGTCGGCGGTGCTGGCGACGCACGAACAGCTGCTGCCGGCGCTGGTGCACCTGCGCAAGACCCTGGACAAGAAGGGCCGCAGCCTGCGCAAGGTGGTCAAGACCGGCCGTACCCACCTGATGGACGCGATGCCGCTCACCTTCGAGCAGGAATTCGGTGCGTGGTCGGCGCAGCTGGCCTCGGCCCAGGAGCGCATCGAAGATAGTCTCAAGCGCGTGCGCCGGCTGCCGCTGGGCGGCACCGCCATCGGCACCGGCATCAACGCCGACCCGCGTTTCGGCGCGCAGGTGGCCAAGGCGCTGAAGCAGCAGACCGGCTTCAAGTTCGACAGCGCCGAGAACAAGTTCGAAGGCCTGGCCGCGCAGGACGATGCAGTGGAGCTGTCGGGTCAGCTCAATGCACTGGCGGTGGCGCTGATCAAGATCGCCAACGACCTGCGTTGGATGAACGCCGGTCCGCTGGCCGGGCTGGGCGAGATCGAACTGCCGGCACTGCAGCCGGGCAGCTCGATCATGCCGGGCAAGGTCAACCCGGTGATTCCGGAAGCGACCGTGATGGCCTGTGCGCAGGTGATCGGCCACCACACTGCGATCACCGTGGCCGGTCAGACCGGTAACTTCCAGCTCAACGTCACCCTGCCGCTGATCGCGGTGAATCTGCTCGATGGCATCGGCCTGCTCGCCAACGTGTCGACCCTGCTGGCCGACAGTGCCATCGTCGGGTTGAAGGTGCGCGAGGACCGCGTGGCCGAGGCGCTGGCGCGCAACCCGATCCTGGTCACCGCACTGAACCCGATCATCGGCTATGAGAAGGCTGCGGCAATTGCCAAGCGCGCCTACAAGGAACAGCGCCCGGTGCTGGACGTGGCGCTGGAGGACAGCGGGTTGGCCGAAGCCGAGCTGCGTCGCCTGCTGGACCCGGCCGCGCTGACTGCCGGTGGCATCCAGGCCGGTGGCGGTGGCGGCGGCGGTTGATCTGGATTCTGCAATCTGTAGAGCCGAGCCCATGCTCGGCTCAGGTTCCAGCCAGTAGCCGAGCATGGGCTCGGCTCTACAAAAGGAAACGCCGCCCTCGGGCGGCGTTCTTCTTCAGCGACGGTCGGCGACGATGTTGCCGAAGGTGTCGGTGTAATCCTTGAACTCCGGGATGCGCTGGATCAGGTCCGCCGGAATCACGTCCATGCCCTCCGGCGGCTGGATCTTCACCGGCTGCATGTTGGGATCGGCCGGGGCCGCCACCAGAGTGTTCTGGCGCAGTACCTGCAGTTTGCCGAACATGGTCTGCAGCATCTGCTTCTGCGCGTCGTCCAGCGGAATCTGGATTTCGTCCATCTTCATCGTGCCATCGGCGAGGATGATGATGTTCGGTGCGGGCGGGCGACGCACGGTGACCATGCCTTCGCTGACGGAAATCTTGGGCTTGCCGCGCTCGGCGCGATGGTTGCGGTACTCCTGGTCACAGCCGACCAGGCCGAGGCAGAGCAGGGCGGTCAGCAGCAGAAACAGTTTCTTCATGGCATTCGGTTCGGGGACATCCGGGGGCCCCATTGTAAGCCCGCCAACGCAGTACGACCGGCAACGGAAGGCCGCTGCCGGTCCGGCGCGTCGATTTGTCTCACTTGGAGAACGTGACCGAGTTGTTCTTGCCGCAATCGTCCACGTCGCTCTGGTCCATCGTTGCGTACGGCTTGAAGGCCGGCAGTTCACGCGCCAGGGCTTGCTGGCTGGCCAGCATCGCCGGCAGGCGTTCGCAGATGCGCTTGGCCTGGGTCTCGATCTTCGCGGCTTCGGCGTTGATGCGCTTCTCGACACCTTCGCTGTCGCCGCTGAAGATGCCCTTCAGTGCTTCACCGGCCGCATTGGCCCCCAGCTTGGCGCCGGCCAGGCCAACGTCCATGCCATCCATCGCGATGGCGACCACGTGGCCACGGTACTCCTGCAGGTGGCGGCGCTGGGTGTCGTTGACGGTGATCTCCTTGCCGGCGATCAGCAGGCGGCCATCCGGCGTGATCTCCGCACGCGGCTGCTTGTCGGCCGAGATCTTGATGTTGCCCTGGGCGATGTCCTTGCGGGCATCGTCCATGGCGTTCTTGACGGTCTGACCGACGCCGCTGGTGGCTTCGGCGACGCTCTTGCCGACAGTCTTGTCGGGCGAGGACGAGGTGCCGCCGCAGGCGATCAGCGGCAGGGACAGCAGCATAGCGGGCAACAGGCGCAACAGGTTCATGGTGGTCCCCTGGAGGTGTCTGGAAGTGGATTATTTGCTGCGCGGCAGGGTGACCTTGCCGTTGACATTGCGATGATCGACGTCACCGCTGCCGCTGTGGTCGACGGTCAGGCTGCCGCCAACGCCGTCGACCTGGATGTCGCCCGAGCCGTGGCTGCGGACGTGCACGTTGCCGCCGATGTCGGCCAGGTCGATGCCGCCGGAGCCGACCACGCCCACCTCGACGCTGCCCTTCACCCGCTTGAACTCGATATCACCCGAGCCCACGGTGTCCAGCCGCGCGTTGCCACGCACATCGGTGATCTTCAGGTCACCGGAGCCCACGGTACCGGTGCTGGCATCACCGCTGATGTTGCGCACGTTGACATCGCCGGAGCCCAGCGACAGCAGGTTCAACGAAGTGCCGCCATCGATGTTGAGGTCGCCCGAACCCACCGCGGCGTGGATGCTGCCACGGGTGCCGCGGGCCACGGCATCACCGGAACCCACGTCCACGCTCAGCGACTGCGCGTTCTCCACGCTGGCATCGCCCGAGCCGACCTTGAGCTGCAGCGGCAGGTTGTCCGGCACGCTGCCGCGGACGTCCAGCCAGGCGTAACTGTTGCCGATGCTGATGCTGGGCGAGCGACCTTCGCGGCGCAGGCTGACCACCAGCTTGTCGCCCACCTTGCGCTGGTCCAGTACCAGCTGGTCCAGCCATTCCTGGCTGGACGCGCAGGCGCGGCCGTCCAGCTGGCCGCCGCCGGCGCTGGCGACCACCTTCAGGTCATGCTGGTTGACCTCGAACACCACCGTTTTGGCACCGGCCACGTCCAGCTTCAGCGCGCGGGGGGCAGTGAACTTGCAGTTCGGAGCATCGGCAGCGAGTGCCGACAGCGGCAACAGCAACAACGCAGAACAGGCGAGCAGGGAACGCATGGGTGGTGCCTCCGGGTGGATGGAATCAGATCTCGCCGGCGCGCTTGCGCAGGCGGATGGCGAGGAAGATGAACACTGCACCGACGGCCGCACCGATCCACAGTTCCGGCATCGCCAGCGACTTCAGCTGTGAAGCCGGGGACATCAGGCTGACCACCGAGTCCAGGTCGCGGCGCGAACCTTCACCGGCGCTGAGGCGATACAGCAGGTCCATGCCAGGGACACCGCCCAGCAGCAGGCGGCCGACGATGTTCTGCCAGAACCAGCCGGTGCTCAGGCCGAACAGCGGCATGATCTTGGTGGTGCTGACGATGACACCGGCAAACAGCGGCAGCATTACCGCCCACAGGAATGGCTTGCTCTTGGCCCAGGCCGAGCACAGCAGCAGCCAGCCGGCGGTGGGCAGCGCCCACAGGGCATAGACCGGAATCCAGGCCAGGTGGCCTGCGGCCAGGGTCAACGGGCTGGCCGGACCCCAGATCAGCGCCATCGGGCTGCCGCCGTGCATCAGCGCGACGACACTGATGATCAACATGAAGCCGAACATGGTGATGATGCCGGCGATGACTGCGATCAGCGGTGCCACGATCAGTGCGCTGATCACCTTGGACAGCACGGTCTGGGTATCCGACAGCGGCAACGACTTCCAGAACAGGATGCTGCGGTCGCGGCGATCGTCGTACAGGGCGCCCAGGCAGTAGAAGAACACGACGAAGGCCAGTACCAGGAACGGCCACGCCGAGCTGAGCACCAGGGTCAGGTCCAGGCCATTGCCGAGATCGGCCAGATCCTTGCCGTTGATGTTGCGGGTGAGCAGTGCCAGGTCCAGGCCGTTGACGTTCACGCTTTCGCCATCGACATGCAGTGCGCCGTTGCGCGCTGCACGGTTCAGCGCGAACAGGCCGAAGGCGATGCCGACGGTGCTCATCACCAGCGAGATCAGGCCGGCGATCAGCGGGGCATACAGGAAACCGCCGCGGTTCTCCCAGTACTCGCGCTTGAGCAGCCAGCGCAGGGTACCCAACGGGCTGACGGGGTGGTTGACGGCATTCATGCGTAGGTCCCCTTCATGATGGCGACGAACAGGTCGGCCAGGCCCGGGCTGCGGGTCTCGCCGAGGGTGGAGAGCTGGGTGCGCGGCACGCCATCGAACAGCATCACGGTCTTGCCGAACGCCAGGCTGCGCTCGTCGATCGGCTTCAACGCGCGGGCCGTTTCGAGCTGGTCGGCATTGACCAGCAGTTCGGTGTAGCGCTGGCCGACCTCGTCCATTTCCGCATCGAGCACGATGCGGCCATCACGGATGAACATCACGTCGCTGAGGATGTGCTCGATCTCTTCCACCTGGTGGGTGGTGACGATGATGGTCTTCTGTTCGTCGAAGTAGTCTTCCAGCAGGCGCTGGTAGAACTCCTTGCGATAGAGGATGTCCAGGCCCAGGGTGGGCTCGTCAAGCACCAGGATGCGGGCGTCGATGGCCATCACCAGCGCCAGGTGCAGCTGCACGATCATGCCCTTGGACAGTTCGCGTACACGCTGCTTCGGCTGCAGCTTGGTGTTGGCCAGGAAGCGCTCACAGCGGGCGCGGTCAAAGCGCGGGTGGACGCCGGCGACGAAATCGATCGCTTCGCGGACCTTCAGCCAGCGTGGCAGCACCGCGACGTCGGCGATGAAGCAGATGTCCTTCATCAGTTCGTCGCGGTGCAGCCGTGGGTCGCGGCCGAGCACGCTCAGGTCGCCTTCCACCGAGGTCAGGCCAAGGATGGCCTTCAATGCGGTGGTCTTGCCGGCGCCGTTGGGGCCGATCAGGCCGACGATGCGCCCACTCGGAATGCTGAAGCTGGCGTTGTCGAGGGCGACGGTGGTCTTGTAGGCCTTGCGCAGGCCTCGGGCGGTGATGACCGATTCGCTTGCAGTGCTATTCATCAGACTTTCCCCTGGGGCAGCAATTCATCAAGGCTCAGGCCCAGGCGCTGGATGCGCTCCAGGACTGCCGGCCATTCTTCGTTGAGGAAACGGTCGCGCTCGCTGCTGCGCAGCTGCGTGGCCGCCTGCTCGGTCATGAACATGCCCAGGCCGCGGCGCTTCTCGACCAGGCCTTCGTCGGCCAGTTCCTGGTAAGCGCGCGAAACGGTGATGGGGTTGAGTTGATAGTCGGCGGCCACCTGGCGCACCGAAGGCAGGGCATCGCCCGGCTTGAGGATTCCGTCGAGCATCATGGCGATCACGCGCTCCTTCAACTGACGGTAGATGGGAGCGCCGTCGCTCCACTGGATGTCGCTCATATTCAGCTCCGTGGGGTCAGCGGCTGGGCGAACGAGAAATACGGCATGGACAGGGAGCTGTGCAGCCGACGCGGGGGAGGGGGGGAGGAGGGGGGGGCGTTCCCTGCCGGGGAGGCGGTCGCGTCCTGCGCACTGTCAGCGGAGTCGGAGAGGCTGGGCGCGGCCAACCAGGCCAGCACGATCAGGGTCGAAACAGCAGCGGCCGCAGGTGCGGTGAAGTTGCGACAGATCCGGACGTTCATGGCTTCCCCCTGTCTCAGGTGACTGGTGTTGTATGCAACTATAACACCGGCACGCCTACGTGCAACCCCTTGCCGGCCCCAACTGATGGCAGGGGTGGTCAGATGACTGAAACTTCAATTTATATGATTGATTTGGAAGGGAAATAAAACTGTCGCAGATGCCGATCCAAGCCATCCTTCCATTCAGTGATGTCCATGCTATGTCATCACTGCGCCGTGGATTGCGCCCGCGCAGCGCATTCGCCACGCTGCGCAAAGCCCGGGTGGGCCTGTGCCATCAGGGGCGCCGGAGCCCGGTGCTATAGTTCGGCCGATTCCCGGCCGGCAGTGGCCGGGCCTTGTGAATGGCTACCGCGGACCACCCCTGATGCCTCTGTCGACCGTTTCTCCGCGCCGCCTGCGCGGTCTGTCCCTGCTGGCCTTGCTGGTGGCCGGCGTCGCCGGTTCCGCCAGTGCGCTGGCCGCCGATCTGCTCGACCTGGACTACCGGCCGCTGGCCAGCAAGCAGCAGGTCAACCTGCAGCAGCGCTACCACGGTCAGGTACTGCTGGTGGTCAACACTGCCAGCAAATGCGGCTACACCCCACAGTACGAGGGGCTGGAGGCGCTGCAGAAGCGCTATGCAGGCCGGGGTTTCGCGGTACTGGGCTTCCCGTCCAACGACTTCAAGGGCCAGGAACCGGGTGATGAGAAGCAGATCCAGGACTTCTGCACCCTGACCTACGGCGTCAAGTTCCCGATGTTCGAGAAGGTGCATGTGATCGGTGCGGAGGCTACGCCGCTGTACCAGCGCCTGACCGCGGCCACCGGCGTGGCGCCGGGCTGGAACTTCCACAAGTACCTGGTCGGCCGCGATGGCAAGGTCATCGCCCAGTTTGCCAGCAAGGTGACGCCCGACGATCCGCAGCTGACGGCTGCCATCGACAAGGCGCTGGCCGCAGCGGCCGCGCATTGATATCCGGCACGCATGCCTCGACATCGACGGCATGCGTGCGACAATGTTTCTTTTCGCGCCGACGTCGGCGCCCAGACACTTCCAGGAATGCAGCGAATGAAGATGGGAATGCGCGGCGCCGCGGCGTCGGTTCTGATTCTGGCGATGGGCACTTCGGGTGTCGCTCTGTCGCAACAACCGGCTGCCGGCGCAGCCGCCAAGGAGACCGCAACCTTGAATTCCCCCAAGCAGAAGCTCGGCTACGCCATCGGCCTGGACGTGGCCAAGTCGTTCACCCCGATCGCCGATGAGATCGACGTTGCCGCCCTGCGCACCGCCGTCGAGCGCTCGTTCGAAGGCCTGCAGCCGCAGATCACCCAGGAACAGGCCAAGGCCACCGATGCCGCGCTGCGCCAGGTCGTGATGGCCCGCAGCGGCCAGCAGGTGCCGGGCGTGGCGCCGGGCTCGCAGCCGCCGAAGGTGGACCGCGTCAAGGTGTCGCAGATGATCGGTTCGTACTCGGTGGGTCCGTCGCTGGCACAGCTGAAGGACGACATCGACGTCGCCTCGCTGTTCGACGCGATCAGCACCGGCCTGAGCAAGGGCCAGCCGAAGATGACGGAAGCTGATGCGACCGCCACCATTCAGGCCTTCATGGGCAGCAAGCAGGCTGAAATGCAGGCCAAGGCTGCCGCCGCCGCGCAGACCAACCGTGAGGAAGGCAATGCGTTCATGGCCAAGAACAAGACCCAGCCGGGCGTGGTGACCACCGCGTCGGGCCTGCAGTACCAGATCATCCGCCCGGGCAGCGGCGAGCGTCCGCTGCCCAGCAGCAAGGTGCGCGTGAACTACGAAGGCAAGCTGCTCAACGGCACCGTGTTCGACAGCTCCTATGGTCGTCAGCCGGCCGAGTTCGGCCTGGACCAGGTGATCAAGGGCTGGACCGAAGGCGTCGCGCTGATGCCGGTCGGTTCGAAGTACCGCTTCTGGATCCCGGGTAACCTGGCCTATGGCGAGAACGGCACCCCGGGTGGCCCGATCGGCCCGAACGCAACTCTGACGTTCGACGTCGAGCTGCTGGGCGTCCTGCCGTAAGTCATCCAGGAGCGAATACGGATATGCGCGTTGCGATTTTTGGTACCGGTTACGTTGGACTGGTGACCGGTACCTGCCTGGCCGATGTTGGTCATCAGGTGGTCTGTGTCGATATCGACCAGGCCAAGGTGGATGGCCTCAACCAGGGCATCATCCCGATCTATGAGCCCGGCCTGGAGCCGATGGTGAAGGCCAACCACGCCGCAACGCGGCTGGCGTTCACCACCGATGCCGCGGCCGCCATCGATCATGGCCAGGTGGTGTTCATCGCCGTCGGCACGCCGCCGGACGAGGATGGCAGTGCCGATCTTCAATACGTGCTGGCCGTCGCCCGCACCATCGGTCGGCACATGAGCGTGCCGACCGTGGTGGTGAACAAGTCGACGGTGCCGGTCGGCACCGCCGACAAGGTGCGTGCCGCCATTGCCGAAGAGCTGGCCACGCGTGGCGCGGACATCGCCTTCGACGTGGTGTCCAACCCGGAATTCCTGAAGGAAGGCGATGCGGTTGCGGACTGCATGCGCCCAGACCGCATCATCATCGGTGCGGCCAATGAAGAGTCGGTGGCGGTGATGCGCCGCTTGTATGCGCCGTTCAACCGCAACCATGACCGCGTGGTGGAAATGGACGTGCGTTCGGCCGAACTGACCAAGTACGCCGCCAATGCGATGCTGGCGACCAAGATTTCGTTCATGAATGAAATCGCCAATATCGCCGAACGCGTCGGTGCTGACGTCGAGCAGGTCCGCCAGGGCATCGGTTCGGATCCGCGCATCGGCTGGCACTTCATCTATCCGGGCGCCGGCTACGGCGGCTCGTGCTTCCCCAAGGACGTGCAGGCGCTGGCCCGCACTGCCCAGCAGTATGGCCTCGAGCCGAAGCTGCTGAACGCGGTGGAAGCAGTCAATGACGCGCAGAAGGGCCATCTGTTCGCCCTCATCCAGCGCCATTACGACAAGGGTGAAGACGAAGGCGTGCGCGGCAAGACCTTTGCCGTGTGGGGCCTGGCGTTCAAGCCGAACACCGACGACATGCGCGAGGCCTCCAGCCGCCGCCTGCTGGCGCAGCTGTGGGAAAGTGGTGCGACGGTGCGTGCCTACGATCCGGAGGCGATGCACGAATCGCAGCGCATCTTCGGCGAGCGCGATGACCTGGTGTTCTGCAACAGTGCCGATGAAGCACTGCAGGGCGCCGACGCGCTGGTCGTAGTCACCGAGTGGAAGCAGTTCCGCAGCCCCGATTTCCAGAAGCTGCGCGAGCAGTTGAAGGATGCGGCGGTGTTCGACGGGCGCAACCTGTACGAACCGGCCGAAGTGGAAGCTGCAGGCCTGGCCTACTACGGCATCGGCCGGGGACGTTCGCTGCATGTCTGATCTACCGTCCGAACGCGAGCAGGCGCTGGAAGCGCGCCTGGTCGAGCTGGAAATGCGCGTGTCCTTCCAGGAGCAGGCGCTGGCTGAGCTGAGCGATGCGTTGGCCGACGCCCGCATGCAGGGCATGCGCAACGCCGATGTGCTGCGCGTGCTGCTGGAAGACCTGGGCAAGGTCCGCAACGCGCTGAATTCTTCCGATCCGGCGAGCGAACCGCCGCCGCCGCACTACTGATCCGAATCCTATGAGCGATACCCTCCGCGACCAGCTGATGGGCCTGGGCTTCAAGCCGGCGCCCAAGCCCGAGCGCAAGAATGATGGCCCCCGCCGTGACGGCCGCCCGCAGGGCAAGGGCGGCAATGGCAATGGCAATGGAAAGCCGCAGGGCGCAGGCAAGGGCGAGCACAAGCCCGGCGAGCGCCGTGGGCAGGGCCATGGCGGTCCGGGCAAGCCCGGTGGCCAGCGTGGCCAGGGCCAGCATGGCCCGCGCAAGCCGCGCAGCGCCGAAGAGATGGACCTGGCCAAGGCCTATGCCATCCGCGCGCAGCGGGAGAAGGAGGAGCGCATCGAGACCGAGCGCCTGAAGCAGGAGGAGGCGCGCGTGCGCCGCGAGGCGAAGGCCAAGCTGGAAGAGCTGCTGAAGGACAAGAGTCTCAATGCCGAAGCGGCGGACATTGCCCGCCACTTCCCGTATGGCGGCAAGATCAAGCGCATCTACGTGACTGCCGAACAGCTGACCGCGCTCAATGCCGGTGAGCTGGGCGTGGTCCAGCTCAATGGCCGTTACCTGCTGGTGACTGCCGAGGTGCTGGCACAGTCCGAGGCGGTGTTTGCCGCATCGGTGGCGCTGAAGGTCGATCCGAATGCGCCGGCCGAGGAAGATCCCTACGCCGACCCGCAGTACCAGGTGCCGGACGACCTGGTCTGGTAACCAGGCCAGCAGCATGATCGAAACGCCGGGCACTGCCCGGCGTTTTCGTTATGGGGCATGCATGCTGCTGCGGCGTGCGCGGATCAGCGGCAGGCTCAGCGCGAAGAAGCACAGCAGGGCGCCGACCAGGGCGAAGCCGCTGCCGGCCAGGAAGGCGGTGCGACCATCGTCGATCTTCCACAGCTGGCCGGCAATGAGCGCGCCCAGCACGCCGCCGACACCGGACGAGAAGCCGTACAGCAGGCCTTGGCCATGGCCATTGAGGCGGCCTGGGAAGTAGGTCGCCAGCATCTGCATTGCCGCTGCGAAGAAGGCGGCGAATCCCAGCGCATGCGCGCTCTGCGCGACCAGCATCACTGGCAGGTTCTGCGGGAACAGGGCGGTGACGGCCCAGCGCAGGCAGGAGCTCACCAGTGCGATCAGCAGCATCCAGCTGGCGTCGTAGCGGCGGAAGAAGCGGCCGATGGTGAAGAACACGCCGACCTCGAACACTACGCCGATGGTCCACAGCAGGCCGAGCGTGGACGTGCGGTAGCCGTGGTGGTCCATGTAGACCGAGAAGAACGTGTAGTACGGCCCGAACGAGAGCTGTTCCATGAAGGCGGCCAGGAAGAACGCCAGCACCGGTGGCCGCCGCACGATCTGCCAGAAACCGCTGGCATCGCCTTCGGCCTTGCCGATGCCGCGTGCGTAGTGGTTGCTGAAGGCGGACACCACCATCAGGGCGAACAAAGGAAGCATCATCCACGGCAGCAGCCCGGCGTGGCTGGTGATGCCGTCGCCCTCGATCAGCCACCCGAACAGGGTCACGACGGCGATGAACCCGAGCGAGCCCCAGACCCGGATCAATCCGTAGCGATGGCTGTCGCTGCCCAGGTGGGTGAGGGTGATCGACTCGAACTGCGGCATCACCGCGTTGTAGAAGAAGCAGAACACCACCATTGCCGGATACATCCACGGCTGCGGCAAGGGCAGCAGGAACGCTGCGAAGCTGACCAGGGTCAGCACACAGCCGATGCGCAGCAGGCGGATCGGCCGTGGCGAGGCCGCAGCCAGTGAGGTCCAGGTGCTGGGCGCGATCACGCGGGTGGCATACCACAGGCCCATCATCACGCTGATGGCGGTCACGCTCATGCCGCGCGCAGTCAAAAACAGGCTCCAGTACGGAGTGAACGCGCCCAGCGCCGCGTAATAGAACAGGTAGAAGCTGGAGAGGCGGGCTACGGGGACGGTCATCGCGGAATGATGAGGCAAAAAGGGGACGGAGGGGATTAAGTCGTTTGTGCCTCAAACGACTTAATCCCCTCCGTCCCCTTTTGGGGTCATTCGGGATCGTAGTCGAGGTTGGAAGCCAGCCAGCGCTCGGCCAGGGCGCGATCCACGCCTTTGCGCCGGGCGTAGTCGCTGACCTGTTCGCGGCTGAGCCGGCCGACCACGAAGTACTGGCTCTGCGGATGGCTGAAGTAGTAGCCCGACACCGCGGCCGTGGGCAGCATCGCGAAGCTCTCGGTCAACTCCATGCCGGCGTTGGCTTCGGCCTGCAGCAGGTCGAACAGGCGAAGCTTCTCGCTGTGCTCCGGGCAGGCCGGGTAACCAGGGGCCGGACGGATGCCACGGTACTGCTCGTCGATCAGGGCTTCGTTGTCCAGCGTCTCGGCGCGCTCATGGCCCCAGAAGTCGGTACGCACGCGCTGGTGCAGACGTTCGGCCAGCGCTTCGGCGAAGCGGTCGGCCAGTGCCTTCAGCAGGATCGCGTTGTAGTCGTCGTGGTCGGCTTCGAAGCGCGCCACGTGCGCGTCGATGCC
Organism: Nocardiopsis yanglingensis; assembly: GCF_045809185.1. Lineage (NCBI taxonomy): Bacteria > Bacillati > Actinomycetota > Actinomycetes > Streptosporangiales > Nocardiopsidaceae > Nocardiopsis > Nocardiopsis yanglingensis. The sequence goes on along the minus strand of NZ_JBJNRH010000001.1, from coordinate 375,066 downwards.
AATGCCGGCAGTGACGGCGAAGGCGCCGATCCAGTCCTGCTTGCCACTGTCGGCCGGCGCAATGAAATCGGCCAGGCAGAAGTCCGGGCGCTCGGCCGGCTTGTCCACCTGCTGGCGCAGGAAGTGCAGGGTGGTCTCGCCCTGGGGGTGCTGCACGCGCACGTCGTCGCCGATGCTGCTGGCCGGCCACAGGCCGAACACGGCCTTGGCGGTCAGCCATTTTTCGCCGACGATGCGCTCGAGCATCGCGCGGGCATCCTTGTACAGATCGCTGGCCTGGGTGCCGACGATCTCGTCGGTGAGGATGGCCGGGAACTTGCCGGCCAGTTCCCAGGCCTGGAAGAACGGCGTCCAGTCGATGTAGTCGACCAGTTCGGCCAGCGGGTAGTCGTCGAATACGTGCAGGCCGGGCTGGTTCGGTGCCGGCGGCGTGTAGCTGTCCCATCCTCCCTGGAATTTCTGCCCGCGTGCATGTTCCAGCGTGACCAGGCGCTTGGCGTCGCCACGGTTCCGGTGGCGGGCGCGGATCTCGGCATAGTCGGCTTCGTTGGCGGCAACGAAGGCCTCGCGCAGGTCACGCGAGATCAGCGACTGGGCCACGCCGACCGCGCGCGAGGCATCCTTCACCCACACCGTGGGCGCCTTGTAATGCGGGTCGATCTTCAGCGCGGTATGCGCGCGCGACGTAGTGGCGCCACCGATCAGCAGCGGCAGCTCGAAGCCCTGGCGCTGCATCTCGCGGGCGACGTGGCTCATCTCCTCCAGCGAGGGAGTGATCAGTCCGGACAGGCCGATCAGGTCGGCGTTGTGTTCGCGGGCGGCATCGAGGATTTTCTGCGCCGGCACCATCACGCCAAGATCGACGACCTCGAAGTTGTTGCAGGCCAGGACCACGCCGACGATGTTCTTGCCGATGTCATGCACATCGCCCTTCACCGTGGCCATGATGATCTTGCCGTTGCTCTTGGCGGTGTCGCCGCTGCGTGCTTTTTCCGCCTCGATGTATGGCAGGAGGTAGGCCACGGCCTTCTTCATCACCCGCGCGGACTTGACCACCTGTGGCAGGAACATCTTGCCGGCGCCGAACAGGTCGCCGACCACGTTCATGCCATCCATCAACGGGCCTTCGATCACGTCCAGCGGGCGGCTGGAGGCCTGCCGGGCCAGTTCGGTGTCTTCTTCCACGAAGGCATCCAGGCCGTGCACCAGTGCATGCGCCAGGCGCTGCGCCACCGGCTTCTCGCGCCAGGCCAGGTCTTCGGTCTTTGCCGCACCCTTCCTGCCCTTGTAGCGCTCGGCGATTTCCAGCAGGCGCTCGGTGGCATCACTGCGGCGGTTGAGGATCACATCCTCCACGCGCTCCCGCAGTTCCGGTTCCAGTTCGTCGTAGATCGGCATCGCGCCGGCGTTGACGATACCCATGTCCATGCCGGCGGCGATGGCGTGGTACAGGAACACCGAGTGGATGGCCTGGCGCACCGTTTCGTTGCCACGGAACGAGAACGAGACGTTGGAGACGCCACCGGAGACATGGCAGTGCGGCAGCGTCTGCTTGATGATGCGGGTGGCTTCGATGAAGTCGACCGCGTAGTTGTCATGCTCTTCGATGCCGGTGGCGACGGCGAAGATGTTCGGATCGAAGATGATGTCCTGGGGCGGGAAACCGATCTCGTCGACGAGGATGCGGTAGGCGCGGGTGCAGATCTCGACCTTGCGCGCACAGGTGTCAGCCTGGCCGCTTTCGTCGAACGCCATCACCACCGCGGCGGCGCCGTAGCGCAGGACCTTGCGCGCGTGTTCGCGGAACAGCGCCTCGCCTTCCTTCAGCGAGATCGAGTTGACCACGCTCTTGCCCTGCAGGCACTTCAGGCCGGCCTCGATCACGCTCCACTTGGAGGAGTCGACCATCACCGGGATGCGGGCGATGTCCGGTTCGGACATGATCAGGTTGAGGTAGCGGGTCATCGCCGCTTCCGAATCGATCAGGCCCTCGTCCATGTTGACGTCGAGGATCTGCGCGCCGCTGGCGACCTGCTGGCGGGCCACGTCCACCGCTTCTTCGTAGCGGCCTTCCTTGATCAGTTTGCGGAACTGCGCGCTGCCGGTGACGTTGGTGCGTTCGCCGACGTTGATGAACAACAGGTCCGGGGTGATGACCAGCGGCTCCAGGCCGGACAGGCGGGTGTAGGGTGAGGTGCTCATGCGGCCTGCTGCTCCTGTGCGCCGGGCAGGGCACGCGGCGGCAGCCCGGCCACGGCCTGGGCGATCGCACGGATGTGGTCGGGGGTGGAGCCGCAGCAGCCGCCGACCAGGTTCAACAGCCCGTCCTCAGCGAAACCTCGCAGGGTGGTGGCCATGTCCTCGGGCGTTTCGTCGTACTCGCCGAAGGCATTGGGCAGGCCCGCGTTCGGATGCGCACTGACATAACAGTTCGACACCTGCGACAGGGTTTCCACGTGTGGACGCATGGCATCGGCGCCCAACGCGCAGTTCAAGCCGATCGACAACGGGCGCGCATGTGCCAGTGACGCATGGAAGGCCTCGGCGGTCTGGCCGGACAGGGTGCGACCGGAGGCATCGGTGATGGTGCCGGAAATCATGACCGGCAGGCGTGCGCCGCGCGCATCGAAGGCCTCTTCCAGCGCATACAGCGCGGCCTTGGCGTTGAGTGTGTCGAAGATGGTCTCGACCATGATCGTGTCGGCACCGCCGTCGATCAGGCCGTCGATGGCTTCGCGGTAGGTGTCGCGCAGTTCGTCGAAGCTGGTGTTGCGGAAGCCGGGATCATTGACGTCGGGGCTGATCGAGGCCGTGCGGCTGGTCGGGCCAAGCACGCCGATGACAAAGCGCGGTTTGTCCGGGGTGTTCGCAGCGGCGGCATCACAGCAGGCACGAGCTACCGCAGCGCCCGCTTTGTTCAGCTCATAGACCAGGTGTTCGAGGTGGTAGTCGGCCTGACTGACCGAGGTGGCGTTGAAGGTGTTGGTCTCGACCAGATCCGCACCGGCTTCGAGATAGGCGGTGTGGATGTCGGCGATGACCTGCGGCCGGGTCAACAGCAGCAGATCGTTGTTGCCTTTGAGATCGTGACCTTCCGGTGTGCCGTGGTCGCAGCCGGGGCCATGGGCATGGTCGTAACCTCCGGCGAAGCGCTCGCCTCGGTAATCGTCTTCCTGCAGCCCATGACGCTGGATCATCGTCCCCATCGCGCCGTCGATGATCAGGATCCGCTGGCGCAGGGCGTCGAGCAGGGCATTGACACGATCAGGATGCAACCAGGGCAGGGCGGACATGGCGTTCTCGGGCTCAGGGCTTGTTGGCGATCAGCGAAATTACTTCAAAGTGCGGCGGGCGCTTCTCGCGGGTAACCGTCTCCAGGCTCGATACCTGCAGGCCGGCCTTGTCGACGAACTTGCGCAGCTCCTTGTCGCTGAAGCCGAGGTTGACGTGGCCGTAGGCCTCCACGGCCGCCTTGTGCTCGTGCCGGGCCAGGCTGCACAGCAACAGGCGGCCACCGGGGCGCAGCACACGCGCGGCTTCGGTGACCGCCTGCGCCGGCTTGCTGGCGTAGGTCAGCGCATGCATCAGCACCACCAGGTCGAAGCTGCCGTCCTTGAACGGCAGCGCATGCATGTCGCCCTCGCGCACTTCCACATTGGGCAGGCGGCGCAGGCGCTCGCTGGCGGCGGCAACCACGCGCGCGCTGGTATCGATGCAGATGTAGCGCTTGGCATGCGGGGCGACCAGTTCGGCCAGCACGCCGTCACCGGAGGCGATATCGAGCACGTCGCCGGTCTCCAGCAGGGGTAGCGCGGTACGCGCCAGCGCCTCCCAGGTGCGGCCAGGGGAGTAGTGGCGTTCCATGTCGCCGGCCACGCTGTCGGCCCAGTTCTGGTCGGAGGCACGGTGGGCCAGCACGGCGGCGACACGTTCAGCGTCCTGCCGCAGCAGCGGGTCGTCACTTCCGTTGCTCAAGGCATGCCACAATGCACGCTGCGCCGGGTCCAGCTGGGCCTCGTCGAAGCGGTAATAGGCCGACACGCCGGCACGGCGGTCGCGGACCAGGCCGGCTTCCTTCAGGCGCGCCAGGTGGGTGGACACGCGTGGCTGCGCCAGCCGGGTGATCGCCGACAGTTCGGCCACGGTCAGCTCTTCCTGCTCCAGCAGCGCCAGCAGGCGCACGCGGGTCGCATCGGCGAACACCTTCAGGCGGGTCGACCAATCTTCCAGATCCATAAATATCTACCTATCGCGATATAGAGATATATTCGCCGAGAGAGCCTTCCGCGGTCAAGTCGCTGGCGTACGGAAACTGGCGGGCCCCGGTACAATCGAGGCACCTGGGCGCGCGGTGCGCGGCCCATAACTTCATGTACCCGGGAGGGTGTTGTGGATTTCAGCTTTACTGAAGAGCAGTTGATGCTGCAGGACGTGGCGCGGCGCATCGCGCAGGAGAAGATCGGCCCGAGCGCGGAGCACCATGACCGCACCGGCGAGTTCCCGCTGGACAACATCCGCCTGCTGGGCGAGAACGGCCTGATGGGCATCGAAGTGCCGACCGAATACGGTGGCGCGGGTATGGACCCGGTGGCGTACGTGCTGGCGATGGTGGAGGTCGCCGCCGCCGACGCTGCCCACTCGACCATCATGTCAGTCAACAACTCGCTGTTCTGCAACGGCATCCTCACCCATGGTACCGAGGAACAGAAGCAGAAGTATGTGCGTGCCATCGCCGAGGGCGAGGCCATTGGCGCGTTCGCGCTGACCGAGCCGCAGTCCGGTTCGGACGCCACCGCCATGCGCTGCCGTGCAGTGAAGCAGGCCGATGGCACCTTCGTCATCAACGGCAAGAAGAGCTGGATCACCTCTGGCCCGGTGGCCAAGTACATCGTGCTGTTCGCAATGAGCGAGCCGGACAAGGGCGCGCGCGGCATCACCGCATTCCTGATCGATACCGACAAGGCGGGCTTCGGCCGTGGCAAGACCGAGCCGAAGCTGGGCATCCGTGCCTCGGCCACCTGCGAGATCGAGTTCAACGATTACGTGGCGCAGGCTGAGGATGTGCTGGGCCAGGAAGGCGAAGGCTTCAAGATCGCGATGAGCGTGCTCGATGCCGGCCGCATCGGTATCGCCTCGCAGGCCATCGGCATCGCCCGTGCCGCCTATGAAGCGACCCTGGAATACGTGAAGGAGCGCAAGGCATTCGGCGCGGCCATCGGCACCTTCCAGATGACCCAGGCCAAGATTGCCGACATGAAGTGCAAGCTGGATGCAGCGCTGCTGCTGACCCTGCGCGCTGCGTGGGTGAAGGGGCAGGGCAAGCGCTTCAGCACCGAAGCGGCAGTGGCCAAGCTGACCGCTTCGGAAGCGGCGATGTGGATCACCCACCAGGCCGTGCAGATCCACGGCGGCATGGGCTACTCCAAGGAAATGCCGCTGGAGCGTTACTTCCGTGATGCCAAGATCACCGAGATCTACGAAGGCACCTCGGAAATCCAGCGCCTGGTGATCGCCCGCAACGAAACCGGGCTGCGCTGAGTTGCAAGGGCCGCGCCGCTGCAACGGCGGCGCGGCCTGTACATCCATTCTGTGCCTGAATGAGGGCCTCATTCAGATGACGTGATCGACCCTGGCTTGAGGCGATGGGTGCTGCTCTAATGCAGTCCGTTTTTTCGGGAATTACGACGTGATCTATCGCGGTTGGGGAATCATGACGCTGGTGACGCCGATTGCAGCGATCCTGCTGCTGGCGTACTTCTTTCCGCATGACGGCCCCAGGGGCAACATCCCGCTGCAGCAGGTGCTGATGGGGGCAGGTATCGGCGCAGCCCTGAACGTGCTGCTGGGCCTGTGGCTCAACCGGGCACCCAGGCAGAAGGGTGTGGCCGCACCCCATCATTTCTTCTTCGTACCCATGCAGTGGGCGGCGCTGGCTCTCGTGATGGTGTGCGTGGTGGTAGCTCTGTTGCGTTGAGACGTTGCCCGAACAGTGCCAACCAAGGTTGGCGGCTACTGGGCATGCCGTCGCTCTGGTGGATGCCAACCTTGGTTGGCATGGATTCAAAAGCGGCAAGAAAAAAGGCCCCGGATCGCTCCGGGGCCTTTCTCGTTTCAGCTCACCACCGGATCAACGATCCGGGCGGTGCGCGGATTCCGCATCGCGCTGGCGTTCCATGAACTCCTTCGACGGTTCATCCAGCTTGTCACCCAGCATGCGGCGCACGACCACGAAGAACACCGGGATCATCAGCAGGCCGAGCAGGGTGGCGAACAGCATGCCGCCGATCACGCCGGTACCGATGGCATGGCGGGAGTTGGCACCGGCGCCGGTGGAGATCGCCATCGGGATCACGCCCATGATGAACGCGAACGAGGTCATCAGGATCGGGCGGAAGCGCAGGCGGGCCGCTTCGATGGTGGCATCGCGCAGGTTCTTGCCTGCTGCGCGCTGCTCGACCGCGAACTCCACGATCAGGATCGCGTTCTTCGCCGCCAGGCCGATCACGGTGATCAGGCCGATCTTGAAGAACAGATCGTTGGGCAGGCCACGCAGCATCGACAGACCGAGAGCGCCGAGCACACCCAGCGGCACGACCAGCAGCACCGCCACCGGGATCGACCAGCTTTCATACAGGGCTGCCAGGCACAGGAACACCACCACGATGGACAGCACCAGCAGCAGGGTGGCGGCGTTGCCGGCCAGGATTTCCTGGTAGGACATGCCCGACCAGTCGTAGCCGAAGCCGGCCGGCAGGTCGTCGTTGACGATGCTCTCCATGGTCTGCATCGCCTCGCCCGAGCTGGTACCCGGGGCCTGCGAGCCGACGATGTTGATCGCCGAGTAGCCGTTGTAGCGGCTCAGCGACGGCGGCGCCGACACCCATTCGGACTTGACCACCGTGTTGAGCGGGATCATCGAATTGGTACCGTCAGCGTTCGTGGTCAGGCTGGACGGGCTGTAGAAGCTCTTCAGCGATTCCTGGCCGGTGCGGTACGGACCATCGGCCTGCATGGTCACGCGCTTAATGCGGCCTTCGTAGAAGAAGTCGTTGACGTACACCGGGGCCAGCATCAGCTGGATGGTGCTGTACACGTCCGACACCGACATGCCCATCGACTGCGCCTGCACGCGGTCCACGTGCAGCTGCAGCTGCGGGGCGTTTTCCAGTCCGTTCGGACGCACGCCGACCAGTGCTTCGGGCTTCTGCGCGGCCTTGCCCAGCAGGATGTTGCGCGCCTGGGTCAGCTGTTCGTAGCCGGCACCACTGCGGTCCTGCAGCCACATGTCGAAGCCACCGAACTGGCCGAGGCCCTGCACGGTGGGCAGGTTGACCACGAAGATCTGCGCTTCCTTGATGCCGTAGAACGCGCCGTTCATGTTCTGGATGAACTCGGGCGCGGTGAACTTGCGTTCCTCCCACGGCTTCAGGCGGATGAAGCCCATGCCGACGTTCTCGCCGGAACCGACGAAGCTGAAACCGGCCACCTGCAGCATGCCTTCATAGCCATCCTGCTTTTCCAGGATGCCACGCATCTGCGCGAACACTTCGTTGGTCTGGCCCTTGGTCGAGCCCGGCGGCAGCTGCACGATCGCCAGCGCATAGCCCTGGTCTTCTTCCGGCAGGAAGCTGCCCGGCATGCGGGTGAACAGGAAGCCGCACAGTGCGGTCAGCACCACGAACAGGATCATCCAGCGCGGCGCATGGCGCACCGCCGAGGTGATGTGGCCCACATAGGTGTGGCTGATCTTGTCGTAGTACTTGTTGAAGGTGCGGTAGATGATGTTCGGGTTGTCATTGTGCGTCGGCTTGAGGAAGGTCGCGCACAGCGCCGGGGTGAAGCCCAGTGCCAGGAACGCCGAGAACGCCATCGAGATGGCGATGGTCAGCGCGAACTGCTTGTAGATCTCACCGGCAGCACCGCCCTGCAGGGCGGACGGGATGAACACCGCGGCCAGCACGACGGTGATCGCCACCACCGCGCCGGTGATCTGGGTCATCGCCTTCTGCGTGGCCGGCTTCGGCGCCAGGCCTTCCTCGGTCATGATGCGTTCGACGTTCTCGATCACCACGATCGCGTCATCGACCACGATGCCGATCGCCAGCACCATCGCGAACAGGGTCAGCTGGTTGATCGTGAAGCCGATCATCCACATGCCCAGGAAGGTACCGAGCAGGGCCACCGGGATGACCAGGGTCGGGATCAGGGTGGCGCGGAAGTTCTGCAGGAAGATCAGCATCACCAGGAACACCAGGAACACTGCTTCAAACAGTGTCTTGACCACTTCCTGGATGGAGATCTTGACGAAGGTGGTGCTGTCGTACGGCGAGAACCAGGTGACGCCGGACGGGAAGCTGGGCTGCAGCTCGTCCATCTTGCCGCGCACCGCATCGGCCACGTTCAGGGCGTTGGCGCCCGGCAGCAGCTGGATGGCGAAGGCGCCGGTCGGCTTGCCGTTGTACTGGGTATCGAAGCCGTAGTTGTTTGCACCGAAGGCAACGCGGGCGATGTCCTTCAACAGCACGCGCGAGCCGTCAGCGTTGGCGCGCAGGATGATGTTCTCAAACTCCTGCGGCGAGCTGAAGCGGCCCTCGGCCGAGACCGTGGCGGTGAAGTGCTGGCCTTCCGGCGACGGGTCCGAACCCAGCGCACCGGCAGCGAACTGCACGTTCTGCGCACGCACCGCGGCCAGCACCTGGCTGGCCGACAGGCCATAACCCTGCATCTTTTCCGGGTTCAGCCAGATGTTCATGGCGTACTCGGAACCGAACTGCTGGGTGCTGCCGACGCCGGGGATACGCGAGACCTGGTCGAGCACGCGCGAACCGACGATGTCGTTCAGGGCGTCACGGTTGATGGCCGGCGTATCGGACTGCAGCGCGATCACCATCAGGAAGCCGGCGTTGGCCTTGGCCACCACCACGCCCTGCTGGGTTACTTCCGAAGGCAGTCGTGGCGTGGCCAGCGACACCTTGTTCTGCACCTGCACCTGGGCGATGTCCGGATCGGTACCGGTCTCGAAGGTCAGCGTGATCTGCGCGCGGCCGTTGGAGGCCGACGAGGAGCTGAAGTACAGCAGGTGATCGATACCGGTCAGCTGCTGCTCGATCACCTGGGTGACCGATTTCTCGGTGGTGTCCGCACTGGCGCCCGGGTAGGTCGCCGAGACGGTGACCTGCGGCGGGGCGATGTTGGGATAGGACTCCACGCCCAGGTTGAGGATCGCGATCACGCCGCTGAGCGAGATCAGGATCGCAACCACCCAGGCGAAGACTGGATGTTCGATGAAAAATTTAGGCATGACGGAAGGTTCCCGTTACTGCTTGTTCGAATCGGTGGCGGCCGGCTTGGCCGCATCGGCCTGCTCGGGCTTGGCCGCGTCGGCCGGTGCCTTGCCTGCGGCCGGTGCTGCGCCCGCCGGAGCGGCGCCGCCTGCGGCAGGCTTGCCGTTTGCGTCCTGCCCCGGGGTCCACGGCTTGGCCACCGCCGGTGCACCTTCCTTGACCTTCTGCACGCCGGCCACGATCACCTTGTCACCGGCGGCCAGGCCGTCGCTGACCAGCCAGTTGCCGTTCTGCGCGCCATCGGTCTTCACGTTCTTGCGTACGACCTTGCCGTCGGCACCGACCACCATCACGTAACCGCCGGTGGTATCGCGCAGCAGCGCCTGCTGCGGCACCAGGTAAGCGTTGTTGCGCTCGCCCAGGTTGGCCTGGAAGCTGACGAAGGCGCCAGGCAGCAGGATCTGCTGCGGGTTCGGCAGCAGCGCACGCAGCGACACCGCGCCGGTGGCCGGGTCGACCGTGGTCGAGGAGAAGTCCAGCGTGCCCGGCTCGCTGTACGTGGTGCCGTCGGCCAGCTTGACGTTGACCGTGGCCTTGCCGTCGCCGGACAGCGCCAGCGCGCCCTTGGCCTGCTGTGCGCGCAGCTGGGTCAGCTCATCCACGCTCAGCGAGAAGTTGACGTACAGCGGGTCGAGCTGGTCGACGGTGGTCAGCAGGGTCACATCGCCCTGGCCGACCAGCGCACCCTCAGTGACCTGCTGCTTGTTGGCCACGCCGCTGATCGGCGCGGTCACTTCGGTGTAGCCCAGGCTGATGCGCGAGGAGGTCACCGCTGCTTCGGCCTGCTTGACCGCGGCCAGCGCGGTGCGCTCGGCCGATTCGGCGTTGTCCAGGTCGGACTTGGAGACGAACTGCTGCGGTGCGAGCGAACGTGCGCGGTCTGCGGCGACCTTGGCATTGGCGTAGGTCGCGCGGGCCGAGGCCAGCTGTGCTTCGGAGGCGTTGAGCGAGGCGCGCAGCGGCGCCGGGTCAATCAGGAACAGGGTCTGGCCCTGCTTGACCTGTGAGCCCTCCTGGTAGACGCGCTTGAGCAGCACGCCCGGCACGCGCGCGCGCACGTCGGCGCTGCGGAACGGCGACAGGCGGCCGACCAGCTCACGCTGCAGCGGCAGGGTCTGCGGCTTGGCGTCGATCACGCCCACCTCCGGCGGCGGGGGCGTCTGCTGTTCCGGCTTCTTGCAGGCAGCCAGAGCGACAGCAACGGCGCACGTCAAGGCAAGGGTGCGGAGTGGGGCGATCATCAGGAGGAACTCCGGGGTTGGTTTGTAGACGGGGCCGCCGACGGCTGTGGCGCGAACGCGCGCAGGAAGCTGTCGACGGAGAATTCTGCCCAGCGCCGACGCAGCAGCGCGTCATCACGATGGGGGGTATGGAAGCGCTGTTTGTCGAAATCCTGACCGGCGATCATGCTCAGCAGCAGTTCGGCCATGAAGTGCGGGTCGTCATGCCGGAGCTGGCCTTGCATGCAAACGGTTTCAATCCATTCAGCAAGATGAAGCGTCAGTGCGCCGGCGCCATGCCGGTACAGCGTACGCGCCTCTTCGGGAAACTGGGACGCATCGGCGGCGATCAACCGACAGGCCTGTCCTACGTGCGGTTGGTTGAAATGCTCCAGGAAGTCGGTGGCGAACTGGAGCAGGCTGGCACGCAGGTCGTCACTGCGGAGTGCACGAACCATGGCACCGGTGGCGTGGCCGACATGGCGCTGCATCACCCGCCGCAGCAGTTCCTGCTTGCTGCCATAGCGCGAGTACAGGGTCTGCTTGGAGCATCCGGCGTGCTGGGCCACCGCGTCCATGCTCATCTGCATGCCCTGCTGGGCCAGCAGCTCGCGCACGGCATCGAACACGCGCTCATCGCGTGCGTCGAGGGCAACGGGGAGGTAGGCCGGGTTCACGCGGTGGACTATACCGTCCAGTTCAGGATTGTGGAATCGAATCGGAGTCGCTGCGTGTGTCTTCCGGTAACACGCTTTGCCGATCCTGTCGGCAGTGCTGAAGCGGGCGCCAGCACCATACCGGTGCGAACTGAATAGGCGTCTAAACCGCAGCAAACCCGAATCTACTTATTCCGTCCTGCAGCAAGGCCTTTTCGTGCGGTAGGGCTACAATTTCATTTTCCCAACTGAGCAAGCGCATCGCTCTGCCATGAAACCGCAAAAAACCGCAGCCAAGACCGTGAAAAACAAGACCAAACCAGCAGAGTCGGAGGTCGCAGTGACCGCTGGTTTCTCCCTGGAGCCGGTGTACACGGCATTGCGCAAGCGTTACCCCGCGGCCGCACAGGCCGAAGCGGTGGCCTTCGCCACTGACTTCTACAAGCGCATGGAGTCGGACGAGTTCCCGCACCACAGCGCTGAAGAGTGGGCCGCGCTCGCGGCTGAGACGCTGGAATTCGCCCGTGCCCGCAAGGCCGGCAAGGCCAACGTCCGCGTGTTCAATCCGACCGCGAAGGCCAACGGTTGGGAATCGCCGCACACCGTGCTGCAGATCGTCAACGACGACATGCCGTTCCTGGTCGACACCGTCACCATGTCGCTGGCCGAACAGGGCGTGGGCGTGCACGTGCTGGGCCATCCGGTGCTGCGCTTCACCCGCGACAAGGCCGGCAAGCTGGTCAAGGTCGGCGAGGGGGATGCCGAGTCGGTGATGCTGCTGGAAATCGACCGCCAGCCGGCCGAAGCCATGGCGGCCATCGAGCAGGCCATCAACAAGGCGCTGGACGAAGTGCGTGCGATCGTGCGCGACTGGCAGCCGATGAAGGACAAGGCGCTGGCACTGGCCGACGACCTGGGCAGCCGCCAGCTGCCGGTCGACGCAGCCTCGCGCAAGGAAGCACAGGAATTCCTGCGCTGGGCCGCCGACAACCACTTCACCTTCTTCGGCTACCGCGAGTACCGCGTCGAGAAGCAGGGCAAGGAAGAAGTGCTGGCGCCGCTGAACGACACCGGCCTGGGCCTGATGCGCGGCAAGGACAAGTCCGCCGCACGTCCGGTCAAGACGCTGGCCGCGCAGGGTCTGAACACCACGTCCGGCCTGAAGGACGCGCTGATCCTGACCAAGACCAATGCCCGTTCGCGCGTGCACCGCGCCGGCTACATGGACTACATCGGCGTGCTGGAATTCGACGCCAAGGGCAAGATCATCGGCGAGCAGCGCTTCCTTGGCCTGTTCACCTCCAGTGCCTACAACCGTCGTCCGTGGGAAATCCCGCTGGTGCGCCAGCGCCACGAGCACGTGATGAAGCAGTCGGGCCTGGCCTCGGCCAGCCACAGCGGCAAGGCCCTGCGCCACATCCTGGAAACCCTGCCGCGCGAAGAACTGTTCCAGTCCAGCGAGGACGAACTGTTCCGCACTGCCATGGGCGTGCTGGGCCTGCAGGAGCGCGTGCGCAGCCGCCTGTTCCTGCGCCGTGACAAGTACAGCCGTTTCATCTCCGCGCTGGTCTACCTGCCGCGTGAGCGCTTCAACACCGACGTGCGCCTGCGCATCGAAGCGATGCTGAAGGAAGCGCTGCACGGTGAGTACGTGGACAGCTCGGTGGTGCTGGGCGAATCGCCGCTGGCCCAGGTGCACCTGATCGTGCGCCCGAAACCGGGCGAAATGCTCGACGTCGATACCGCCGAACTGGAGCAGAAGCTGGCCCAGGTGCTGCGCAACTGGCAGGACGACCTGCGTGAAGCGCTGGTGACCCGCCATGGCGAAACCGAAGGCCTGCGCATCGCCGCCCGTATCGGCAAGGCGCTGCCGGCCGGCTACATCGAAGACAACAGCACTGCCGTTGCCGCCAACGATGTCAGCCAGCTCGATGCCCTGACGGGCCCGGACGACCTGCGTCTGAGCCTGCAGGCCGTGCCGCGCGAAAGCGGCGATGGCCTGCGCCTGAAACTGTATCGCCAGCTGGACGACATTCCGCTGTCGGACGCGCTGCCGATGATGGAAAACATGGGCCTGCGCGTGATCGCCGAGCGTCCGTACCGCCTGTCGGTCGACAACGCCCCGGTGTACGTGCAGGACTTCGAGGTCGAATCGACTGCCGGCGCGATCGATGCCGCCAGTGTCGATGAAGCCTTCGGCGAGACCTTCGCCCGCGTCTGGCACGGCGATGCCGAGAACGACGGCTTCAACCGCCTGGTGCTGGCTGCCGGCCTGCACTGGCGCCAGGTCGCCATGCTGCGCGGCTACTGCAAGTACCTGCTGCAGACCGGCGTGCCGTTCTCGCAGGCGTATGTGGAAGGCACCTTCGCCCGTTACCCGCTGCTGGCCCGCCTGCTGGTGGAACTGTTCGAAGCACGCTTCGATCCGGCTACCGGCCACGAGAGCAAGGACGACATCGCTGCCGGCCAGGCCCAGCTGAAGGCCCACTTCGATGTGCTGGCTGCCGGCGACGACGCCACCCTGAAGGTGCTCAAGACCGTGGTCGACGCCCGCAAGGGTGACCGCGACGCGCAGATGCAGGCCGCGCGCGATGCGCTGCTGAAGCTGATGGACCGCGTGTCCAGCCTGGACGAGGACCGCATCCTGCGCTCGTTCATGGGCGTGATCGACGCGACCCTGCGTACCAGCTACTACCAGACCGATGCCAACGGCCAGCACGGTCATGTCATCAGCTTCAAGTTCGATTCGGCGTTGGTGCCGGACCTGCCGAAGCCGCGCCCGTACCGCGAAATCTTCGTCTACGGCCCGCGCGTGGAAGGTACCCACCTGCGCTTCGGCGCGGTCGCCCGTGGTGGCCTGCGCTGGTCGGACCGTCGCGAAGACTTCCGCACCGAAGTGCTGGGCCTGGTCAAGGCGCAGATGGTCAAGAACACCGTCATCGTGCCGGTCGGCGCGAAGGGCGGCTTCTTCGCCAAGACCCCGCCGGTGAACGGCGACCGCGATGCGATCTTCGCCAACGGCGTGGCCTGCTACAAGCTGTTCATCCAGGGCCTGCTGGACATCACCGACAACATCGTCAACAACAAGATCGTGCCGCCGGTGGATGTCGTGCGCCATGACATGGACGATCCGTACCTGGTGGTGGCCGCCGACAAGGGCACTGCGACCTTCTCCGACATCGCCAACGGCCTGGCCATCGCGCACGGCTTCTGGATGGGCGATGCGTTCGCCTCCGGTGGTTCGGTGGGTTACGACCACAAGGGCATGGGCATCACCGCACGTGGTGCGTGGGAGTCGGTCAAGCGCCACTTCCGTGCGCTGGGCCGTGACAGCCAGAGCCAGGACTTCACCGCAGTCGGCGTCGGCGACATGTCCGGCGACGTGTTCGGCAACGGCATGCTGCTGTCGCGCCACATCCGCCTGGTCGCTGCATTCGACCACCGCCACATCTTCCTGGACCCGAACCCGGATGCGGCCACCACGTTCGTCGAACGTGAGCGCCTGTTCACCGTGCCGCGTTCGAGCTGGGCGGACTACGATGCCAAGCTGATCAGCAAGGGCGGCGGCGTGTACCCGCGCAGCCTGAAGTCGATCGAGATCACCCCGCAGGTGCGTGAAGTGCTGGGCCTGGACGAGAGCGTCAAGGCGCTGTCGCCGAACGATCTGATGAGCGCGATCCTGAAGGCACCGGTCGACCTGCTGTGGAACGGCGGTATCGGTACCTACGTCAAGGCCGCCAGCGAGCAGCACAGCGATGTCGGCGACCGCGCCAACAACGCGCTGCGTGTGAATGGTGGCGAGCTGCGCTGCAAGGTGGTGGGCGAGGGCGGCAACCTGGGCATGACCCAGCTGGGCCGCATCGAAGCCGCCCAGGCCGGCGTGCTGCTCAACACCGACTTCATCGACAACTCGGCCGGTGTGGATACCTCCGACCACGAAGTCAACATCAAGATCCTGCTCAACGATGTGGTGCGGGCCAAGAAGCTGACCGTCGAGCAGCGCAACAAGCTGCTGGCCTCGATGACCGATGAAGTCGCCGAGCTGGTGCTCAACGACAACTACCGCCAGAACCAGGCGCTGAGTCTGATGGAGCGGATGGCGGTCAAGCGCCTGGGTTCCAAGCAGCACTTCATCCGTACGCTTGAACAGCAGGGCCTGCTCGATCGCCAGATCGAATTCCTGCCGTCCGACGCCGAGCTGTCGCAGCGCAAGGCACGCGGCCAGGGCCTGACCCGTCCGGAACTGTCGGTGCTGCTGTCCTACTCCAAGCTGGTGGCGTTCGCCCAGCTGCTGGATTCGGACATCCCGGAAGATCCGTACCTGTCCAAGGAACTGCAGCGCTACTTCCCGACCCCGCTGCAGAAGAAGTACGCCGACGCGATGGAGCGTCACCGCCTGAAGCGCGAAATCATCGCCACGGCGGTGACCAACCAGACCATCAACCGCATGGGCGCCACCTTCCTGATGCGCATGCAGGAAGACACCGGCCGTTCCATCGCCGAGGTCGCCAAGGCCTACACCATCAGCCGCGAAACGCTGGATGCACGCGCGCTGTGGGCGCAGATCGATGCGCTCGACGGCAAGGTGCCGGAGTCGGTGCAGATCGACGCGCTGGAAGTGATCTGGAAGCTGCAGCGCTCGTTCGTGCGTTGGCTGCTGTCGCGCCCGGGCGCGATGCCGGGCATCACCGAAGCGGTCAACCGCTACCAGGGTCCGTTCAACGACATCCGTGTTGCCTCGGGTGTGCTGCCGGATTCGCAGCGTCCGACCTACGAAGCCCTGGTGGCCGAGTGGAAGGAAAAGGGCCTGCCGTCCGCACTGGCACAGCAGCTGGCCGAACTGCACTTCCTGGAGCCGGCGTTCGACATCATCGAACTGGCCCGCACCCGCAAGCTGAAGCCGGTGGACGTGTCCAAGGTCCACTTCCGCCTGGGCGATGCCCTGCAGCTGCCGTGGCTGTTCGAGCAGGTCGATGCGCTGGAGGTCAACGGCCGTTGGCACGCGGTGGCACGTGGCGTGCTGCGTGACGAACTGGCCGCCAACCACCGCAACCTGGCCGGCCAGGTGCTGGGCACCAAGGGTGGCAGTGCCGAAGCCAAGGTGGCGGCATGGATGGGGCGCGACGACAACAGCCTGCGCTTTACCCTGGCGATGCTGGCCGAACTGGCCGAGCAGAAGACCCTGGACTACCCGACCGTCTCGGTCGCGGTCCAGCGCCTGGGCCAGCTCGCAGCGCATGGTGCGTAAGCGCATTCGCGCTGACGCCCCACGGTTTGCTCTGCAAACCGTGGGCCCCATGCCAACCATGCTCCCAGACCCCCGCGCCGTTGGCGCGCCCCCCTGACTCAGGGGGGCTCCTGATCTGCAGCAGTTGGAGGAACGGCCCCGCGAAAGCGGGGCCGTTCTGTTTCTGCCTTTGGCCTTTTGCGACCACCTGTCCCGACGCCGGCTGTGAACCTGCCAGGTGGATGACCGGCATATCCGCCGGGACCGTGAGCGCCATGGATGGCGCGATCGAGCCCCCAGGGACGGGTTTACGGCGTGTCCCGGCGGATATGCCGGTCATCCGCCCCGCGCGGTCCAACCCCCGGCGCTCGGTTATGCTCTTCATCAGTTACCCCCCCCCCCCCGGATCCACCGATGAGCGACACCCCCCGAATCGCTTTCCTGGCCAGCACCACCGAGCCCGCGCAGATGGCCCGCGCGGCCATGGTGTCGCGCTATGGCGACTACACGCCCGAGCAGGCCGATGTACTGTGCCCACTGGGCGGCGATGGCTTCATGCTGCAGACCCTGCACCGGCATGGGCACCTGGGCAAGCCGGTGTTCGGCATGAAACTGGGCACGGTGGGCTTCCTGATGAACCAGTACCGCGGCGACGATGACGTGCAGGCGCGCATCGCCCGTGCCGAACCGGCCAACCTGCGTCCGCTGGAAATGGTCGCACTGACCGAATCGGGCACCAGTACCGGCTCGCTGGCCTACAACGACGTCTCGCTGTTGCGCCAGACCCGTCAGGCCGCGCATATCGGCATCGATCTCAACGGCCAGGAGCGCGTGGCCGAACTGATCGGTGACGGCGTGCTGGTTGCCACCCCGGCTGGCAGTACCGCGTACAACTATTCCGCGCACGGCCCGGTGCTGCCGCTGGGCTCGCATACCATCGCGCTGACGCCGCTGGCCCCGTATCGGCCGCGACGCTGGCGCGGGGCGATCCTCAAGGCCGACACCGAAGTACGTTTCCGTGTGCTTGATCCCTACAAGCGCCCGATCAGCGTGACCGCTGATTCGCACGAGACCCGCGACGTGGTCGAAGTGACCATCCGCGAGTCGAAGGACCGCCGCGTGACCCTGCTGTTCGACCCGGAGCACAACCTGGAAGACCGGATCCTGAGCGAACAGTTCGTTTTTTGAGGACAATAGGCGGCCGGCCGTGCCGACCGCTTGAAGGACCCCCACCGATGGGCGACAACTCCCCCCGTTTGCTGACCGTTGCGGTGACCTCGCGCGCCCTGTTCGACCTCGAGGAAAGCCACGCGCTGTTCGAGAGCGATGGCGTGGCGGCCTATGCCGAGTTCCAGCGCCAGCACGAGGACGATATCCTCGGGCCCGGCGTGGCCTTCCCGGTGGTGCGCAAGCTGCTGGCGCTGAACCAGGGCGCCAGCCCGGAGAACCCGCGGGTCGAGGTCATCCTGCTGTCGCGCAACTCGGCCGATACCGGCCTGCGCATCTTCAACTCGATCCAGCACTACGGCCTGGGCATCATCCGTGCGACGTTCACGGCCGGCGAGCCGACCTGGCCGTACGTGAAGCCGTTCGGCACCGACCTGTTCCTGTCGGCCAACCCCGAATCGGTGCGCAGCGCGCTGCGCCATGGCATCGCCGCGGCCACCATCCTGCCCAAGCCGCCCGGTGAGACTGCTGCGGCGGCGGCCGACCAGATCGATACCGGTCGCCCGGCCGGCCAGCTGCGCATCGCCTTCGACGGTGACGCGGTGATCTTCGGTGACGAGAGTGAGCGCATTTCGCGCGAGCAGGGCGTGGAAGCCTTTGGCCGCCACGAGCGTGAACGGGCCCGCGAGCCGCTCAGTGGCGGCCCGTTCCGCGGCTTCCTGTCGGCGCTGCATACGCTGCAGGAAGTGTTTCCGGCCGGTGACAGCGCACCGATCCGTACCGCGCTGGTGACCGCGCGTTCGGCGCCGGCGCATGAGCGGGTGATCCGCACCCTGCGCGAGTGGGGCGTGCGCCTGGACGAGGCCCTGTTCCTCGGAGGGCGCCACAAGGGACCGTTCCTGCAGGCGTTCGGCGCCGACATCTTCTTCGATGATTCACAGCACAACATCGACAGCGCCCGCGAGCACGTGGCCGCCGGCCACGTGCCACACGGCGTCGCAAACGAGGGGTAGGGTCTGGTAGTCGCCAACCTTGGTTGGCACCCACC
Source organism: Nocardiopsis yanglingensis (assembly GCF_045809185.1). NCBI lineage: Bacteria > Bacillati > Actinomycetota > Actinomycetes > Streptosporangiales > Nocardiopsidaceae > Nocardiopsis > Nocardiopsis yanglingensis. The sequence continues at coordinate 356,404 of NZ_JBJNRH010000001.1, read as the reverse complement.
GGGGGCACTGCGCTCTGGTAGATGCTCACCTTGGTGGGCATGGATCCAAGACGGCGCCAACCAAGGTTGGCAACTACCAGGCCCAATGCGCCAACCGGGGTGGGCCTCTACCGGTCACGGGCTGCCTGACATCCCCAGCTGCAGATCCACCACCTTCCAGCGCAGCCCCTGCGGCTCCAGCACCACCTTCAGCGGCGGCTGGCCGGGACCGCGATCGACATTGATGACGAAGCGGTCCAATGCCTCGAAATGGTGCTCGGCATGCTTCAGTGGCCGTGCCGGTTCGGTCGGGCCGAAGGCATCGCCGCCCTGCAGTTCATTGCGGCCGCGCTTCCACAGCACGTGGCCCTGCAGCATCGCGCCAATCCCGGTCGGGGTCACCATCGTCTCCACCGCCGCACCACCGAGCTGGTCGCCCAGCCCGTAGAGCAGGGCGCCGAACGGGCTGGCCGCCACGTCAGGCCCGGCCTGGCGCACAAGATAGTCGTTGAGCTGGGCGCGCAGGCTGCTGCGCACGCGCGGGAAATCGACGTAGCGTTCCAGCCGCGCGGTGTCGCGTTGCTCGATGGCCTTGGACAGGCCATGCACGGTCACGTACGGGCCGCCGAACCACCAGGCGGCCAGCGCAAGAACCACCAGCACCAGCAGTGCAATGAGCTTCTTCATGCCGCCCAGACTGCCGCAACTGCGGCAGCCGGTGGTGAACGGCAGGTGATGCAGTCTAGAACTCCAGGTCCAGCGCCGCACACAGGTAGTCGACGAACGGGCCGAGCCCAGCCAGGTCCTTGCCCAGCGTGGACAGCAGGCGCGGGCCAGTCATGGTGGTGTCGTCCAGCGAGCGCCACATCACCCAGTTGCGGTGCTTGAGGTCGTCGATGAACTCGAAGTCGGCCGGGAAGCCACGCGGCGGCCGTACCAGCTTCTCGCTCTCCTCGAAATCGAAGCGCTTGCGCAGCGCTGGTGCATGCGCAGCGGCCTTCCAGCTGCCGGGGTTGTCGAGGATGAAGTGGCGCACGCGGCGCTGGGTTTCCGGTTCCGGATGCCACAGACCGGCGCCGACGAAGCTTTCGCCCGGCTGCAGGTGCACGTAGAACGAGGGCGCGGCCACCTCGCGGCGGCGCTCATGGAACAGACGTGCACCCTGCCAGGTCTTGTACGGGGATTTGTCGTTGGAGAAGCGCGCGTCGCGATGGATGCGGAACAGTGAGCCGCCGACGCCGCGGGTATCGGCACGGAAATGGTCGCTGACCTCGGCCAGCGCCGGCTGCAGGTCGCCCAGCAGGCGCAGGAACGGCTGCCGGACGTGGTCTTCATACTGCTGGCGATGGTCGTTGAACCACGCCTTTTCGTTATGCCGCGCCAGGCTGCGCAGGAACTTGAAGCTGGCGTCCGAGAAATAGGTACTCACAAGGTCTCCTGCAGCTGCTGGCCCCAGTCGCGCAGCGATTGCAGCAGGGCCTGGCGCCGCGCATCGTCGGGTGCTTCGGCGGCCAGTGCATCGAGCTGCTGCTGGTACTGGGGCAGATTGAGTTCGCCCAGGCCGCCGTCTCCCAGCAGGCGCTGGCGGCGGTAATCCTGCCAGCGCTGATGTTCAGCCGGCGCGAGGCTGTCGGGATGGTTGCGTGCGCGGTAGCGGAACAACAGCTCTGGCAGGCGCGGGTCGCGGAAGCGGCCTTCCAGCGCGGCCAACTGCTCCGGTGCGGTGGTGCGTGCCAGCGCAAGCAACGGCTTGTCGCCATTGCCGAGGAAGCCGTCGTACAGCGAGGCATCGACGTCGGCCACGGTTGCCGCGCGCGGTTGGTTGTAGACCTGGCGGGCTTTTTCGGCCAGCGCCGGGGCGAATTCGCGCAGGCGCTCGACCTTGGCTTCGATGGCCGCAACGTCCAGGCCCAGGCGCTCGTGGTCGTCGACACGCAGGTGGTTCCAGGCGATCAGTGCCGGCACCTTGTTCAGATGCACTTCCTTCAGCGGTACCCGCGCAACGCCTTCGGGCAGCTCGCTGGCGCGCATGTACAGGCGCTGTGCGATCACCTCGGCCGGCAGTTCCAGCAGATCGTCGATCTCGCCTTCCAGGTCGAACACGATCACCCGGTTGTTGATGGTCGGGTGCATGGCCAGCGGCAGCACCGGTGCCGCGCACAGGCGGCTGGCCGGGTAGCGCATGGAAATGTGCAGCACCGGCTTCATCGCGGCCACGTCCAGCAGGCCGCCGACGAAGCGCTTGTCACGCAGCTTCAGGGCGTAGTCCCACAGGCGCGGCTGCGACTGCTTGAACAGGCGGGCCATGCCGATGGTGGCGCGCACGTCTGAGAGTGCTTCGTGCGCATCGCCTTCGCGCACGTTGTTGGCCTCTGCCAGATGCTCGAGCTTGAACGAGGTGGCGCCGTCTTCGCGCAGCGGCCATTGGATGCCATCCGGGCGCATCGCGCGCATCAACCGCAGCATGTCCAGCAGGTCCCAGCGCGAATTGCCATTGCGCCACTCGCGTTCGTACGGGTCATGGAAGTTGCGGAACAGCCCGTAGCGGACGAACTCATCGTCGAAGCGCAGCGTGTTGTAACCCAGCGCGCAGGTGCCGGGGCGCGACAGCTGCTCGTTGATGCGGTCGAAGGCTTCGGCCTCGCTGATGCCTTCGGCCAATGCCTGCTGCGGAGTAATGCCGGTCACCAGCGTGGCCATCGGTGAGGGCAGCAGGTCATCGGCCGGGCGCACGAAGAAGCTGACCGGGGTATCGATCTCGTTGAGGTTGGCGTCGGTACGGATCGCGGCGTACTGCGAGATGCGCGTACGCCGCGGGTCCTGACCGAAGGTTTCCAGGTCGTAGAACAGGAAGCTGTCAGCCATCAGTGCGCGCCCTCCAGGACCGGCAGCTGCGCGTGGATCTGCGCTTCCAGTGCCGCCCAGTCGATGTTGTCCAGTGAATCGTGACCTGCGGTGGCCGCGACCAGCATCCCGCGCTGCACTTCGGTGCGGTGCAGCGCCTCGGCGTACGGCGTGTGCAGGAAGGTGACCATGGTGTAGTGCGGCACGAAGCGGGTCGGCCAGCGACGCTGCAGCTCCTGCTCCAGCTCGCGCTGCAGCAGGAAGGCCGGGTCGGCCACCCGGTCGCGCATCTCCAGATAGTTTTCCAGCGCCATCTGCTGGATCGCGCGCGCGTTTGGCTTGCGCTCGGCTTCGAACGCGGCGAACGCACCTTCCAGATCATCGGCCTCCATCAGGTGACGGGCCAGCGCAACGCAGTCCTCGAACGCGCAGTTCATGCCCTGGCCGTGGAACGGCACCATCGCATGCGCGGCGTCGCCGATCAGCACGGCGCGGCCCTGTTGGTGCCAGCGTTCCAGGGTGAGTGTGCCGAGCAGGCCTGGCGGGTGCTGTTCCCAGTCCGCACGCAGGTTCGGGATCAACGGCAGGGTGTCGGCGAACTCGCGTGCGAACAGCGCTTCGGCCTGCGCGCCGGTGTTGACCGTCGCGAAGCTGGGATCGCCCTGGTTGGGCAGGAACAGGGTGACGGTGAAGGTGCCTTCGTGGTTGGGCAGGGCGATGCACATGTAGTGGCCGCGCGGCCAGATGTGCAGCGCGTTGCGCTCGATGCGGAAGCTGCCGTCGGCGGCCGGCGGGATCTCCAGCTCCTTGTAGGAGTGGTCGAGGAAGGCAATGTCCTCGCCCAGCGGTGCACGGCGGTTCATCGCCGCACGCAGTGCCGAGCCCGCTCCGTCGGCACCGATCAGGGTGTCGAAGCGGATGTCGTGCGGGCTGTCGTCACGGTCATCGATGAAGCGCGCGTAACCCGCATCGAAATCAACGGTGTGCAGGCGGCGATGGAAGTGCACGGTGGCGCCGGCCTGTTCGGCCAGCTCCAGCAGCGTGGTATTCAGATCACTGCGATGGATCGACCAGATCACTTCGCTGTCATCACGGCCATAGCGCTGCAGCTGCGGTTCGCCCTCGCGTGGGCGCACCATGCGTCCGCGCATCATCACCGCGCGTGCCATCACTTCGTCCTCCACGCCCGCCTGGCGCAGCGCATTGCGCCCGCGCTCGGCCAACGCCAGGTTGATCGAGCGGCCGCTCTCGTAATCGGCCACGCGTGGATCACCGCGGCGTTCGTACAGGGTGATGCGCCAGCCCTGGCGTGACAGCAGGATGGCCAGCAGGGACCCGGCGAGGCCGGCACCGATAATGCTCAACGAGCGGGAAGCGTGTGCGATCAACGAACTGTCCAGCAGTAGGGGAGGGGCCGGCTTAGAGGCCGGCCCAGGCTTCCACTTCCTCGACGAAGTGGTGCACGTCCAGGTAGCGGTTGTAGAGCGGGGTGGGCGAAATACGGATCACGTCGGGCTCGCGCCAGTCGCCGAGCACGCCGATGCCGCGCAGGTGTTCGAACAGTGCGCGGCCACGTTCGCGGCCACCGATCACGCGCAGCGACAGCTGGCAGCCGCGGCGCTGCGGGTCAGCCGGCGTGATGATGTCCAGCACGCTGGACAGGCGCGCGCGCACCAGCGCTTCGAGCATGCCGGTCAGCGCCAGCGATTTGCTGCGCAGCGCCTCCATGCCGGCGCGCTCGAACAGGTCCAGCGATGCACGCAGCGGGGCCAGGCCGAGGATCGGTGGGTTGCTCAGCTGCCAGCCCTCGGCGCCGATGGCCGGGGTGAACTGCGGTGCCATCTGGAAACGGGTGGACTCTTCATGGCCCCACCAGCCGGCAAAGCGCGGCAGGCTGGTGTCGCGGTGATGGCGTTCGTGCACGAAGGCGCCGGCCACTGCGCCCGGGCCGCTGTTGAGGTACTTGTAATGGCACCACACGGCAAAATCGGGTGCGATGTCATGCAGGCGCAGCGGCAGGTTGCCGACCGAGTGCGCCAGGTCGAAGCCGATGCGCGCGCCCTGCAGGCGCGCGGCGCGGGTGATCGCATCCAGGTCGAAGGCCTGACCGGTGCGGTACTGCACACCCGGCCACAGCACCAGCGCCAGGCGCGGGCCGTGTTCGGCGATGGCGCGCTCGATCGCGGCCAGCGAGATCGTGCCGTTGGCCTCGTCCGGCTGCACTTCCACCAGGCACTCGGCCGGGTCGAAGCCATGGAAGCGGATCTGCGCCTCCACCGCATGGCGGTCGGTCGGGAACGCGCCGGCCTCCATCAGGATCACCGGGCGCTCGGCCGTCGGCCGGTAGAAGCTGACCATCATCAGGTGCAGGTTCACGCTCAGCGTGTTCATCGCCACCACTTCGCTGGGCAGCGCACCGACCACGCGGGCCAGCTGCGCGCTCACCAGGCGGTGGTAGGACAGCCACTGCGTCGGGCCGGTGAAGTGGCCTTCCACTGCCAGCTCGCCCCACTGCTTCATCACTTCCTGCACGGCCGCCTGTGCGCCACGCGGCTGCAGGCCCAGCGAGTTGCCGACGAAGTAGGTCTGCTCGCCGCCACCATGGCGCGGAATCAGGAATTCATTGCGCAGCGGGCGCAGCGGATCGGAGGCGTCCAGGGCAATGGCGTGGGTGCGGCTGAGCAGGTCGGACATGGTCGGGCAACAGGCTGCAACGGGACCGCCAGTGTAGCGCCTGGGGGATGGCCCGGTAGCAGCCAACCCGACACCGGCGCCACGTGATCCGGTAGTCGCCAACCTTGGTTGGCGCACGTGTAACCAAGCGCTCACCAAGGTGGGGATCTACCAGAGCGGGAGCGACCAAGCGCCCACCAAGGTGGGGATCTACCAGAGCGGGAGCGACCAAGCGCCCACCAAGGTGGGCATCTACCGTTCGATGGCTCAGCCCGCCGCTGGCGCCGGCAGCGGATCCACGTGCCCGCATTCGCTGCAGGTGCGCAGTTCCAGGCTGGCGTGGTAGCGCGCAAACACTTTGGGCAGATCGGTTTCGATGTTCTGCAGCGGGAAATACTCTTCGTGCAGCTTGTGGTTGCAGCGTTCGCAGTGCCAGATCACGCCGTCCATCTCATGCGGCAGGCGCTTGCGCTCGACCACCAGGCCGATACCACCGGGCGGGCGCCGCGGCGAGTGCGGCACCTTCGCCGGCAGCAGGAAGATCTCGCCGGCACGGATCGGAATATCACGCACCGCGCCGTCTTCCTGCACCTTCAGCACCATCTCGCCTTCGAGCTGGTAGAACCACTCCGGACCTTCGTCGTAGTGGTAGTCGGTGCGCGAATTCGGCCCGCCCACCACCATTACGATGAAATCGCCGTTGTCGATCATCTTGTTGCCCACCGGCGGCTTCAGCAGGTGGCGGTTTTCTTCGATCCAGGCGTGCAGGTTGATCGGCGAAGCGAGCATGGTGGTCTTCCGTAGGGAATCAGTCGCGCTTGCCCTTGCGCGGGACGTAGGACAGGGCCTTTTCATAGGCTGGCTGCAGCTCTTCCTGTGAGCCGACGTCGATGCCCATCTCGCGCACGCGTCCGTCCTTCAGGCTGTAGACCCAGCCATGCACCATCAGCTTCTGGCCGCGGGCCCAGGCGTCCTGCACGATGGTCGAGCGGCACAGGTTGGCAACCTGCTCGATTACGTTCAGTTCGCACAGGCGCGCGTGCTTGAGCTCATCGGTCTCGATCGCATCGAGGATGCCGGTGTGCTTCTGCATCACATCGCCCACGTGGCGCAGCCAGTTGTCGGCCAGGCCGACGCGGGTGTTGTGCAGGCAGGCATGCACGCCGCCGCAGCCGTAGTGGCCGACGATCAGGATGTGCTTCACCTTCAACTGGTCCACCGCGTACTGCACCACGCTCAGGCAGTTCAGATCGGTGTGGGCGACCACGTTGGCGACGTTGCGGTGCACGAACACTTCGCCCGGGGCCATGCCGATGATCTGGTTGGCCGGCACGCGCGAATCGGAACAGCCGATCCACAGGTATTCCGGGTGCTGCTGCTTGGCCAGCTGGTGGAAGAACTCGGGGTCTTCCTTCTCGATGCGGTCGGCCCAGTCGCGGTTGTTCTGCAGCAGCTTGTGGATGTCTTTCATGTACGGGTCCCTGGCGTCGGGTGGGGGCGCGCCGCAGCCATCCGGCTGCGTCGTCGCGGGAATCTGGGGCGTTCAGTCGCTGCGGGCGGCCTGTTCGCGGTGCCAGCGCATCCACTGCGCCAACTCGGTGGAAGCGGGGAAGCCCAGCTGTTCCAGTTCGGTGATCACTGCGCGCTGGTTGGCATCGGGATGGTTCTGGCTCAGCTTGAGCTTCAGCTGCACGTGTTCGACCTGGAAACGGAAGCCAACGATGGCGCGCAGTTCCGGGCCGTGTTCGGCACGCGTGGCATCGAACTGCCAGGCCTGGCCGACACTGGCTTCGAAATGGTCGCTGATCGTACCGACCAGTTCGGCCAGCGCATCAGTGTCGTCAAAGGTCTGCAGCTGGCCACACAGTTCGGCGGCGGCGTAGTTCCAGGTCGGCACCCGCGCCGCAGGTTCCTTGTCCGGGTACCAGCTGGCCGAGACATAGCCGTGTGGGCCGTCGACAAGCACCTTGGCCGCGCCGCTGTGGCGCGACTGCGGGTTGGCGCGGGCCCAGTGGCCGCGCAGTTCGATCTGTTCGCCGTCACGCCGGTACAGTACCGGCATCCGGGTCAGCTCCGGCAGACCATCGTTACCGGGCGTGAGCACGGTAACGAACGGGTCGCGCGCCAGCAGGCGGTCCAGCCAGAGCAGGTCGGTCTCGGCGAAGGCGCGCGAGGTGAACATGCCGGGGTCAGGCGCGCCCGCCCAGCGACTGGATCATGCGGCCACGCAGGCCCTCGTCGCTGTCGGCCTGCGGCGGCTGCACTTCGTGCAGGCTGAAGCCGCGCACCAATGCATCTTCCTCGTCCAGGCCGTCGTACTCGACGAACTCGGCATCGAACAGCTGCGAACGCGCGGTGTCTTCGCTGTCATAGCTCAGCGTGTTGCCATCGCTGTCGAGCACTTCGGCGGTGCCGGCCGGGCGCACGCGCAGGCGCGCCCAGATCAGGGTGTTGCCGAGGCTGGCCAGCCACCAGCTGTCGCGCGAGGCGGTGATGTCATTCATGGATGTGTTACCAGAGCGAGGCCAGCCAGAGCAGGGCGGCCATGCCCAGTCCGGCCAGCAGGGTCAGCAGCGATACCCAGGCCGGCGTCGCCAGCCCGGACAGCGAGCGGTCCGGCTGCTGGCGATAGTCACGGCGAAGCAGCCAGGCCAGGGCATCGGGCTTGAGGAAGGCGCCGCTGCCAAAGCGCGCGGCGAGCGCCGGATGGCGGTCGCGCACATGCACCAGGGTCAGCGGCCAGAAGATCACGAAGGCACTGAACCCGGCCACTGCAACGCCGACGAAACAGAGGGCGAAGAACAGGGTCATGGGAGCGGTACCTCCGTGGTCGTGTGGGGCTTAGAAGTCCGCGCTGCCCGGGGCGCGCGGGTAGGGGATCGCATCGCGGATGTTGGACAGCCCGCAGACGTAGACCACCAGGCGTTCGAAGCCCAGGCCGAAGCCGGCGTGCGGCACCGAACCATAGCGGCGGAAATCGCGGTACCAGCTGTAGTGCTCACGGTCCAGGCCGAACTGGGCCATGCGCGCATCCAGCACGTCCAGGCGCTCTTCGCGCTGGCTGCCGCCGATGATCTCGCCGATGCCCGGGGCCAGTACGTCCATCGCGGCAACGGTCTTGCCGTCGTCGTTCAGGCGCATGTAGAAGGCCTTGATGTGCTCCGGGTAGTTGGTCACCACCACCGGGCGGCCGACGTGTTCCTCGGTCAGCCAGCGCTCGTGCTCGGTCTGCAGGTCCAGGCCCCATTCGACCGGGAAGTCGAACTTCTTGCCGGACTTCTGCAGCAGGCTGACCGCATCGGTGTAGTCGATGCGCTCGAACGGTGCGTTGATGAAGTCTTCCAGCTTGGTGATCGCGTTCTTGTCCACGCGCTCGGCGATGAAGGCCAGGTCGTCGCTGCGCTCGTTCAGCACCGCGCGGAACAGGTACTTCAGGAACTCTTCGGCCAGGCGCGCGTCTTCGGCCAGGTCGGCGAAGGCGATTTCCGGCTCGATCATCCAGAACTCCGCCAGGTGGCGGGTGGTGTGGCTGTTCTCGGCGCGGAAGGTCGGGCCGAAGGTGTAGACCTTGCTCAGCGCCAGGCAGTAGGCCTCGACGTTCAGCTGGCCGGACACGGTCAGGAACGTTTCCTTGCCGAAGAAGTCGCGGCTGAAATCGATCGCGCCCTTCTCGTCACGCGGCAGGTTAACCATGTCCAGGGTGGACACGCGGAACATCTGGCCGGCGCCTTCGGCGTCGGAGGTGGTGATGATCGGGGTGCTGATCCAGTTGAAGCCGTTCTCGTGGAAGAAGCGGTGCACGGCCTGGGCCAGGCAGTTGCGGATGCGGGTGACCGCGCCGAACAGGTTGGTGCGCGGGCGCAGATGCGCCACTTCGCGCAGGAATTCCGGCGACATCGGCTTGGGCTGGATCGGGTAGGTGAGCGGGTCTTCGACCCAGCCGACCACTTCCAGTGCGCTGGCCTGGATCTCGAACGACTGGCCCTTGCCCTGCGACTTCACCAGGGTGCCGGTGGCGATGACCGAGCAGCCGCTGGTCAGGCGCTTGATCTCGTCGAAGTTGGCCAGGCTGTCGCCGGCCACGACCTGGATCGGGGCGAAGCAGGAGCCGTCGCTCACATTCACGAAAGCCAGATTCGCTGAACCGCGCACCGTGCGCACCCATCCGCGTACCGTGACTTCGCCGCCTTCCGGGATCTTCCCGGCAAGCGCATGTTCAACGCTGACCACCGTCATGACTTGAATCCTCTGCTGATCGACTCGATCTGTGAACACGGGAGTTTACCGGTTGCAGCGTTCTGCTTGCGAGGCATTTTTCGCGGCAACGGCTCCTTATAATGTCCCCGTACCTCTGGAGTAGCCCCATGGCCGTCAGCCTGACCCCCATTGCCTTCGAGCGCGTGCAGCGCTTTGTCGCCCAGACCCCCGGCGCGCTGGGCCTGCGTTTTGGCGTGACCAAGACCGGTTGCTCGGGTTGGGGTCACATCACCGACCTGGCCCGCGACGAGCGCGAGGGCGATACCGTGTTCGACCAGGACGGCGTGAAGATCTACGTCGATGCCAAGAGTCTGGCGCTGGTGGACGGTACCGTGATCGACTTCGGCAAGCACGGCCTGAGCGAGACCTTCACGTTCAGCAACCCCAACGCCACCGCCGAGTGTGGCTGCGGCGAGAGCTTCACCACCGACGCCGACAAGGCCTGAGGGCCGGTTCTGGTGCCCGCCGGGCGTGGCCCGGCGCTACCAGGGCGAGGATCCACGGATGGAACGACCGCTTTTCATTTATCACCCCAACGCCTACGCCCTCTCCTTCGAAGAGGTCGACGGGGTCTGCGACTGCTGCGGTCAGCCGCGCACACTGCGCTACCGGGGGCCGTTCTACTCCGTTCTGAGCCCCGATTACCTGTGCCCCTGGTGTATCGCCGATGGCAGGGCGGCGGCCAGTTACGAGGGCGAATTCACCGGCTGGAGCGATATCGAGGGGGTATCCCCGGATCCGTCCGATCCGCCGCCGACCATCGCCCGTGAGCTGCTGCTGGAGATCTGCGAGCGCACCCCGGGCTACTTGTCCTGGCAGCAATCGGTCTGGCTGAGCCATTGCGAACGACCCTGCGCCTTCCTCGGCTACGCCGGCAGCGACGATCTGCTGCCCATCCTCGACCAGGTCCGGCCCGATGTGGCGGCGGTCAATCCACGCGACGCCGACTGGGTGCTGGAGCATCTGAGCCGGGACGGGATGATGGTCGGCTGCCTGTTCCAGTGCCTGGAATGCGGCCAGCATCGCCTTCACGTCGATCTGGGGTGAATCCAGGCGGATTCGTGGAGCGTGCGGGGCTCCGGTAGCAGCCAGCCTTGGTTGGTATGAGGGCTGCGCCCCGGTTCAGGTTGCCCTGTGGACCGCCGGTTGCCCGGCCACCCCATCTGCGCCATAATGCGCGGCTTCCTGCCTTCCTGGCGGGAATCCTTGCCCCACCGCGGTATCAACGGCGGGGGGCTGTCCGGCCGCAAGGCCACATCCGAAAGGTAGAAAAAACATGAGTCGTCATTACGAAATCGTGTTCATGGTCCACCCGGACCAGAGCGAGCAGGTCCCGGCCATGATCGAGCGCTACAAGTCGCTGGTCGAGAACGGCAACGGCACCATCCACCGTCTGGAAGACTGGGGCCGCCGCCAGCTGGCGTACCCGATCCAGAACCTGGTGAAGGCCCACTACGTGCTGCTGAACATCGAAGCCGACCAGGCCGTGCTGAACGAGCTGACCGAAAGCTTCCGCTTCAACGACGCCGTGCTGCGCAACCTGGTCATCAAGCGTGACGAGGCTGACACCGAGCAGTCGCTGATCATGAAGAGCAAGGACGAGAAGGGTGACAAGCCGGAGCGCGGTGAGCGCCGTCGTCGTGACGACGAAGAAGGCGAGTCCACCACCACCGCTGACAACGAAGCCGGCGACGACGCCGCTTCCGCCGCCTAAGGAGCCTTCCCATGTCCAAGTTCTTCCGTCGCCGCAAGTTCTGCAAGTTCACGGCTGAAGGTGTGAAGGAGATCGACTACAAGGATCTCAACACCCTGCGCCAGTACCTGACCGAGAACGGCAAGATCGTGCCGAGCCGCGTCACCGGTACCAAGTCGAAGTACCAGCGTCAGCTGGCGACCGCCGTCAAGCGCGCTCGCTTCCTGGCCCTGATCCCGTACACCGACAACCACGACGTCTGATGCCCGGCGGGGCGGCCCGGTGCCGCCCCCGCTGTGCCAGCTATTCGGACAGCCTTTGTTGCGGGGCATCGCCTCGCTAACGAATAACTCATCTGGAGCAATACCATGCAGCTGATCCTCCTGCAGAAAGTCACCAACCTCGGCAACCTGGGCGACCTGGTCGACGTGAAGCCGGGCTACGGCCGTAACTTCCTCGTGCCGCAGGGCAAGGCCGTTCCGGCCACCGAGAGCAACAAGGCCGAGTTCGAAGCCAAGCGCGCCGAATACGAAGCCAAGGCCCAGGCCATCCACGCCGACGCTGACGCCCGCAAGGCCAAGCTGGAAGGCGCGAGCGTGACCATCCCGGCCAACGCTTCGACCGAAGGCAAGCTGTACGGCTCGGTCGGCGCCCGCGAAATCGCCGATGCCTTCACCGCTGCCGGCCTGCCGGTCAGCAAGAGCGAAGTCATCCTGGGCGAAGGCGCCTTCCGCAACATCGGCGAATACGACGTGCTGGTCCACCTGCACGCCGACGTCGAGACCACCGTCAAGGTCGTCGTCGTCGCCGAAGCCTGATCCCACGCCGCAAGGCCTGGCATCACCGCAGAACGGGCGCCCGCAAGGGTGCCCGTTTTGTTTTATGGCTCCGTTTCGTGGTGTCGGGCCACGTCTGGCCGACGGGGTGGGGCTGGACAATGTTCCACGCCCATTCGTAGAACACGGCCACATCGGTATACTCAGGGCGTCACACCCGTTCCACGGGCATTGATTTCAACAGGATCAATGACTTGGAGGGTAAACGCAGGCCGCTTGCCGGCCCCAGTCCGGAACCCCTATGCGTCTTTCCACGATCAAGCTGTCCGGCTTCAAGTCGTTCGTCGATCCGACCACCCTGCACCTGCCGACCAACATGACCGGCGTGGTGGGCCCCAATGGCTGCGGCAAGTCGAACATCATCGACGCCGTGCGCTGGGTCATGGGCGAGAGTTCGGCCAGCCGTCTGCGTGGCGACTCGCTGACCGACGTGATCTTCTCCGGCTCCAATGCCCGCAAGCCGGTCTCGCAGGCCACCGTCGAGCTGATCTTCGACAATTCGGACCACACGATCTCGGGCGAGTACGCCTCGTTCAACGAAATCTCGGTCAAGCGCACGGTCAGCCGCGACGGCACCAGCAACTATTACCTCAACGGCACCAAGTGCCGCCGCCGCGACATCACCGACCTGTTCCTCGGCACCGGCCTGGGCCCGCGCAGCTACTCGATCATCGAGCAGGGCATGATCAGCCAGATCATCGAGGCGCGCCCGGAAGACCTGCGCGTGTACCTGGAAGAGGCGGCCGGCATCTCCAAGTACAAGGAGCGCCGCAAGGAAACCGAGACCCGCATCCGCCACACCCGCGAGAACCTGGACCGGCTGGGCGATCTGCGTGACGAGATCAGCAAGCAGCTCGAACACCTCAAGCGCCAGGCCAAGCAGGCTGAGCAGTACCAGGCCCTGCAGGAAGAGCGCCGGGTCAAGGATGCCGAGTGGAAAGCCCTGGAATTCCGCGGGTTGGACGGTCGCCTGTCCAAGCTGCGCGAAGGGCTGTCGCAGGAAGAGACCAAACTGCAGCAGCTGATCGCCGACCAGCGTGACGCCGAGGCCCGCATCGAGACCTCGCGCGTTCGACGCGAAGAGGCCGCCGACGCGCTGAACACCGCGCAGGCTGCGGTCTACCAGGTCGGCAGCACGCTGGCGCGCGTGGAACAGCAGATCCAGCACCAGCGCGAACTGTCGCAGCGCCTGCACAAGGCGCGCGACGAGACGCGCCAGGCGTTGGCCGAACTGGGCCAGCACATCAGCGGCGACGAGGCCAAACTGCTGGTGCTGCGCGAGGCGGTGGAAGCTGCCACCCCGCAGCTGGAGGAGCTGCAGGAAGAGAACGAGATCAAGCAGGAAAGCCTGCGCGAGGCCGAAGACCGGCTGGCCAGCTGGCAGCTGCGCTGGGAGCAGCACACCTCGCAGAGTTCGGAGGCGTCGCGCGCCGGCGATGTCGAGCGCACGCGCGTGGACTACCTGGACAAGCAGATCCTCGACGCTGACCGGCGCCGTGAAGCGCTGGCCGCCGAACGCGCCGGCCTGGACGTGGACGCGCTGGAAGAAGCCTTCGAGCAGCTGCACCTGCAGCACGACACGCAGAAGACCGCGCTGGATGAATTGAGCGAAGACGTCGAGCTGCGCAAGCAGGGCGTGGCGACGGTGCAGGAACAGCAGCGCAATGGCCAGAACGAACTGGCCGAACTGCGCAAGCAGGCCAACGGCCTGCGCGGTCGCCTGGCTTCGCTGGAAACCCTGCAGCAGGCCGCGCTGGGCCAGGAGCAGGGCGCGGCCGTGGCCTGGTTGAAGGCGCGTGGACTGGATTCGGCGGCGCGTGTCGGCGAACGCCTGGACGTTGATGCCGGCTGGGAGAACGCGGTGGAAAGCGCGCTCGGCCAATTGATCGAAGGCGTGCTGGTTGATGATCCGGCCAGCCTGGTCGATGCCCTCGGCGAATTGGGCGAGGGCCACATCGCGCTGGTTGCCAACGATGGCGCGGACCTGAAGGTCGCACCGACCTCGCTGGCCGCCCGCGTGCGTGGCCCGGCAGCGATCCGTCGCCTGCTGGCACACCTGCACGCAGCCAAGGACCTTTCCGAAGCGAAGGGGTTGCAGGGCAGCCTTCCGGAAGGCGATTCGATCATCACCCAGAGCGGCGAGCGCCTGGGCCAGGGTTGGCTGCGCGTATCGCGCTCCGGCGCGGCCCAGCAGGGCGCGCTGCTGCGCGAACGTGAGATCAACGAACTGCGTGAGCAGATCGAGCAGCTGCAGGACCGCGAGGCCGAGCTGGAAGAACAGCTGAGTGGTTTCCGTGAGCAGCTGCACGCCGCGGAGCAGCAGCGCGAAGACGCGCAGCGTGCGCTGTACCAGGCCCATCGAGCGGTCTCTGAACTGGCTGGCCAGTTGCAGGGCCAGCAGGGCAAGGTGGAAGCGGCGCGCACGCGCATCGACCGCATCGAAGGTGAGCTGAAGCAGTTGCAGGAAACGCTGGACGCCAACAACGAGCAGGCGCGTGAAGCGCGTTCGCGGTTGGAGAACGCGGTCAGCAGCATGGGCGACCTGGAATCGACCCGGCAGCGGCTGGAGGGCGAGCGCCGCCAGCTGACCGAGGCCCGCGACCTGGCCAGAGACGCCGCGCGAGCGGTGCGCGAGCGCTCGCATTCCTTGGCGCTGACCCTGGAATCGCAGCGGGCACAGCTGGCTTCACTGAGCCAGGCGTTGGAACGCATGGGCACCCAGCGCGGGCAGCTGGATTCGCGCCTGGGCGAACTGCATTCGCAGCTGGATGAGGGCGATTCGCCGGTCGAATCGCTGCAGGCCGAGCACCAGAACGCGCTGGAAGAGCGCGTGCGCGCTGATCGCGTGCTGACCGAGGCGCGCACGCTGCTGGACGGCATCGACGCCGAGCTGCGCAATTACGAACAGACCCGCCACCAGCGCGACGAACAGGCACTGGCCCAGCGCGAACGCATTTCGCAGCGCAAGCTGGACCAGCAGGCGCTGGTGCTCAGCGCGGAGACCCTGCAGGGCGCGGTGGAGAAGGCCGGATTCGTGCTGCAGGACGTACTCAACGCATTGCCCGAGGATGCCCGCCTGGGCGACTGGGAGCAGGCCGTGCACCAGATCGATGGTCGCATGCGCCGGCTGGAGCCGGTCAACCTGGCGGCCATCCACGAGTACGGCGAGGCCTCGCAGCGCTCGGAGTACCTGGATGCGCAGCATGTGGACCTGACCACCGCGCTGGAGACCCTGGAAGAGGCCATCCGCAAGATCGACCGCGAGACCCGTGGCCGTTTCAAGGACACCTTCGACCGCGTCAACGCCGGCGTGCAGGCGCTGTATCCGCGCCTGTTCGGTGGCGGCCATGCCTATCTGGAGCTGACCGGTGAAGACCTGCTCGACACCGGTGTGACCATCATGGCGCGTCCGCCGGGCAAGCGCGTGTCCAGCATCTCGCTGCTGTCCGGCGGCGAGAAGGCGATGACCGCGGTGGCGCTGGTGTTCGCCATCTTCCAGCTGAATCCCGCGCCGTTCTGCCTGCTGGACGAGGTGGATGCGCCGCTGGACGAAGCCAACGTTGGCCGCCTGGCCAACATGGTCAAGGAAATGAGCGAAAAGGTGCAGTTCCTGTTCGTCAGCCATAACAAGGCGACGATGGAGGCCGCGCACCAGCTGTCGGGCGTGACCATGCGTGAGCCGGGCGTCAGCCGCCTGGTCAGCGTGGACCTGGAAGAAGCCGCGCGATTGGCGGGCGCGGCCTGACGTGCCATCCTAGTTACCTGAATGAACTAGCCGGAGAACCTATCGAATGTCCGACACGGCACTGTTGCGCATCGGCATCCTGGCCGCCGGCCTGCTGTTGATCGCCGCGATCTTCCTGTTTGGCCGTCCGAAGAAGAAGCCCCAGGGGCGCCGCGTGGAAGGCGCGGAACCGACCAGCGGCGAGCGCCGCGAGCCGGTGCTGGGCGAAGACGGCGTCACCGTGGCCGATGGCCGCGTCGAACCGGGTATGGGCACGGAAGGCGAGCAGGCCGAACTCGGCCTGGGCGAAACCGACCCGGGCGCCAGCGACCTCGGCAAGCGTGCCACCCAGGATTTCGACAAGATCGTCTCGCTGTTCGTGGCCGCCCGGGCTGGCGAACAGCTGCGTGGCGAAGACATCGTGGTGGCGGCGGAGAAGACCGGCCTGGTGTTCGGCCACATGAACGTGTTCCACCGGCTGGTGGAAGGTCATCCCGAGCGCGGCCCGATCTTCTCGATGGCCAGCATCATGAAGCCGGGCAGCTTCGACATGGCCAACATCCGTGCCATGGAGACCCCGGCCATCGCCTTCTTCCTGACCTTGCCGGCGCCGCTGACCGCGCTGGACGCCTGGGAGAAGATGCTGCCGACCGTGCAGCGCATGGCCGAACTGCTGGATGGCGTGGTGCTGGATGACAGCCGCAACGCTCTGGGCCGCCAGCGCATCGCGCACATCCGTGACGAGCTGCGCGCCTACGACCGCCAGCACCAGGCCCCGCCGCTGACCAAGACCCCGCGCTGGTAAAGGCATTTTTTCGGTGTGCCGACCAACGGTCGGCACCCACCCCGACCAATGGGTCGGCACCCACCCCGACCAATGGGTCGGCACCCACCCCGACCAATGGGTCGGCACCCACCCCGACCAATGGGTCGGCACCCACAACAGTAGATCCACGCCATGCGTGGATAGGGCGAACCAAGGTTCGCCCCCACCAACTGGGTCAGGCCGGTACGCCGGCCACCTTCGCGAACGCATTGCGGAACGCGGCCATCTCCTCTTCGGTGCCAACGGTCACGCGCACGCGCTGCGGCCAGATCGGCCAGCTTCGCCCTATCACCACGCCGTTGTCGGCCATTGCCTTGGCAAACGCGCTGCCGTCGCGTTGCACGTCGACCACGAAGCAGTTCGCTTCCGACGGCAGGCAGCTGAAACCACGCTTGCCGAGCCATGCGATGGTCGCCTGCCGGACCTTGGCATTCTGCAGGCGGCGCTGCGGAATCAACTGCGGATCGTGCAGGCTGGCCAGTGCCGCCGCCAGCGCCGGAACCGGCAGCGGGTTGTCGCCCAGGCTGGCCAGTTCGCGCAGACGCTCGGGATGTGCGGCCGCTACGCCCAGGCGCAGGCCGGCCATGCCATAAAGCTTGGAGAATGTGCGCAGCACGATCAGGTCATCGCGCTGCGCCACCTGCGCGATCAGGCTCGGCTGTTCGCTGTACTGCAGGTAGGCCTCGTCCAACAGCACGCGTGTGGACGTGGGCTTGTGGGCCAGTAGCCAGGCGAGCTCATCCGGTGGGCTGATTGATCCGGTCGGGTTGTTCGGGTTGCACACGTACAGCAATCCGGTCGGGCGTGCGTGTGCGGCGGCGACCATCGCGCGCAGGTCATGTGCGCCGTCGTCGCGCAGTGGCACTTTCTGCACGTGCGCACCGTGTGCAATGGCGACCTCTCCCAGCGTCTCGAAGGTCGGGTCGGCCACCACCAGTCCCGCCTGTGGGCCGGTCCATAGCACAGCGGCACGGTTCAGCGGTTCGCTGGAACCCGGATAGAGCCGTACGTGATCGGCCGGAATGCGTGCCTGTTCGATGAAGGCGTCGCGCACCTGTCCGGCCAGTGCGAAACGGTAGCGGCCGCAGCTGGCGATGCTGTCGCGCGCGGCCTGCTGGGCAGCGGGCGAGGGGCCGTACGGGCATTCGTTGAAGTTCAGTAGTACGGCGCCTTCGGCAGGGGGCGCGGCGACGGCGACCGCGGGTTGGGCCTGGCCGAGCTGCGGCAGGCCGCTGCTGGCGACGGCGAGGCCGGCACCGGCCAGTTGCAGGAAGCGTCGACGGGAGGCGGGCAGGGTCACGGGTGGGGTTCCGAGGGGTAACCGTCGCACGCTAGCGCTGGTGGAGGTGGGCGGCAAGCTGCTTTTGTAGAGTCGAACCGTGCTCGACTGTAGATGTGCCAACCAAGGTTGGCACCTACCAGAGCGGGGGAGTAGTTGGCACCTACCAGGGCGGGGGGAGTGGTTGGCACCTACCAGGGCGGGGGAGTGGTTGGCGCCTGCCAGAGCGAGGGAGGACCCGTCGAGCTTGGCTCGACTCTACAAAAGGCGGTGGCGTTACAGGGGCTGACAGCCGGGCGCGGTAGAATCCCCGGCCATCCCAGAACCACCGGATCCCGATGAGCCCCAGCCCCGCCGAACGCGCCGAAGACCTTCGCCGGCAGATCGCCCAGGCCAACCGCGCCTATCACGAGCTGGACGCGCCGGAGATCCCTGACGTCGACTACGACCGGATGGTGCGCGAGCTGGAAGCGCTGGAGCGCGAGCACCCGGAACTGGCCCGTGCCGACAGCCCGACCCAGCAGGTCGGTGCGCGCCCCTCCGGCCGCTTTCCGGAAGTGCGCCATGCGGTGCCGATGCTGTCGCTGTCCAATGCCTTCAGCGATGAAGAAGTGGCCGATTTCGTGCGCCGCATCGATGAGCGCCTGGGCCGTCGCAGCCTGCAGTTCTCGGCCGAGCCGAAGATGGACGGCCTGGCGATCAGCCTGCGCTACGAGGATGGTCATTTCGTGCTCGGCGCGACCCGTGGCGATGGCAGTACCGGCGAGGACGTGACCGCGAACCTGCGCGAGATCGGTGACATTCCCAAGCGCCTGCACGGCAAGGACTGGCCGGATGTGCTGGAGGTGCGCGGCGAGGTGTACATGGCCCGCGCCGACTTCGAGGCCTACAACGAACGTGCGCGGCTGCAGGGCGGCAAGGTGCTGGCCAACCCGCGCAACGCTGCGGCCGGTTCGCTGCGCCAGCTCGACCCGAAGATCAGTGCGCAGCGCAGGCTGAGTTTCTTCGCTTACGGCACTGGCGAAGTGCAGGGCGGCGAGCTGCCGGACACCCATTCGGGCACCCTGGCCCAGCTCGGTGCCTGGGGCTTCCCGGTCAGTGAGTTGTGCAAGGTGGTGGAAGGCACCGACGGCCTGCTGGGCTACTACCGCGACATCGGTGAGCGCCGCGATGGCCTGCCGTTCGATATCGATGGCGTGGTCTACAAGCTGGATGACCGTGCGGGTCAGCAGGCGATGGGCTTCGTTTCGCGCGCGCCGCGCTGGGCTATTGCGCACAAGTTCCCGGCGCAGGAACAGAGCACCACGGTGGAGGCGATCGAGATCCAGATCGGCCGCACCGGTGCCGCCACCCCGGTCGCGCGACTGGCGCCGGTGGCGGTGGCAGGTGTGATCGTGTCCAACGCCACGCTGCACAACGCCGACCAGATCGCGCGCCTGGATGTGCGCGTGGGCGACAGCGTGATCGTGCGCCGCGCCGGTGACGTGATTCCGGAAGTGGTCAGCGTCATCCTCGACCGCCGCCCGCAGGGCACCACGCCGTGGCAGATGCCGACGCGCTGCCCGGTGTGCGGCTCGGAAATCGTGCGCGAGGAAGGTGCAGCCGCATGGCGCTGCTCGGGCGAGCTGTCCTGCCCGGCGCAGCGCAAGGAGGCCATTGCCCATTTCGCTTCGCGTCGTGCAATGGATATCGACGGCCTCGGCGACAAGTACATCGAAACCCTGGTCGATGCCGGCATCGTCAAGAGCGTGGCCGACCTGTACCGGCTCAACCGCGACCAACTGCTGCACCTGAAGCTGGTGCTGGATGCCGAAAACCCTTCTGCACTGGCCGCTGCGCTGAAGCTGCATCTGCCCGCTGAAGGCAGTGGTGCGGTGCTCAATGCGGTGCTCAAGCTGGATGGCAACGATCCGGGCTGGCGCGCACAGGCGCTGGCACAGCCGGCCAGCTTCGAATGGAACACGAAGAAGATCGCCACCAAGTGGGCCGACAACCTGATCGCGGCGATCGACGCCAGCCGTGCGGCCACGCTGGAGCGTTTGCTGTTCGCGCTCGGCATCGAACATGTGGGCGAGAGCACAGCCAAGGCGCTGGCGCAGTGGTTCGGTGACCTGGAGCTGATCCGCCATCTGCCGTGGCCGTTGTTCAAGCGTGTGCCGGACATCGGTGGCGAAGTGGCGCGTTCGCTTGGTCACTTCTTCGAGCAGCAGGGCAACCAGCAGGCCATCGATGACCTGCTGCAGGTCGGGCAGGTGCGCATCAGTGATGTGCATGCGCCCAGCGCCAAGCTGCGCGAGGGCCTGGATCTGGCGCAGCTGCTGGTCGAGTCGGAGATCCCTGGCATCACCCGCCTGCGTGCGGAGAAGCTGGTGGCTGTGTTGCCGGGCGCTCAGGCGGTGCTGGATGCAGAGCATGGCCAGTTCGTCAACGCGGGCCTGCCGGACGACACCGCGCGCGGTCTGGCTGCGTGGCTGGACGCCGAAGGCCATGGCGCGATGCTGCTGGCGGCAGAAAAGGCGATGCAGCAGATCCTGACCAAGGCGCCGGCGCTGGCCGAGATCGTGGCCGGCCCGCTGGATGGGCAGACCGTGGTGCTGACCGGCACCCTGGCCCAGCTCACCCGCGATGCCGCCAAGGAGCGCCTGGAAGCGCTGGGTGCCAAGGTCTCCGGCAGCGTGTCGAAGAAGACCAGTTTCGTGGTGGCCGGTACCGAGGCCGGCTCCAAGCTGGACAAGGCGCAATCGCTGGGTGTACCGGTGTGGGACGAAGACCGCCTGCTGGCCTACCTTGCCGAACACGAATGATGACCCCGCCGGGTGCCTCGCGCCCGGCATGAAACACAAGGGAACACCGATGCAGACCGCCCCGCTGGATTTCCGCCTGGCTACCCGTGCCGACGAAGAACTGTTGATCGCATTGATGCGCGAGTTCTATGCCGAAGACAGGATCGACTTCGACGACGCGCGCGTGCGTCGCGGCGTGGATGCGCTGCTGGCCGACCCACGCAACGGCGAAGTGCTGTTGTGGCTGGACGAGGCGGGCGAGGTGGTCGGTTACGCAGTGATCGCGATGGGCTTCAGCCTGGAGCAGGGCGGCCACTTCATGCTGCTGGACGAGCTGTACCTGAGCCACCGCGCGCGCGGCCGCGGCCGCGGCAAGCAGGCGCTGGCCATCTGCGAGCAGCGCGCTCGCGGGCGAGGCGTCAGCCGCCTGCGCCTGGAAGTGAACCATCACAACGAACTGGCCCGCCGCCTGTACCTGGCCAGCGGTTACATCGATGACACCCGCGATCTGCTGACCCTGCCGCTGGACCACCCGCGACCGGAGGGCATCCTGTGAGCGAGGCCCTGCTGCGCGCGCTGCAGCAGCGTGCCGCGCTCAATGCGCTGGTACGCCGCTTCTTCGCCGAGCGCGACGTGCTGGAGGTGGAAACGCCGATCCTGTCGGTGGCAGGCAACACCGAGCCGAACATCGACAGCTTCCATACCGATTTCACCGGGCATGTCGATGCCGGTGGCCGTCGCCGTTGGTTGCGCACCTCGCCGGAGTACCCGCTCAAGCGATTGCTGGCGGCAGGTGTGGGCGACTGCTACGAGCTGGGCCGGGTGTTCCGCAATGGCGAAGCGGGTGGTCGCCACAACCCCGAATTCACCATGCTGGAGTGGTACCGGGTCGGCTGGGACCACCACCGGCTGGTGCAGGAGACCGCCGAGCTGGTCGGCCAGGCGCTGGCCCTGGTCGGGCGCAGTGCGACCCTGCGCGTGCTGAGCTACCGCGAACTGTTCCAGCAGCATGTGGGCGTGGACCCGTTCGAGGCTGACGAAGCCGCGCTGCGCGCCGCGCTTGGCGACGTGCACATCGACCCGGTCGGGCTGACCCGCGACGATTGGCTGGATCTGCTGATGACCCACCACATCCAGCCGCACTTCGATGACGCGGTGATGACCGTGGTCCACGATTGGCCGGCCAGCCAGGCGGCGCTGGCCCGCATCCGGGCCGGCACGCCGCCGCTGGCCGAGCGTTTCGAGCTGTATCTGGGCGCGGTGGAACTGGCCAACGGCTATCACGAACTGAACGATGCGCAGGAGCAGCGCACGCGCTTCCAGCGTGACCTGCAGCGCCGCCACGAACGCGGCCAGGTGCAGCCGGCGCTGGACGAGGCACTGCTGGCTGCACTCCCATCGATGCCGGCGTGCGCGGGCGTGGCGGTGGGTGTCGATCGGCTGCTGATGGCGATGAACCGCACGCCACGCATCGCCGACGTGCTGGCCTATGACTTCGCCCACGCCTGATCTTCAGGGTTTTCTGAATATCGAAGACTGAACGGATTGCCGCATTTCCGTGCTTGCTTCGGTAAGCAGGATGATGCTCTTATCACGGCAGATGCGGGACACTGGCATCGGAATTCGTCCACTCCTGTTGGGGAAGGCATTGGTCAAGTGGTTTGCGGTCGTCGCGGCTCCGGTCTACTCCATCGCGTTGTGGGGGGCCTGGCTGCCGTCGTCGGCGTCTGCCCAGCAGGTGGGTTATGACGGCGAAGTGGTGACCTGCGAATCGCGCGACATGGGCTGGGTGCATTGCGATATCGATGTCAGCAATGGCATCGACCTTGTGCGCCAGCTTTCCAACAGCAGCTGCATCCGTGGCAGCGAGTGGGGCACCGACCGCAGTGGCGTCTGGGTCACACTGGGTTGCCGCGCCGAATTCCGCGCGCGCCGCGCCGCGGGGGCGGCTCCGGCAGCGAATGAAGGCAAACGCCTGGTCCGCCGCGTGGTGCGCTGCGAATCCAATGGTCGTCCGCAGAGCTGTCCGGTGCGCCTGGACGGCGCGCCGGTACGTTTGTTGCGGCAGCTGTCGGCACTGCCGTGCCGGGAAGGGCAGGGTTGGGGCTACAAGCGCAACGAAGTGTGGACCAGCCGCGGTTGCCAGGGGGATTTCGAAGTGGCTGACGAGGACGGCCGTTTTGTTGACGTGCCACGCCGTCTGACCTGCGAGTCGAAGTCGAAGAAGCGCCGCTTCTGTGGCGCGAGCATTTCGGTCGGCGCCGTCGTCACCGAACAGTTGTCCAGCACACCGTGCGAGGAAGGCAACACCTGGGGCTGGAACCGTAACGGGATCTGGGTGGATGGCGGCTGCCGCGCCGAATTCTCGGTGAATTGAGTCCGGGCAGGCTCCAACCACGTGGGGCGTGGCCCTACAATGGGCCCATGAACACTGCCTCCGACATCGACTACGCCCGTTACGACCACATCCGCCCGATCCTCTGGACCGGCGATGCCCTGCAACTGCTGGACCAGCGCAAGCTGCCGTTCGTGGTCGAGCATGTGGTCTGCCATGACAGTGACGAGGTTGCCGCCGCCATCCACGCGTTGACCGTGCGTGGTGCACCGGCGATTGGCATTGCCGCAGCCTGGGGCGTGGTGCTGGCCGCACGTGACGTACAGGCCGCAGACGGTGCGCACGCGCTGCAGCAGCTGGAACCGGCGCTGCAGCGCCTGAACGCGTCGCGTCCGACCGCCGTCAACCTGGCCTGGGCGCTGGCACGCATGCGTCGCTGCCTGAACGCCGCCGGCGCCGACTGGAAGGCCCTGCTGGAAGCGGAAGCGCAGGCCATCGCCGAGGAAGACCTGGCCGCCAACCGCCACATGGGTGCGCTGGGCGCGGGCCTGATCGAGGCCGGCAGCGGTGTGCTGACCCACTGCAACACCGGCTCGCTGGCCACCGCCGGCTTCGGCACCGCACTGGGCGTCATCCGTGCCGGCATGGCCCAGCACCGCATCGCCCGCGTGTTCGCCGGCGAGACCCGTCCATGGCTGCAGGGTGCACGTCTGACCGTATGGGAACTGCAGCAGGATGGCATCGACGCCACCCTGATCGCCGATTCCGCCGCCTCGCACCTGATGAAGACCGGTGCGGTGCAGTGGGTGATCGTCGGTGCAGACCGCATCTGCGCCAACGGCGATACCGCCAACAAGATCGGCACCTACCAGCTGGCCATCGCCGCCCGCCACCACGGTGTCAGGTTCATGGTGGTGGCGCCGTCCTCGACCGTGGACATGGAGACCGTGGATGGCAGCCAGATCGAGATCGAGCAGCGTGATCCGGGCGAACTCTACGGCGTGGGCGGTACCCGCACCGTGGCCGAAGGCATTGCCGCCTGGAACCCGGTGTTCGACGTGACCCCGGGTGAGCTGATCGACGCCATCGTGACCGAGCGTGGGGTGATCCTGAACCCGACCACCGAGAACATGCGCGCCGCCTTCGGCGGTTGAGGCACAGGGGAAGGGGCAGCGTGACCTCCGCCCCGGTAGTGCCGGCCGCTGGCCGGCAACCCCCTAAGTTCCTGATTTGTGCCGGTAAAATCTCCGTAAAGGGAGGCGGGAAACGGCCTGTTGTGGTAGTATCCACAGGTTGAATCGAGGTTCCGGCGCGACCCCCTCCCGCAGAGGGCTGCGCCGGACTGGACCGCTACCAGACAACGGAACCCGAATGGCAGAAAACGCCAAGGAAATCATCCAGGTCAACCTGGAAGACGAGATGCGCAAGAGCTACCTCGATTACGCCATGAGCGTGATCGTGGGCCGCGCGCTCCCGGATGCGCGCGACGGCCTCAAGCCGGTGCATCGCCGCGTGCTGTTCGCGATGAACGAGTTGAACGCGCACAGCAACAAGCCCTACTTCAAGTCGGCGCGTATCGTCGGTGACGTCATCGGTAAGTACCACCCGCATGGCGATCAGTCGGTGTACGACACGCTGGTGCGCCTGGCACAGCCGTTCTCGCTGCGCTACATGCTGGTCGATGGCCAGGGTAACTTCGGCTCGATCGATGGCGACTCCGCCGCGGCGATGCGATACACCGAAGCGCGCATGTCGCGCCTCGCGCATGAGCTGATGGCCGACATCGACAAGGAAACCGTCGATTTCCAGCCCAACTACGATGAGAAGGAGCTGGAGCCGACGGTCATGCCGACCCGGTTCCCGAACCTGCTGGTCAACGGTTCGGCTGGTATCGCGGTGGGCATGGCCACCAACATCCCGCCGCACAACCTGAGCGAATCGATCAACGCCTGCATCGCGCTGATCGACAACCCGGAAATCGATGTCGACGGCCTGATGGAATACATCCCGGGCCCGGATTTCCCGACCGCCGGCATCATCAATGGCACCGCCGGCATCGTCGCTGGCTACCGCACCGGCCGTGGCCGCGTGCGTATCCGTGCCCGTGCCGATATCGAAGTGGCCGACAACGGCCGCGAATCGATCATCGTCACTGAAATTCCTTACCAGGTGAACAAGGCGCGTCTGATCGAAAAGATCGCCGAACTGGTCAAGGAAAAGAAGATCGAAGGCATCAGCGAGCTGCGCGATGAGTCCGACAAGGACGGCATGCGCATCTACATCGAGATCAAGCGCGGTGAATCTGCCGAGGTTGTGCTGAACAACCTGTACCAGCAGACGCAGATGGAATCGGTGTTCGGCATCAACATGGTGGCGCTGGTCGATGGCCGCCCGCAGTTGATGAACCTCAAGCAGATGCTGGAGGCCTTCGTCCGCCACCGTCGCGAAGTGGTCACCCGCCGCACCGTGTTCGAGCTGCGCAAGGCGCGCGCCCGTGCCCACGTGCTGGAAGGCCTGACCGTCGCGCTGGCCAACATCGACGAGATGATCGAACTGATCAAGACCTCGCCGAACCCGAACGAAGCCCGCGAGCGCATGCTGGCGCGCGTGTGGGAGCCGGGCCTGGTCGGTGCGATGCTGGGTGCCGCCGGTGCCGAAGCCTCGCGTCCGGAAGACCTGCCCAAGGGTGTGGGCCTGATCGAGGGCGGCTACCAGCTGACCGAGATCCAGGCCACCCAGATCCTGGAAATGCGTCTGCACCGCCTGACCGGGCTGGAACAGGACCGCCTGACCGACGAGTACAAGCAGCTGCTGGAAGTGATCGCCGGGCTGATCCACATCCTGGAAGATCCCGACCGCCTGCTGCAGGTGATCCGCGAGGAGCTGGTCAACGTCAAGGCCGAGTTCGGCGACGAGCGTCGTACCGAAATCCGCCACAGCGAAGAAGATCTGGACATCCTCGACCTGATCGCGCCGGAAGACGTGGTGGTCACCGTGTCGCATGCCGGTTACGTGAAGCGGCAGCCGGTGAGCGTGTACCGCGCACAGCGCCGTGGTGGCCGTGGCCGCAGTGCGGCGGCGACCAAGGAAGAGGATTTCATCGAACAGCTGTGGCTGGTCAACACGCACGACACGCTGCTGACCTTCACCAGTTCGGGCAAGGTGTTCTGGCTGCCGGTCTACCAGCTGCCCGAAGCCGGTTCCAACGCCCGCGGCCGTCCGATCATCAACTGGATCCCGCTGGAACCGGGCGAACGCGTGCAGGCCGTGCTGCCGGTGCGCGAGTACGCCGATGGCCAGTTCGTGTTCTTCGCCACCAAGAACGGTACGGTCAAGAAGACCCCGCTGGGCGAATTCGCCTTCCGTCTGGCGCGCGGCAAGATCGCGATCAACCTGGACGAGGGCGATGCCCTGGTCGGCGTCGGCCTGACCGACGGCGAGCGCGACATCCTGCTGTTCGCCTCCAACGGCAAGACCGTGCGCTTCGGCGAGGACAAGGTCCGCTCGATGGGCCGTACCGCAACCGGCGTGCGTGGCATCAAGATGCCGGCCGGCGAGGAAGTGGTCAGCCTGATCGTGGCCGAGAGTGCCGGTGGCATCGAGGACGAGAACGAGGACGACAACGGTGTCGAGGAAGCCGCCAGCAATGGTGATGCGGTGATCGACGGTGCCGATGACGCCAGCGTGCAGTACATCCTCACCGCCACCGAGAACGGCTACGGCAAGCGCACCCCGCTGCCGGACTACCCGCGCAAGGGCCGTGGCACGCAGGGCGTGATCGGCATCCAGACCACCGAGCGCAACGGCAAGCTGGTCGCCGCGGTGCTGATGGGCTCCAGCGACGAAGTCCTGCTGATCTCCGATGGCGGCACCCTGGTGCGCACGCGTGGCTCGGAAATCAGCCGCGTCGGCCGCAACACCCAGGGCGTGACCCTGATCCGCCTGTCCAAGGACGAGAAGCTGCAGGCGGTGGAGCGCATGGATGCCTCGATCGATGAGGACGAGGAGGAGGTGGCTGCCGCTGCCCCGGCCACGACCGACGGCGCACCGGCTGCTGCCAGCAGCGAGGACGCCGCTCAGGAGTGATCCTGCCGCGAGCCTGAGGTACCCGACGACGCCGGCCCAGTGCCGGCGTCGTCGTATCCGGATGCCGCACATACGCGCGCGCTTCACGCAGGCGGTGGGATAACGGCGCATGCTGCCCCCGGAGATCAACGATGTCCGCCACGCCGCAGTCCGCTCCTGCTCCCGTCCGCGCCTCCCGGCATCCTCTTGTCACCGTGCTGTCGCTGCTGCTGGTCGTGCTCGGCCTGGTCATCGGCGGCCTGGGTGCGTGGCTGCTCAGTCTCGGTGGCTCGGCCTACTATGCGATTGCCGGCCTCGGCCTGCTGGCCAGCGGCCTCCTGTTGTTCGGCAATCGCCGCAGCGGCGCGCTGCTGTACGCGCTGGTGTTCATCGGCACGCTGCTGTGGACCTGGTGGGAGTCGGGCAGCGACTACTGGCGCTGGGTGCCGCGGCTCGGGTTGGTGACCGCGCTCGGCATCGTGCTGGCGCTGCTGGCGCCGACGCTGCGCGAGCCGGTTTCAAAACGCCTGTCGCGCAGCGTGGCGGGCGTGCTGATGCTGGTGTTCGTGGCCGCCTTCGGTCTGGCTTTCGCCCCGCATGGTGAAATGGACGGGCACCTGCCATTCCCGGAAGGTGCAGTCAGCGCCGGACTGGAGCCTACGCGCGATACCACGGGCCTGCAGCCGGCCGACCAGCCCGCGGATGGCGACTGGCCTGCGTGGGGACGCAGCAATGCGGGCACCCGCTATTCGCCGCTGCAGCAGATCACCCCGGCTAATGTCGCCACGTTGCAACCGGCCTGGCAGTTCCGTACCGGCGATATGCCGAAGAAGCGCTGGGGCGCCGAAACCACGCCGCTGAAGATCGGCGACCGCCTGTACCTGTGCACCGCACGCAACCGCCTGATCGCGCTTGATGCCGCCAGCGGCAAGGAACTGTGGCGGTTCGATCCGAAGGTGAAGGACGCCTCGATTCCCTATACCGCTGCCTGTCGTGGTGTGAGCTATTACGAGCAGCCCAGCACGCCGGTTCTTGCCGATGCCACGCTGGCCGATGCCGCGGCCGATCTGGCGTTGCCCGAACCGCCGCCCAGCGTCACCCGCAGCGCTGCACCGGGCAGTCGTCCGACGTGCTGGGCGCGCATCATCGAAGGGACGCTGGACGGCCGCATCATCGCGGTGGACGCGGACAGCGGCCGTCCCTGCGCGAATTTCGGCAACAACGGCCAGGTCGACATCACCCTGGGCATGGGCGAGGTACCACCGGGCTACGTGTCGATCAACTCGCCGCCGGCCATCGTGCGCGGCGTGATCGTGACGGGGCATCAGGTGCTGGACGGGCAGCGCCGCGATGCGCCCTCGGGCGTGATCCAGGCCTACGATGCCATCACCGGCAAGCTGCGCTGGGCATGGGACATGGACCAGCCCGAGCGCAGCGGCCTGCCGCCGCGCGAGCAGACCTATACGCGCGGCACGCCCAACATGTGGACCACAGCCACCGGTGATGAGGCGCTGGGCCTGGTCTACCTGCCGCTGGGCAATTCCGCGGGCGACTACTGGAGCGGCTCGCGCACGGAGAACCAGAACCGCTATTCGACGTCACTGGTAGCGATCGACGTGGCCACCGGCAAGCCGGTCTGGCATTTCCAGGCGGTGCGCAAGGATGTGTGGGACTACGACCTGGGTTCGCAGGCCAGCCTGATCGACTACCCGACGGCGGCGGGCAAGGTGCCGGCGATCCTGCTGCCGACCAAGCAGGGCGACATGTACATCCTCGATCGCCGCAACGGCCAGCTTTTGACCGCCGCCGAAGAGCGCAAGGTACCGGTCGGCGGCGTCGAACCCGAGCAGCGTTCTCCCACCCAGCTGTTTTCGCTGTACCACACGCTGCGCCGCGAACATGACCTGACCGAGCGCGACATGTGGGGCATCACCCCCATCGACCAGCTGGTCTGCCGCATCCAGTTCCGCAAGGCGTACTACGAAGGCTTCTACACGCCGCCGAGCAGTGACCGCCACTCCATCGAGTACCCGGGCTACAACGGCGGCTCGGACTGGGGCAGCGTGTCCATCGATACGCGCCGCGGCGTGATCGTGGCCAACTACAACGACATGCCCAACTACAACCGGCTGGTGCCACGTGCCGAGGCTGATCGCCTGGGCTGGCTGCCGCGCGAAAAGATCCGGTTCGACAAGGGCGGTGCAGAAGGCGCGGGCGACCCGCAGGTGGGCACGCCGTATGGCATCCAGGTCAACGCTGGCTGGCGGCTGCCGTTCACCGGGCTGCTGTGCAAGCAGCCGCCCTATGGCGGTATCCGTGCCATCGACCTGCGCACCGGCAAGCTGCTGTGGGACCGTCCGTTCGGCAGTGCGCGCGGCAACGGACCGTTCGGCATCCGTTCCGGCCTGCCGATCGAGATCGGCACGCCGAACAATGGTGGTTCGGTAGTCACCGCCAGCGGCCTGATCTTCATCGCCGCCGCCACCGATGACCTGCTGCGTGCCATCGACCTGAAGACCGGCAAGGAACTGTGGCACGCCAAGCTGCCTGCCGGCGGCCAGGCCAACCCGATGGTGTACGAGCAGGGTGGGCGCCAGTACGTGGTGATCATGGCTGGCGGCCACCATTTCATGGAAACCCCGAACGGCGATTACGTGATGGCGTTTGCGTTGCCGAGGTAACCGCAACGGGGGCGGTGGGCCGCCCCCGTTGCATGACGCTGGATCACACCGTCACCACGACCTTGCCGATCTGCTCGTTCGATTCCAGGTAGCGGTGCGCGTCCTGGATCTGCGCGAACGGGAATACCTTGGCGATCTTCGGCGCCAGCGTGCCCTGGTCCAGGCCGTTGACGATGAAGGCCTTGGCACGGGCCAGGGCGGCATCGTCGGAGACGATTTCCGAGTACAGATAGCCCTTCAACGTCAGCGACTTGCCCAGCACGTTGAACAGCGGGAACGGCGTGGGTTCGCTGCTCAGCGCGCCGTACTCGAGCAGGATGCCGCCACGCGCCATGGCTTCGGTCAGCGGCACGAACTGCGGGCCACCGATCGGGTCGAACACCACACGGGCGCCGGCGCCGCCGGTGATGCGCGCCACTTCGGCCGCCAGATCCTGTTCCTGGGTGGCGATGACATGGGCGGCACCGGCATCAAGCAGAGCCTGGCGCTTGCCCGGGCCGCGGGTCACGGCGATAGGCGTGGCACCTACCGCGTTGGCGATCTGGATCGCGGCCAGGCCGACGCTGCTGCTGGCAGCGGTGATGATGACGAAATCCCCGGCGGACAGATGCGCCTGCTCCAGCAGCGCGCCCCAGGCGGTGACGTACTGCATCCACACCGCGGCGGCCGTCTCAAAGTCCAGCGCCTGCGGGTGCTTGACCACCAGTCGTGCCGGCACATTGGCCAGCTCGCCATAGGTGCCCCAGCGCGCGATGTCCAGCGGCGGTATCACGCTGACCGCATCGCCTTCAGCGAAGCCGCTCGCCGCACTGCCGAGCGCTTCGACCACGCCGGCCGCTTCGTAGCCCAGCCGGCTGGGGAACTGCGCCTCCTGCAGATAGGCGCCGTTGCGGAACATCACCTCGGCGCGGTTCAGGCCGATCGCCTTGACCCGGATCTGGACTTCGTCGGAGGAGGGGGCGGGAACGTCGATGTTGTCGATGCGCAGTACATCGGCGGTGCCATATTCGTGGATGCGGACAACCTGGCTCATGGGGGACTCCGAGGAAGGGCCGACGAGGGCGCCGGCGAAAGGGTGAGCGTTACTGTGCGCGTAGTCTGCACC
Source organism: Nocardiopsis yanglingensis (assembly GCF_045809185.1). NCBI lineage: Bacteria > Bacillati > Actinomycetota > Actinomycetes > Streptosporangiales > Nocardiopsidaceae > Nocardiopsis > Nocardiopsis yanglingensis. Next base: position 325,324 of record NZ_JBJNRH010000001.1, on the reverse strand, counting down.
CAGAATAAGGGGTAATCTTTCGTTTCATTGAAAACGGATTGTTTGCAATGGACCTGATCGCTCCCCTGCGTTCCTTCGCAAAAGTGGCCGAGGTTGGTTCGTTCGCGGCTGCCGCCTTGGTACTGGATCTATCGCCGCAGGTGGTCGGCAAGCACATCCAGGCGCTGGAGCAGCACCTGGGCGTGCGACTGCTCAACCGCACCACGCGCAAGCAGAGCCTGACCGACTTCGGCCAGGCCTACCTGGCGCGGGCGCGGGTGATCCTGGAGGAAGTGGAGGGCGCCGAGCAGCTGGCCGAAGTGGCACGTGGACGGCCGATGGGTCGCCTGCGCATCAGTGCGCCGGTCACCTTCGGCGTGCACGCGCTTGGCCCGGCGGTGGTGGCCTACATGCAGCAGTACCCGGATGTGCAGGTTGATCTGAACCTGTCCAACAGCCTGGTGGACATCGTCGAGGACGGCTACGACCTGGTGTTCCGTACCGGAGACCTGGCTGACAGCGGGCTGGTGGCGCGGCGGCTGGGGCCGTATCCACTGGTCCTGTGTGCCTCGCCGGACTATCTGGCTTCGCGCCCGGCCATTACCCATCCCAATGACCTGAGCCGGCACGAGTGCCTGGGCTTCGCGCATTCGATCATCCGCACGCGCTGGAGCTTCCGCGATGCCGATGGCAGCGTACTGACCGTGCCGGTGTCCAGCCGCTTCATGGTCAACCAGGCCGAGCCGCTGCTGACAGCGGCCGTGGGTGGTCTGGGGTTGATCCTGCAGCCCTACGAAATGCTTGCTGCTGCGCTGGAGCGTGGTGAGCTGCTGGAAGTGCTGCCGGACCATGTGCCGGTATCGACGTGGATCAACCTGGTGTACCCGCGTGACCGCCAGCTGACCCCCAAGCTGCGCAGTTTCCTGGACTTCTGTGTGGCGCGTTTCACCGAGCAGTCGATGGCAAGGCGATAGCGTGGCATCGGGTAGCAGGGTTTCCATCAACTGCGAAGGATCACGCACTCACGTTGCTTTCAGGGCTGTGCGCATTTCACCGCACGCGCGGAGTGAATGGCATCGCATCGAGGCATTCAACGTCACCGTCGAGGTGTTGCGGCGGAGTCCCTGGCGTGGATGCGGTGGGCCGATCCATCGTCTAGGATGCGCCCAAGGATACCCGCAAAGGAACTGCCATGAGGGCTGTTGGACGCCTGTTTCTCTGCAATGCACTGGCCGGTTTGGCCCTTGTGGCCACATCGGCGTTTCCGGCAGTTGGCGCAGCATCTTCCGAGCGCGAACATCCACGTGCGCAGGATGCCATCGATGACTGGCTCGCGGCCTTCAATGCGGGCAGCCTCGAGGGGTTGCAGGCATTCGCCGACAGATATGCGAAGCAGGAGGGCAGCACTCCCAGGGACTATCTCGAGTTCCGCGAGAGCACCGGCCCGCTGAGCGTGCTGGAAACACTCGAGCGCGCGCCCAGCCAGGCGAAGCTGCTGGTGATGGGCCAGCTGAGCGAACGTGCGATGCGGGTGACGGCGGTCATGGACCCGGCCAACCCGTCGCACGTGAAGCAGTTCCAGATCGAGGGCACTGAAACGCCGGACAAGTACAAGCCGACACGGGTTGCATTGCCTGCGCTGATGGCCGACGCCACAGCAAAGCTGGAGGCGCTGCGGGCGCAGGACGCGCTGTCGGGAGCGTTGCAGGTGGCGCAGAACGGCAAGGTGCTGCTGGACTGGCGCGGTGGCGAGGCCGATCGCACCGCTGGCATTCCAGTGGGCGTGAATACGCAGTTTCGCCTAGCGTCCTCCAACAAGATGTTCACCTCGGTGGCCATTCTGCAGTTGGTGCAGGATGGCAGGCTTGGGCTGGACGACACCATCGGCAAGCATCTGCCGGACTATCCGAACAAGGCCGTTGCCGGCACCGTGACCGTGCGCCAACTGCTGACCCACACCAGCGGCCTGGGCGATTTCTTCGGCGACGATTTCGAGCAGTATTCCGCGTCGCTGAAGACGCTGGATGACTATGTGCAGCGCTTCGCCAAGGATGCACCGCAATTCACGCCTGGCAGCCAGGACGGCTACTCCAACTATGGCTTCATCGTGTTGGGACGCATCATCGAAGCGGTTTCGGGGCAGTCGTACTACGCCTATGTGGAAGAGCACATCCTGGGCCCGGCGGGCATGACCGGCACCGGCTTCGAGCCGGAAACAGTGAACGTCCCGCAGCGTGCCGTCGCCTATACGAAGAAGGATGGGCAATGGGTCCGTGAAACGAAGTCGCTGCCCTGGCGCGGCATGTCAGCCGGGGGTGGCTACAGCACGGTGGCCGACATGGTGAAATTCGCCGAGGCATTGCGCAGTGGAAGGCTGGTCTCACCTGCATTGCTGCAGCAGGCCACCACGGCGCAGAACCACAAGGGCTGGTACGGATTCGGCTTCGTGGTGCAGGGCGAGGGCAGGGAACACCAGTATGGCCACGAAGGCGGTGCGCCCGGATCGAACAGTGCCATTGTGGTGATGCCCGCACAGGGCTATGTGATCGTTGGGCTGGCCAATGTCGATCCGGATGCGATCGGCAACGTGGTCAACTACATCGCGCGTAGAGTGCCGCTGTGACCGCGGCAGGTGCCGGTCATTCCGGCACCCGCACCATCTTCGTCATCAAGTGTTCCACCACACCCGCCGGGTCGGCCGTGCGGCCGACATGCGTGCCCGACATCTGCACGACCGAACTGCGCTTGGCGGTGAGGAAATGGAAGCGCGCACGCGCCGGCAGCTGCGCGATCGGCCCGGCGCTGGCGTCGCCACGGCAGATCGCCACGATCGCATCCAGCCATGGCTGCAGCGCCTCCTGGTCCAGCGCTGGCGCGAAGGCGTGCAGGCGTGCCGGATCGATCTCGATGGCGGCTTCCAGATGACGCGCGCCGGGACAGGATACGATCACCCCGACGTTGATGAATTCCTCGCGCTCCACCCGCGGTACCACGCGGATGACGGCGTAGTCATACGTGTGCAGCGTGGGCACGGATGGCCTCCTGCACGAACACCGCACGCACGTTCAGGCGATGCTTGAGATAGTCGATATAGCCTTGGCGATAGGCCTGCGGACTGTCGAATGCCGGCTCGTTGACCAGCCAGCTGTCCGGCACCAGGCCGACGATGCGCTCGATCTCGGCGTCGGTCAGGCGCGCGGCCAGCTCGGCATCCACCTCGGCGATGTGGCTGGCGAACGACAGCAGCACATGGTCGCGGATCAGCACGAACGGCTTCTCGCAGGCATCGCCGGCGTTGGCCCAGTCGTGATGGAAGTACATGGCCGCACCGTGGTCGATCAGGTACAGCTTTCGATGCCACACCATCAGGTTGGGATTGCGCGTGGTGCGATCGACATTGCTGGTGAACGCATCGAACCAGACGATGCGCGAGGCCAGATCGGCATCCACCGGCATCGCCGCCGGGTCGTAGTTGATCGCACCGGGCAGGTAGTCCAGGCCCAGGTTCAAACCTTCGCTGGCGCGGATCAGCTCCTGGATCTCCGGATCCGGCTCGGTGCGGGCGAACTCGCGATCCAGCTCCACGAACAGGATCTCCGGAATCGGCAGGCCCAGCGTGCGCGCCATCTCACCGGCGATCAGTTCGGCGATCAGTGCCTTCGGGCCCTGGCCGGCGCCACGGAACTTCAGCACGGCCATGCCGTCGTCGTCGGTCTCGACCACGGCCGGCAGGGAGCCACCTTCCCGCAAGGGAGTGATGTAGCGGAGGGCATGTACGGTGCGCATGCGCGCATTCTAGCGTGCTGCCGGGACGGGAGCGCCGGGTGATGCCGCGGCGGCTCCCTGCCATCTGCCCTCAGTGTGACAACGCACTACGCTGCTGTTCCTGCACCTGTGTGCGGGTCTGCTCCTGCGAGGCATGCTCGGCCTGCCGCTGATTGACCACGGCTAGCGTATCCAGGCTGTCCTGCACCGGGCGTTGCGCGGCCTCGGCGGTGGGCGATGACGCGCGCAGCGAGGCTGGATCATCCAGCGCTCCCTTCACCACGAAGATGTTCTGCGCGGCGGCGGCATCTCCGGTCTGCCGGCTCAGTACCACATGGTCGACCCGGTCCAGCCCGTTTTCGCGGGCCAGCACCAGCAGGCTGGCGCTCAGGCGCTCGCTGGACGCATCGAAACTGCGTCCGTTGGCAGCATCCAGCTCCGCTACCTTGCCGCGGATCTGCTCGTGCAGGGAACGGTCTCGGCCTTCCGCAAGTGGCGACGCCATTGCATCACCGGTAGAGGCCTGCCGTGCGGTGATGGGGACGTGTGTATGCGTGCCTTCGGTGTGGTCGAAGTAATGCAGCGTCGAAGGCGAGGTGCTGGTATCGAAGTAGGGCTGGCGCGGGGGCGAGCCCTCGCCGAGGTTGAGCCCGTTCTGCTCCAGCAGGCGCTCGTCCAGGCCCAGCTTCTTCATGTTCACTTCCATCCGGCTGACGCCGTCGGGCGCTGGATTCGCGGCCTCGTATCCACTGGCCAGTTCGATGGCCTGGACGCCGTAGAAATTCTGGTAGTCCGAATTCCCATGATGGCCCAGGCCGGTGCTGACGCCCTTATCGTAATAGTGCCTGGCCATTCCTTCGATGTTGGCTGCGGTGGGGGAGATGGTCAGGTCGGCATTGAGGGTCAGCTCCGGGTGCGGTGCATAGGTGATCGGCGGGCCGGGTCGCGACTGGATGACGTCTGTCGAGCGGGTGCTGGCTTCATACAGGTCGCGCAGGGTAGCGTCCGGGTTGTTGGCACGTACCTGGCTGACCAGCGCATTCCAGCCTGCGATGTTCGAAGAGGCCTCATCGCGGCGGTTGGCCGCGAGCAGGGTGCCGATCGCCTCGGTGTAATCATGGCTGGTGGTACGGCCTGCGATCTGCTCCACGTCGGCATCGAACTGCACGTAGGCACGCTCGACATCAGCATCGTTGAAGCCGTGCTGGATCTCGTGACCGAGCACAAAGGTGACCTCGGCCGCGTCGAACCTGTCCGGCGCCGCCGGGGTCGACAAGCTGCTGGCGGGCAGGTTGATGGATTTCGTGCCGGTCTCGTAGGTGCCACCCGCATTGCTTGTGGCGGGCAACAGTTCGAAGCGTTCCAGATAGCCTGCCGCGATCGCTGCGTCCACCTGCTTGGCCAGCACGGGCGAGCCCGCGATGACGCTGCGCAGGTTGTCGACCTGGTCGCTGGTGACGTCGGTCTTGCCGGCGAACTCGCCCAGCAGGCGTTCCGTTTCTGCGGAAAGGGTCGTCATTGATGGCTCCCCTTACTGCACGGTGACAAGACGCACGCAGGCATGCGTGGCGTCGCCGAGAGCGCTGGGATTTTCGGGCATCGTGTCGACCTTGATGCTCAGCTGCGGTCGATCGAAGCGGTCGTAGATCACCCGGCCGTGTTCGCCGCGCACCGTCTCGCGCTTGAAGCCGGCGGCATCCAGTGCCGAGGCGAAGTGGTTGAAGTCCACCTGGCAGATCGCCGCGGCCGAGGCCTTGCGGTCGCTGCTGGTATCGATGAAGTTCAGGTCCAATCGCGCACCGGTCGCACCACCCTGCTTCACTTCCAGGCCATAGCTCCATTCCGGCGTCAGCGTGCCGCCATAGCCGAAGTGGCCCGGGCCGAAGGTCTGGGCCGGTGCCTGCATTGCCGAAGACAGGCGTTCGACGGTCAGCTCGCGCGTGGACGTCGTTGCCTTGATCAGGTCCAGCAGGCGCGACAACAGTTGCTCGGCATTGAGCGGGGAGGGCGAAGTGGTCTCGGATACGGCGGGGGCCATGGTGTCGGTTCCTTGAGAAGTTGGCGTGCTGTCGGCGGCATGTGCGCAGGCGCAGAGCGTGGCCACAGACAATGCGATGGTCCACGGTCGTATGAATGCGTACCGGGGCATGTGCGTTCCTTGCAGATTGAAGGCTGACCCTAGGGCCAGCCGGATGAAGCAGAGGTTAAGCGTACTTGAAGCGTGGTCTTCACTCCGCTCTTCCCGTTTCGGTGGCAGCATCGGTTCCCAAGCAGCATCCACCCTGGGTGTGACCTTCAACAGGAGGCTGTCATGCCGCTACTGCGCAGCTGTCACGTTTCATCCTGCATGCTCTGCACCGCGTGGTGTTGAATCCGGTCTGATACGGCCACCTTGCCGGCACGGATGGCCGCCACCCGCAATACCTGCCACCCTTCACGCATCGCAGATCCGGCGCTGTCCTGCCGGTGCTGCGATCCAGGCATGTGCGCCTCCAGATTCCCCCTGTCTTGCCGCTGGCATTCCAGGTGCGGGAGAGCGCCATCTCCATGATGTTCCTGCAGGCTTTGGAGGTGTACCAATGAGCGACGAATACGATGGAACGCTGCCGCCCCTGGACGATGCCAAGGTTGAGGAAATGATCGGCAAGCTGGTGCTGGTCGGCGTGACCCGCTATGGCGGCGACGGACAGGTAAAGGGGCTGGAGCAGTACGCTGGTACGGTGCTGCGCATCAGCGCCGACGAGGGCGTGGTACTGGCCGACGAGAATGATGGCCACGAGCGCTATCTGCCGCCGATGCTGGACCAGTACCAACCAGCCGAGCCCGGGGAGTACCGCATGCGCACCAGTGGCATGATCGTGGTCGACCCCGACTACCTGGCCACCTGGGATCTGCACGCGCAGCAGTAGTGCCAGCCCATGCGAGGCAGGTGCCGGCAGTTCCCCGGCACCTCCCGGGGCCGCACTTTGCCCCATCCGGCCACTAGCCCTTCCGGCCCATTCACGACAACCCCTGCGGTGCTAGATTCGGGGCCATGCCCGATTCCGGGTACCCATTCACACCCCAGGGGATAAGGATGCTCATCCGTCGAACCTCTCTGGCGGCGGCGATTGCCGTTGCCACCTTCGGCCTGCTGGCCGCTGGCCCGGCGCTTGCCGATTACGCCAAGCCGCCGGAACACCTGCTCAAGGTGCTGAAGGCACCGCCGCCGCCGGCACCGAACGTGGCCCCGGGCGGCCAGCGCCTGCTGCTGACCACCGCGCAGACCTACCCGTCGATCAGCCGCGTGGCCCAGCCGTACCTGAAGCTGGCCGGTGTGCGCCTGGAGCCGAAGAACCGCAGTCGCCATGACACTCCCGGCGGCTACGGCATTCCGGCCTGCGTGGCCGACTTCACCCTGGTCGATATCGGCAGCGGCAAGGAGACCCAGGTCAACCTGCCGCAGGGCTGCGCCACCGGCGCGCTGTGGTCGGCCGATGGCAGCCACTTCGCCTTCCAGAATGCCGTCGATACCAGCGTGCAGCTCTGGGTAGGCGATGCCGCTACCGGCCAGGTGAAGCAGGTGCCGAACGTGCAGCTGAACCCGATCTTCGGCTACACCGTGCAGTGGCTGGGCGGCAGCCAGAACCTGCTGGTGAAGCTGGTACCGGCCAACCAGGGCCCGGCGCCGTCCAATGGCGGCGTGCCGACCGGTCCGGACGCGCAGGAGTCGCTGGGCAGCAGTGGCGAAAGCAGCACCTATGAGGCCCGCGACACGCTGACCAGCGTGCATGACGAAAAGCTGTTCGCTTACTACGGTGCCTCGCAGCTGGCCGTGGTCGATACTGCCGCGGGCAGCGTGCGGCCGGTTGGGCAACCGGCGCTGTTCAACGAGGTCAGCGCCGCGCCCGATGGCGTGCATGTGCTGACCGAATCGATCAAGGCGCCGTACTCACATGCGGTGACCTACCAGCGCTTCGCCAACGACGTGGCCGTGCTGGACGTGAGCAATGGCCGCAGCACGCCGATCGCCAGCCTGCCGCTGGCCGACCGCGTGCCGGTGCACGGCGTACCGGAAGGCCCGCGCGGTTTCGACTGGCGAGCCACCGATCCGGCCACCCTGGTCTATGCCGAAGCGCTGGACAAGGGCGACTGGAAGGTCAACGTGCCGCATCGCGATCGCGTGCTGATGCTGAAGGCTCCGTTCAACGGCAAGCCGACCGAAATCACCCGTACCGCGCAGCGTTTTGAGGGCTTCGCGTGGACCGCCGATCCGGCCGTGGCCTTCCAGTACGAGAACGACGAGAACCGTCACTGGATGCAGACCCGCATCGTCGATGTGGACCAGCCGAAGAAGGAAGGCCGCCTGCTGTGGGACATGTCCAGCGATGAGCTGTACGGCAACCCCGGCAACCTGGTCTTCACCCGCCTGCCGAATGGCGCGCAGGTCGTGCGTCGTGAGGGCAACCACGTGTTCCTCAGCGGCCGTGGTGCCTCGCCGCAGGGCGATCGTCCGTTCCTGGACCGCCTGGACCTGGGCACGCTGAAGAGCGAGCGCCTGTTCCGCAGCAGTGCCGATGCTTACGAACAGTTCCTCGGTTTCAGCAACACGCCGGGCCGCTACCTGACCTGGCACCAGTCGGTGATCGATCCGCCGAACGCCTTCATCCGCCAGCAGGGTGAGGCAGTGGCCGATGCGAAGGCCGGCGAGGCGCAGTTCGCGTCGACCACGACCGCTCTGACCAAACTGGTCGACCCGACCCCGGAAGTGCGCCAGATCAAGAAGCAGCTGGTGACCTACAAGCGCGCCGACGGTGTGGACCTGTCGTTCACCCTGTACACGCCGCCGGGCTACAAGGAAGGCCAGCGCGTGCCGGCGATCCTGTACGCCTACCCGGCCGACTTCGCCAACGCCGCGCAGGCGGGGCAGGTGTCCGGTTCGCAGCAGACCTTCACCCGTCTGCAGCCGTACCGCCTGATGCTGCTGGCCGGCTACGCGATCATCGACAACGCCTCGTTCCCGATCGTGGGCGACCCGAAGAACGCCTACGACACCTACCTGGAGCAGCTGGAAGCCGACGCCAAGGCGGCGGTGGACAAGGCCGTGGACATGGGCGTGGTTGACCGCAACCGCATCGGCGTGACCGGCCACAGCCACGGCGGCCTGATGACCGCCAACCTGATCGCGCACACGAAGCTGTTCAAGGCCGGCGTGGCGACCAGCGGTTCGTACAACAAGACCTTTACCCCGTTTGGCTTCCAGAACGAGCGTCGCTCGGTGTGGCAGGCGCAGGACGTGTACCTGAAGGCCTCGCCGTTCTTCTACGCCGACAAGATCAAGCTGCCGCTGCTGCTGGTCCACGGCGAGGACGACGCCAATCCGGGCACCGAGCCGTTCCAGTCGCGCAAGCTGTACCAGGCGATCCGCGGCAACGGCGGCACCACCCGCCTGGTGATGCTGCCGAACGAACCGCACTGGTACACCGCACTGGAATCGAACGAGCAGCTGGTGTCGGAAATGCTGAACTGGTTTGACACTTACGTGAAAAAAGCCAAGTAAGGAGAAGGGCATGCTGCGGTGGCCTAGATGCGCCGCAGCATTATTTTTGAGTCAATACGCCTAGGAACAGTGCTGCTCCATAGGGGGGATGTTGGACGATCAAGTGGATGTGGATGTACAGATTTGGGTCCCGATCCGTCGCTTTTTGTACGTATTTGAGAATTTGCCTCCGGACTTTGATTCTTGCTTGGAGGATCTTGTTAACTATCTTCCTGAGGCAATTTTGCGAACTGAAGATGGCGTCGTCTCCGCAAGCGCATGTCTAGCCGAGCCTAGCCAACAAGTACTCATGAAGTTCATTGGAGGGCAAGACGGATGGCTTGAGAGCACCCTCTTGGGATTTCTCCGAATTGACGTTGTTCGTCGGGTCGATGTGTGCGCTGTTCGTAAGGAAAATATTGAACGTGGGGGCATTGAAGAAGAGCTGATTTTGCCGCTCGTTGCACATGTGCTTTCGCCAGTCGTAGTTGATGTGCTGACGCTTGCACAGATCGCATATCCAGCACGGATATCCTCTCTGGAAGGAAGCGTCTGGTTGGATGATCAGTACATTACTTCTGTGCCGGGGGTGTCTTCATTTTCCAATGAGATGTTGGTAAATGAAAGTGGCGGCTGGCCAGAACTGATGGTCTTAAACCTTGAGAAGGTAGTGTCATGGGAAATCAGGCTGGGACTGTTTGCTCAAGACAAGGCGGTCACTCCGATTCAGCGTTCACTTGCATCGTATACACATGCCCTTTCCCAGGGTGTCAGCAAGGGCGGTGAGACGCTCTTCTGGTTGATGCAGGGGTTGGAGTCATTTTACTGCAGGGGTAATGCTGAACTCCGACGCCAGCTTGGTGAGAAGTCTCGAATATTCTTGGGTGACTGGCAGGATAAGAAGAATATCGTAGGGAAGCTCTATGATTTCCGATCAAAATTTGTACACGGAAGCTTCCATCTCGCGAGATGGAATAGTCGTGGCGGTGAATGGGATGTTGGCGCGTGCGACGAGAGTGAGTTGTACGAATCTCTATTGATGGCCGCTAGGATGTTGACTGCTTCCTTGCAAAAAAGCGTTATGGGAGGGTACACGCAGGTGGAGTTTGAAAGTAGCTACGCATTGTGTGTGAAGTAGGGTTCTTGCTTAATGTGCGGATTCTGAGAATTTTTTGATGGTTCGTTTTTTAATCGAGCCTCTGCTGTCGCAGTCTGTGTTGATTGCGTAACCATTTGTGGCTGGCTGACATTTCTGGTTTCGACTGCGCTAGGCTGTCAACCTTGCCGCATGAAACGAGTCGTTTGGTGAGAACTTTCATCCTTGCTGCAGTGCTGTCACTGGCCTCCATCTCGACGGCCTATCCCCAACCATTGCCCACCGAGGTGGCGCAGCTGGAGATCATCGCCGGCATGCCTTACGCCAAGGCCAAGCGCCTGCTGGAGGCCGCCGGCTGGCAGGCGAAGCCGGCGCAGGGCGCGCCGGAGTCTCTGGAAGGCTTTCCCGAAGTCGGATGCCAGAAGGGCGGAAAGCAGTGCGCAACGACGTTTGAAAAGGGCGAACAGCAGGTCGCGGTGCGGCTGGGCACTACCCTGGCAGGGCAGCCGTTCGTGCAGGGCGCTGACTGAGCTGAACTACCTATAATCTGGCTATCAATGGATAGTCGGATGATTGAGCATGGCGGAAATCACAAAGGCGCGAACTGGGCAGTTCATGCGCAGGTTGTTCGAGCTGCTGCAGCAGCGGCCGGAAGGTATGCAAGCTAATGAAGCACTTCATCAGCTTGAAGGCGAGTTCACGCTGAGTGAGTACGAAGCAGGGGAATACGCTTCGGGCGGCCGGCGCTTCGAGAAGATCGTCCGCTTTGCAACGGTTGATACAGTCAAGGCGGGCTGGTTGGTGAAAGAGAAAGGTACCTGGACGGTGACCACGGATGGGGCCGCAGCGTTGCAGAAGTACCAGGACCCTGCTGAGTTCTATGGACAAGCTGTGCTTCTCTATCGACAGTGGAAGCATGCTCAGAGTACCGCTGCTGTTGATACGCTTGATGAGGCAATTGTCGAGAACGCCGCGGGACTTACGCTTGAGCAGGCTGAAGAACAAGCCTGGAGTGAAATTTCTCTGCATCTGGCGGCGATGCCCCCCTATGAGTTCCAGGAGTTGGTCGCCTGTCTTCTGCGTGCCATGGGGTACCACGTGGGATGGGTTGCCCCACCAGGCAAGGATGGCGGGGTGGATATCATCGCCTTCAATGACCCCTTGGGTACCCGTCCTCCAAGGATCAAGGTGCAGGTCAAGCGAAATGCCAACTCGCCAAGAATCGATGTAATGGGAATTCGCAGTTTCATGGCTGTACTGGGGGAGGGGGATGTTGGCCTGTTTGTCGCGCTTTCCGGATTCACCCGGGATGCTGATCTGGAAGCACGTCAAAGCCACCGCCGGGTGATGCTGATTGGTGGGAATGCGTTGGTCGAGCTATGGACTAAGCACTACCAGCAGCTCGATGATGAAGCACGTCGGCGCCTGCCGTTGAAACCTGTCTGGTTCCTCGCGGGAGATGATTGAGCCAAGCGCCCGCCCTCACGCCGGCGGTAGGCGGTCCTGCGCGTGCGACAGGCGATCGTGCAGTTCGCGCACATGCTCGGCCTTGGCATGCACCCGGGAAGTGTCGCCGAAGCTGCGCAGATAGGCACAGGCCGCAAAGCCGGCACTCTTTCTTTCGTACTCGGCAATCCAGGCCAGTCGATCCGGATTGTTGGCCTGTTCGGCTGACCACGCGGCCACCGGCGGCCGGATGCGGTACTTCAGGCCAACGCGCCACGGCTTCGGTGTCAGTCGCGCACGGAAGCAATGCTGCAGCCGGCACATGCGCGCGTACAGGGTGTCGGTGCCCAGTGCCTTGAAGAATGCCTGCAGCTGCTCGTCCTCAGGTGAGAACGTGGCATGCATCGCCAGCACGCGCAGCCCCGCCGGTGTGCGGTAGGCGCGCAGGTGCCAATCGGGATGCTGTTCGCTGAAGGCGTCCACGCGCTTCAGCGCAAGCCCTTCAGCACCACCGGCAGCGGCCAGGCGCTGCTTCCGCCGCATCAGCAGTGCCGCGTTGACCAGCAGCACTGCCGCCACGCCCAGTACCAGGCCCACCAGCCAATGCCAAAGCACGGTGCCGATGATGGCGCCGGCAAGCAGCACGGCCGCAGCGACGATGGCCGGTATCACGCATCCGGCCGGCGGCTGCGCATGGTCGATGTCGGCAAACAGCACGTCGGGGCTGTTGAGGCACAGCGCGCCATAGCTGTTGCGGGTGATGATGACATCGCCGTCGCGCTGCACGATCTGCTCGCGGATCGGTACGCCCTCCACACCGTAGTTGCTGCGCACTTCGCGACGCGGCAGTACCTGCCCGGCGATGATGGCGTTGAGGGCTTCATGGGCACGTGCGTCGGCGTGGGCCTGGGCTTGGGCAGGTCCCTCGTCGGACCAGCCGAAGCGGCGCACGACCACCGGCCGGCCACGGAAACGGGCCTGCAGGCGGGCTTCGGCCCAGTACGCGGGAACGATCATCATCGTGCGGTGCTCCATCATCCATGGCAGGTGCCAGAGTGAGTCTGGCACAGCCCCGAAGGGCCTGCATATGCCCGCTGCGGTAGCCGGGGCGGAGTGGTAGATTGCGCGCTTCGCATGCACTCCACCAAGGACGGAGCGATGTCCAGTTTCCTGCGTTGCCTGCTTGCCCTGGCCTGTGCCGGGGCGGTCGGCGTGGCACAGGCGGGTACCCCGCCCGGGCCGCAGATCCTCACCACCGATGCCAGCCGCTTCTACGCGCTCTACGACAGCACCGGCGGCAAGCCCAGCGTCGCCCAGCTGGCAGGTTACCTGGCCGAAGGCAGTACGGGCCTGGGTGAACTGGCGAAGGCGCGACGGGTCACGCCCGAGCGCATTGCCGAGGCCATTGCCAGCCAGCCCGAAGTGTATGCGCAGGGCCGCGCTTGCCTTGCGGAGCTGCCGGTGGTGAAGCAGCGCCTGGTGCAGGTGTTCGCCAACCTGCAGGCGATCTACCCGCAGGCCACGTTTCCGCCGGTGACCATCGCGGTCGGCCGCGGCCGGCCGGTCGGGCTGACCTCGAAGAGCGGCGTGATCATCGGCCTGGAAGCGCTGTGCGCAGCGGATTTCATGAATCCCAATGTGCAGGACCGCTTCGTGCACGTGATCGCGCACGAGTATGTGCACATCCAGCAGACCGGCCTGGCCGACTTCGAGCCGGGCGACCCGCATGCGACGGTGCTGCGTGTTTCGCTGGGCGAAGGCATTGCCGAGTTCATCGCCGAACTGATTTCCGGCAACGTCGGCAACGGTCGGCATGCCGCCTGGACCCGTGGCCGGGAGGTGCATATCGAAAGCGCCTTCGCGCTGGACGTGGACAGCACCGATCTGTCGCCGTGGCTGTACAACTACAAGCCCGGCTCACAGGAACCCTATGATCTGGGCTACTGGGTGGGCTACCGCATCGCCAAGGCCTATTACCTGCAGGCCAGGGACAAGCGCGATGCGGTACGTGCGCTGATCCAGCAGGACAACCCGAAGGCGATCCTCGCCGCCAGCGGCTGGACGCCGGGCATGTGGATGCCGGCGAAAGTCACGGGTGTGGCGGCGCGTACGGCCGTGCGCTGAGCGCAGGGCAGGGCGTTAGACTGATCCCATGAATCGGGAGAGCCTTCATGCGTATTCCTGTTGTGCTTGCCAGCGTTGCAGCCATGGTCCTTGGCATCGCTTTGACGGCTCCGGCCCTGGCCGCTGAAACGAGCGCAGTCAACCCGCTGCTGCAGACGCCCATCGACCAGTTGCGCCCCGACGCAGTTCGTTTCATGCAGCAGCGCCTGGCCGATTGGCCGGAGCTGCAACACTATCGTGATGCCAACGCGCAACTGCCTGCGGCAGTGCCGGGCCAGCCGCGCGTGGTGTTCTTCGGCGACTCAATCACCGAAGGCTGGGGAAGGGAAGGCAGTGCCGGTTTCTTCCCCGGCAAGGGCTGGCTCAATCGTGGCATCAGCGGCCAGACCACGGCGCAGATGCTGGTGCGTTTCCCGCAGGACGTGCTGGCGCTGAATCCACAGGTGGTGGTGATCCTGGCCGGCACCAACGACATCGCCGGCAACACCGGCCCGTCCACGCAGGCGATGATCGAAGACAACCTGCACGCGATGGTGGACCTGGCCCGTGCACATGGCATCGCCGTGGTGCTGGCATCAGTGCTGCCGGTCAGCGATTACCCGTGGCTGCCGGGCACGGCACCTGCGCCCAAGGTGCGTGCATTGAACACGGCATTGAAGCGCTATGCCGATGCACAACAGCTGGTCTATCTGGACTACTACATGCCGATGGCCAATAAGGCCGGTGGACTGGATCCGCAGCTGGCCGACGACGGTGTGCATCCCACCGCGAAGGGCTATGCGGTGATGGCGCCGCTGGCTGAGGCGGCGGTCAAGCGCGCGCTGGAACAGAAGCAGGTTCTGCCGACAGGTTTGCCAGCAGCCACTCGCAGAAACTGATCACCAGCGGATCTGCCGCGCTGTCCTCATGCACCAGCCAACTCCAGCGTGGGCCGCGCACGCGTGCATCATCCAGGGCTTGCAGTAGGCCTTGTTCGCACGCACGCGCGCTCAGCAGTTCGCTGACCAGTGCGATGCCCAGCCCTTGGCAGGCTGCATCCAGCAGTTGCCCGGGCTCGGAGAAGTTCATGCCCTCGCGGCGCTGGCCGACATCGGCGCCGCCCTGTACCTGCCACTGGCTCCAGTCCATTTCGCGCTCGCCATGCAAGGTGAGGCGTTCGTGCACCGGTGTGGCGAGCAGGGCCGGATGGCAGGCCGGATAGAGGCGGTCCTGCAGCAGCACGCGGTGCTGGCACTGCGCCTGTGAGTCGAGGTCATCGCGTACCGCCACGTCCAGCGTCTGCGTGGTCACGTCCGGCGCTTCCTCGCTGGTCAGCAGCCACAGATCGGCGTCGGGGTGCAGGCGGTGGAAGCCGGCCAGGCGTGGCACCAGACAGTGTCGGGCGAAGGCCGGGCTGGTGTTGACGATCAGTTGATTCGGCTTGCGGTACTGATCGAGCCGGCGGATGCCGCTGGCCAGCTGCCGCAGCAGTGACTGGGTGGTTTCCAGCAGGTCGATGCCGGCGTCGGTGAGGGTGACGCTGCGGCCTTGCCGGAAGAACAGTGGTTGTTGCAGCGATGCTTCCAGGCCCCGGATCTGCTGGCTGATGGCCGACTGGGTCAGGTGCAGTTCCTCCGCCGCACGGTGGAAGCTGCTGAGCCGGGCGGCAGCCTCGAAACCCCGCAGGGCGTTCAGCGGTGGCCAGTGTTTGAGCATTCGGATAAGTAAAACTGTTCAGTTGGTGGCTGAATCTATCGTTTGTTCTTATGGATGGGCAAGCGCAGCATAGCGCCCATCCCACACCGGCCATGGAGCCTGTCATGACCAACCGTCGTCACTTCCTCACCCAACTGGCGGGCGCCGCCGGCCTTGGTGGCCTGGCCGCGCTCGGCCTGGCCGGGCTGCCGGGTCGCGTATCCGCGGCGGGGCCAGGCGCAGGGGCTTGGCGCATGCCGGACGAACACGGGCCGCAGGAACGCGTCTTTCTGGCCTTCGCCGCGCAGCTGCGAGTGTGGGGCGCGCAGGCCGATGCGGTGAACACCGCCGTGGCGCGGCTGGCCCGCACCATCGCACGCCACCAGCCGGTCAGCGTGCTGTGCCGCCCGGCGCAACTCAAGCAGGCACGGGACCGCTGCGGCCGCGACAACATCGAGTTCCTGGACGTGCCCTTGGATGACATCTGGGTGCGCGATTACGGTGGCTGCTTTGTCACCAACGACAAGGGCGGCCTCGGCCTGGTCGACTTCAACTTCAACGGTTGGGGTGGCAAGCAGAGTGCGCGCAACGATGGCGCGGTGGCGCCGTGGCTGGCGCAGGTGACCGGCGCGACGCTGCTGGAAAGCGATCTGGTGGGCGAGGGCGGCGGTATCGAAGTCGATGGCCACGGCACGGCCATCCTTACCGAAAGCTGCTGGGTCAACCGCAATCGCAATCCGGACTGGTCGCGTGCCGATATCGAGGCCGAGCTGAAGCACCACCTCGGCCTGCGCAAGGTGATCTGGCTGCCCGGTATCGCCGGCAAGGACATCACCGATGCGCACGTGGATTTCTATGCGCGCTTCGTGCGCCCCGGCGTGGTGATCGCCAATCTGGACAACGATCCGGAGTCCTACGATTACGACCTGACCCGCGAGCATCTGCGGATCCTGCGCGGGGCCACCGATGCCGATGGCCGTCGCCTGCAGGCGCACACGCTGCCGCCGCCACTGGACGGGCGCGACAACGTGCATACCCGCGACAACGATGATCTGGCGATGGGCTACATCAACTACCTGCCGATCAACGGCGCCGTGGTCGCGCCGCAGTTCGGTGACGACGCAGCCGATGGCTACTGCCGTGAACTACTGGAAGACATGTATCCCGGCCGCGTTATCGAACAGGTGGACATCGACGCCATCGCCGGCGGCGGTGGCGGCATCCATTGCGTGACCAAGAACATGCCGAAGGTAGGCTGAGGTGCCTCAGGCGTCGTCCTGCTTCAATGCGGCATCGGCAGCCAGCAGCGCCTCGGCGGCTGCACTGAGCGGCGGCGACGGCGGGGCGACCACGCCGATCGCTTCCATCATCTTCGGCATGCCCAGGAACTGACGTGCGCGACGGTCGTAGATGCCGGTGACCAGCAGCGCGCGTGTGGCGATCTTCTGTTCGGCGCCGATCAGTACGCGTTGCTCCATGATGCCGCGCGAACCGACCCAGCCCACCAGGCGCGTTTCCAGGGTGAAGCGCTGGAACGGCTTGAGTTCGCGGCGGAACTGGATGGTGCCGGCTCCGACGATCGGTGCCCACTTCTCGCGCAGCGCTACCCGGCCCAGGCCCATGCGCAGGATAAGATCCAGCCGGCCCAGGTCGAAGATGTTCCAGTAGCGGCCGTTGGTCATGTGCAGGTTGCTGTCCAGGTCATTGGGCAGTACCCGGAACTGCAGCCGCGAGACCCCGAACGGCGCCTCCAGCTTGGGCCGGAACAGGCTGCACAGCAGCAGATGGAGCAGGCGGAACCAGAGATTCATGGTTATGACGACTGTTATAGAACGGCCGGTACGCTAATCTATGACGACTGTCCTGGCAAGGAGCCTGCCGTGAGCCCGCGCCCCTCTGATGCGCCTCAACGTGTGATTGATGCTGCGGCACAGATGCTGGCGCGCGTGGGCCTCAATGCCACCAGCATCCGTGAGGTGACCAAGCTGGCCGAAGCGCCGCTGGGTTCCACCTACCACCACTTTCCCGGCGGCAAGCAGGAGCTGCTGGCGCGTGCCACCCATATGGCCGGCGACAAGGTCGAAGCGCTGCTGGTGGAGCTGCTGAAGGGCGGCGCAGTGCAGGGCCTGCAGCAGTTCCTGGCGATGTGGCGCGAGCGCCTGCTGCGCACCGATTTCCGCGCTGGCTGCCCGGTGTTGGCCGCTGCGGTTGAGGAGCCGGTGGAGGCCATGCCCAGCCAGCCGCGTGCCGCTGCGGCCGAAGTGTTCGCGCGCTGGCAGGGCCATCTGGCGGCGGCGTTCGTCGCCGAAGGTCACAACCCGGCAGCGGCGGCCGGCCTGGCCAGCCTGGTGATTGCCAGCGTGGAAGGTGCGGTGGCGATGTGCCGCGCACTGCAGGACATCGGCCCGTTCGACCAGGTGGCCGCGCAGTTGCTGAAGGCCGCCGCGCCGCCTTGATCCGGCGGCACGGTCGCGGGAGACTCGGCGCAGGCCCTGACTGGACGCCGCCATGGACGAATCGCACTGCCGCCACCTGATCGAGCACTACCTGCAGGCCTACAACCGCTTCGACATCGACGCCATGCTGGCGGTGCTGGCGCACAACGTGCGCTTCGAAAACCATAGCGGTGGCCAGCTGACGATGGTCACCGAAGGCATCGATGCCTTCGGCGAACTGGCACGGCAATCGGCGCCGTTGTTCCGTGAGCGCGAACAGCGGTTGCTCGAGTTGACCTTCGAGGATGGCATGGCGCTGGCCAGCATCGGCTGGCGTGGCGTGTTCGCGCAGGACATTCCCGGTGGTCCCAGCGCGGGCTCGGAACTGTCTCTGAAGGGACGCAGCGAGTTTGCTTTTGAGGACGGCCGCATCGTGCGGATCATCGACCGCAGCTGATGATCGATGGCCTCGGCCCGTCGTCTGGACAGCGGCTCCGGCCGCGGTAGAATCCGCGCAACACCGCCCACGCGTGCCCGGCAAGGATGTCCGCATGCTGCATCAGGTTCTTGAACTTCCATGCTCCACGATCCACCGTCCTGCTGGCGAGCATGTGGGTGGTGTGGTCGGCGCCGGTGCTGATGGCCGAGCTGCTGGTGGACGCCGCCATCGCCGGTGGCCTGTACCGGCGCATGCAGGGCATGCAGGAGCAGGGATGGTGGCGGGTATGCGTGACGCACACGATCTGGCCGCTGCTCGGCCTGCTGCTGTTCTTTGCTGTGCTGGGTTGGCTTGCGCAGGCGCTGGCGCCAGAAGCGACCCACCTGCTGCAGGTCATTCAAGCGCTGTAGCGCCACGGTCCCGGCCGATATCCCAACCTGCTTCATTTCTTCGAGGAGCTTGATGCGACAACGCATTGCACGGAAGCGCATCCTGACGACAGCGGTCGTCCTGTTTGTGGCTGCTGGCGCAGCGCTGATGGCCAGCGTGCGCCCGCAGTGGCGGCAGGATGTCAGCCCGCCTCCGATCAACCTGGGAACGGCACGGATGCAGGCCGAGGTGATGGCAGAGCTCATCGACCTGCGACCGACACCGCCAGGAAAGCCGCCGGGACTACCGATTCCAATGAAGGCAGTCTCCTCCCCGATGCTGACCGGCCACAGTGGGTTCGCGACCGCGGAGGTGCCGCTGGCAGATGTCGCGCCAGCACACTTCGAGCCGCCCGGCTGGGAACCCGACGTGCCATTTGCAGTGATGGAATGGACTGCGCCTTCCTGCGGTGAAGGAGACCCCGTCCCGGTCTGCCAGGTTCGTCACAACGTCGTCGAGTGGCGCGATGATGACAGTGCGGCGTCCATTCAACTTCAGCAGCATCTGGAGGCGATGCTGCAGGTTGCGAACCGCCGGGCTGTACGCGTACCCGACCTCGCGTTTGAGCTTGCGCATGTGCGAGCGCAACGGATGACGTGGGACGAGCTTCAGCAGCGGCGCGCACGCGGCGTCGAGGGATGCACGGGTGGCCCGGGCAATCCGGATCTGGGCGTCGTCTATCTGCAGCGTCCTGTGTTCAGCATGGACGGGAACTGGGCAATGGCATCGGTCGCCTCGGATCTATGCAGTGGGGGAACGGGTATGCGCGACCTCTACCTTCTGCACCGCGGGAAGGACGGATGGGAGCGTGTTCGAGTGGAGCCTGTCCGCCATATGAGCTTTGGACACGGCCTGTGGCCCGCGTTGCCGGAGTCGTGATGACGGACACCTCGTTCAAGCCAGACCGTGATTGCCAACAGCGGATCGCCTGGCGACGCATTGCATCGTTGGCGGCGGCGCTGTCGGCTTTGGCTTTCATGGCCGGAATCTGCAGCCTGCGCCCGCGGTGGCAGCAGGAAATCGGTCCGCCGCCGGTCAACCTGGGAACCGCGCAGATGCAGGCTGAGGCGATGGCGCTGGCGATCCGGCAGAGGCCGCCCTTCCTCCCTCCACCCCCGCCGGTGCCGCAGCCGACGGTTCTGCCATCGTCGCTGAGCGAGGTGCCCACCACACCGCAGACGCCGTCCACGCGCGTCGATCGATGGGCCCCGCAGGAGCAGCCGCAGTTGACCGACCCGGTGGGGGAGGACATCTACGTGATGGAGCAGACCTTGCCCTATTGCTGGCCGGGCAGCAGTGCCTCCACCTGCCAGGAGGTGGACGACCTGGTCCTGCCGCTGGACGACCGGTGGCCGCCGGACATCCATGCGCTGCGGTTGCAGTTGCAGGCAGACCTGGTTCCTGCCAATCGCCGGTCCACGCCAGTGCCTGCAGCCGCATTGGCCGGTGCGCAGTGGACGGACAGCGCGGAGCTTCGAGCGCTGCGGGAGCAGGGGTGCAGGGCAACGGTGCATGGGCCGACTCGGAAGTACGACCACTTCGCCTATCTGACCCGGCCCGTTTTCAGCGTCGATGGGCAGTGGGCTATGATCGCGGTCGCCTGGGATTCGTGTTCCGGCGATTTCGTCTACCGGGAGCTTGTTGTACTGCATCGCGAACAAGAACGCTGGATGGCCGCCCTCCCGGAACGAGGTCTGGGCGGCGTATGGGACGGCCGCATACTGCGGCCCTGGACGTACAACCACTGACGAGGAAGAGCGCATGGATGTCGCTGCACGCAGGAACAGGACGTTGTTTCGTTGGATCATGGTGACGCTGCTGGCGGTACTGATGCCATTTGCAGCACTGGCGCAGCCCGCAGCCGGGCAGGCCGATACCGCCGAAGCCGCTACCGCCGCGGAGGAGGCGCAATGCCGCGCCTGCAGCTATAAGCGTATCGGGCACAAGGTCGATATCGGGCTGGTTGCACTGGTATCGCTGCTGGTGGTGGGCCTGCTGATCGCGGCGTCGCGGGAATGGGGCACCACGTCGCAGCGCTGGACCTGCCGCACGCTGGCTCTGTTGCTGATGGGTGTCGGTGTGGCGTTGCTGTGGTGGGCTGGCAGCGTCGTCTACCTGGGCTACAACCCGTGGCAGGAAATGGCCGCCCCCGTCGATGGCTCGCTCACCTCGACACTGCTCAATACCTCACCGAAGTGGCTGGCGGCACTGGTGCTGATCGGCTTCGCGCCTTCCATCTGGAAGCGCAGCGAGCGCCTGCCAGCGTGGCGTATCGGCTGACCCTGGAACGACGGCGCCGGGTCACACCCGGCGCCGCCTGCGGCAATCAGTCAAAGCGCCAGCGCACGCCCGCATAGACGCCACGCCCATCGCCCGGGGTCGAGCGCGCGACATCCTTGCCGGCGTCGTCGTAGCCCGGCGTGACCGTGGCCGCGTAGTGGCGGTTGCCGATGTTGCGCATCTCCGCCCAGGCCTGCCAGCGGCCACCGGGTGCGTCGTAGCCGATGCGGCTGCCGAAGATCACATGGCTGTCGGCCCAGTAGCTGTTGGCGTAGTCCACGGCGATGCGCGAGGCGTATTCGGAATTGAGCGCAGCGTACAGGCCGGACGCGTGATCGAAGCGCAGCTCGGCCTGGTAGCTGTGCAGTGGCAGGCCGGGCAGGCGGTTGCTGCCGAAACGCGCGTCGTGGCGGTAGTGGAAATCGCTGAAGGTGTACGCCTGGCGCAGCGACAGGCGGCCCGGTGCAGCCTGCCACAGCGTGCTGTCCAATCCGGCTTCGATGCCGCGGTGCACGGTGGGGCTGGCGTTGTTCTCGGCGATGAACAGGTTCGGCACCGGTTGCAGTTCGACGCTCAGCAGTTCGTGGTTTACGTGCGCGTAGTAGCCGCTCAGTTCCCAGCGACCCAGCGCCGCGTCACCGCGCGCACCCAGTTCCAGCGTGGTGGCCGTCTGGTTCTGCATCGGCACCGGCGCGCGCTGGCGGCCGCTGGACGGGCCATTGCCCGGCCCGAAGTACTGGTTCGAGCCCCAGATCATCGACCACGGGTGCGGCGCCTCCACCGAACGGCTGAGGTTGCCGAACCACTGGGTCTGCGCGCTGTGCTGCCAGGTGACGCCCAGTCGCGGCGCGTAGTCCCAGTCGTGGTCGCGCAGGCGGCCGCCGCTGCTCGGCCAGGTTACCTGCACATCGCGACGGGTGTTGATCAGCGCCAACCCGGTCCGCATGCGCAGGCGGTCATTGAAGGCGATGGTGTTGCTGACGTGCAGGGTGCTGTCGGTGCCGTGGTGGCGGAAGTCACGTGTGCGCGTGCCGGCGGCATAGCCGTTGCTGGCAAAACGCAGCGACTCGCGCACATCGGCGTCCAGATCGTGGGTGACGCGCAGGCCGACCGTGGTTTCGCTGTCCAGTCCGAACAGCCGGTGGCGGTGGCGGTAGTCCAGGGTGGCGTTGAGGTTGGCGTAGTCCAGCTGCTGGCGGTACAGGCTCTCGTTCAAGTCCATCGGGTACTTGTGGTAGACCAGCCCGGCCTGCAGCGAGGAATCCTCATCGATCTGCAGCGTGGTGACGTTGCCCACCCAGGTGCTGCCCGGCTGCGGGCGACGCGCATCGATGGCCAGATTGGCCGGGTTCGCCGCATGCGGGTCGTTGCGGATCTGGTCGCGGGTCAGGCGACCGGGTGTTTCGTGATTGGTTTCGCGGTAGCGCACGAAGAAGCGCGTCTGCAGATCGGGGGTGATCTGCCAGCCGATGTTGGCCATCGCGCCCTTGCCGTCGCCGCGCGCATGGCGCTGGTAACCGTCGAATTCGGTATCGGTGTAGGCCATGAAGTAATCGACATCACCACTGACGCCGCCCCAGCTGATGCCGCGCTTCTGGTAGCCACGGCTGCCGGCTTCGTAGTGCAGCTGCACGCCCGCCGAATCACGGCCGCTGCGGCTGATGTAGTCGATGGCACCGCCCAGCGCCAGCGCGCCACGCTCGAAACCGTTGGCGCCGCGCAGGACTTCCACGCGCGACAGCCACAGCGGTTCCAGCAGCTCGTAGGGCGTGCCGCCCGGGCCGGTCAGGGGCAGGCCATCGATCGACACCGCAATACCCGAGGCATGCGCGCCGGGGCCACGGTTGATGCCCGAGCCCCGGATCGAGATCTTGGTGCCCTCGTTACCCGGCGACTGCGCACTGATGCCCGGTTGGTAGGCCAGCACATCGGCGCTGCTGGACAGCCGGCTGTCCCCCTTGGCTACGTCAATGACATTGCTGGCGCCGGGAACCCGCTTCAGCGCCGCGCGCGCCTGGGCGCTGGCATCAGCAGCAGCGGTGACCTGCACGGCATCCAGCGTGGTGGCCTGCGGGGCCGCAGCGGCGGTGGAGGAGAGGCAGAGGGAAACGGCCAGGAACAGCAGCGACGGGGTGGGGCGGTACGGCGAGAGCGACATGCGGGAATGCTGTAAACCAAGAAAGTGGCGCGTAAGTTAACAGGCTCGGGGCGCCACGTCACCCGTACTTTCCGGGCCGAGTGAAAGGGGGGGGGCGCGCCTATACTGCACAGGACCGGGGGAAGGCCGGTCGCAGGACGCTCGGAGCTCAGGACCTCCGATGCAGGGAGGTTGTGCCCGGGCCATTGAACATGGCAGAACAACAGGGGGGCATGGCAATGCACGCACGAGGCTGGATCAGCCTTCTGGCTGGGATACTTGCTGTGAATGCGTCCGATGCATCGGCGCGGCAGGTTGATGGTGGTACTACAACGTTGTCTCCGGAGTGGCTCGCGCTGGGCTTCAGTGAGCCTGGCGTGCCGATCCGGCAGGACGGCTATGCACAGATGCGGGTGGTCGCCTACATTCCCGAAGGAAGTGAAGGAACGACGTTTGACGCATGCCCACAGAAATCCGTGTGGGACTTGAATCTTAAGGATGTGCTCAAGGGCGACCGGGTACACCTGCTTGGTGTTTCTGTTGCGCCGCCTACATCGTCGGGGTTGCCGGCATTCACTGCGGCGACCCTGCGTCTGGAAACACGCAGCAAGTTCTTCGGCAGCAGCTGCACATTGAACCTGCGAAAGTTCGAGTACCTTTCGCCGCGCTTCCACGTAGGCAGCAATACGGGCAGTCGGTTCCAGGTGGTTCCTGCAATCTTGACCAGTACCCAGGTGAATGTCGAAGCTTGGGATCAGGCAATGCAGGCGATCCAGACGCTCAGTACCTATGCGGAACTGACCGCGCCGCTGGTGACTACCCAGTTGGCAGGGCTCAAGGGCCAGCTGCTGCAGGGTATGAAGACATCGGTGGAACGGCCGGATGAGATATTCACGATCAGCGAGGGCGTGACACGGAAGCCAAAGGTCTGGAGCTTTTCCGGAGAACAGACCCGAGCGGGCGGGGCTATCGAGGGGCTCGCGGTCACGGTGATCGCACAGCTCGTCCCTGCCGATGATCTGGTTCGCCGGTCTTTGCCAGACGCCCCCTGGCTTCCTGCCACCATTTTGAAGACGCAGATGAACGGTACCATGGGAGGGGAGTCGGATCTCGATGGTCATATCCGCAGGATTGCCAGCGGCGAGATCGTCAATCTGATCTCGGAGCGGGACAATGAAGCCGCTGCTGTGCGATGTGACCTGCTAGCGACGAAGATCCATGGGTTGCGCCTGTCGCAGCACGATGCGGGCTTGGCACTCTGGGCCTATGCCCACAAGCGCGCCGAGATGAAACTGGCGACAGCCGACGAGGTCGTGCGGATGCCATGCCTGCAGGGCTTCCGCCATGTGCTGGTAAAGGCGGGGCTGTTGCCTGAGAACGTGCCCTTGGTCGCATCGCCGCCCACCCATCAGGACATGTTGGCCGCCACCCAGATCCAGAATGCACTGTGGCAGTTCTTTACCCGGCCTGCATGGCAGGATCGAAAGCCGTTCGCCGAGCGACTGTTTGCCTATCCCGTTGGCTATGGCCAGCGTGTGGAGATGCTGCAATCCACTCCGACCATAGACAACAAGGATGCCTGGGTCAGCAATGCACATGCAGGCAGCAACGCATTGGCACAGTCCTTTGGCTGTCCGGTGTTCTTTCCGGGCAGAACAGACCATCCTTTCCCGAACTGGGCGGGGCATTCGGTGATGGTGGCTTTCGCCACGCTGCCCGTCGCTGGCGGCGACTCACGGGACGCGGTGGTGGCACTGCGATTCGCGCAACAACTTCCCGGGGAGGCGGCAAAGATCGATGCCGTGGAAGTCGATCCACATCCGGCAGCCGAGGTTGCGAGGGCGGTCGCCGCGTCGGTGCAAGCGTCAGGAGGCTGTGTTGATCATTACGCCTTGGCGCCGGCTTTGTTGCAGCAGTAGACGGACACTGGCCGCATGGGGCAGTGCGGGCATGCCCGTGCTGTCCCGCAGTCCCGATCGGGAGTACAGCGCGGTCGATTGCAGCGCACTTCGAACGAGCCCAGTGCTCCGGTCGGAACAGGTCGCGCCAACCCGGCTCTACGGCTTGGGTTGTGCGAGTGCCTTCGATTTCGCGTAGAGCGACTTGGCCGTCTCCGCATCACCCAGTGCCGCGTGGCACTCGGCGAGGCTGTCCCAAGCGTTGGCCGACTCCGGATAAAGCTCGGAGTTGAGGGCGAATACCTTCAACGCCTTGCCTGCGCCGAGGCTTTCGCGAATGGCGTAGCCGTCCGCATTGATGGCGCGTTCCAGCTCGTCGGTGCGAACACGGTTCTCGTCGCGCAGCCAGCGGCGCATCGCCTGTGCCGCTCCCGCAGAATCGTCCACCGCATAGCTGATCAGTCGTTCGGACAGCATGGTGTGAGGGAACTGATCCGGCGCGGCCACCGCCATCGTGCTCTCCACCAGCGTGCTCGACCAGACATTGCGGGCGCTGCCGTTGGTCAGGTACACGAATACCCAGTAGCCGCTGGCCAGCGTGCCCTTGTAGGCCAGCCGCGCACGTACACGGGTACCGCCATCGTGACCAACCTGGGTGTAGCCGTCGCTGCGGGTGGTGTCCCAACCGGTGGAGAAAAAATTGCTGCCGCCACCGCTCAGCTTCTGCGGCTGCCAGAGCGTTTCCAGCGTGGACGTGCGCAGCAGCTTGCCGGTCGCCAGCGCCTGCAGGAATCGGTTCATGTCGCCCACGGTGGTCTGCAGGTCGGCGTGGCCCCAACCGTAGTCCGGCCAGGGATCTTCATTGGCCGGCTGCAATGCGCCGTCTTTGCCGATGTACGGCACCGCCGCGCGTTGGGATGGCACGCTGGCGACGCCCCAAGAGGTGCTGGTCATCTTCAATGGCAGCAGGATGCGTTCGCGTGCGATGGCCGGGTAAGGCTTGCGGTAATGCGCTTCCAGCAACGCCGTCAGTACCAGGTAGTTGGCCTGCGTGTACTGCACGCGGCTGCCGGTGGCGAACTGCATCGGCGCCGCCGCAGCCACCTTCAGCGCAGCTGCAAGGTCGGGCGCCACACCGGTGTAGCCCTTGCTCACCCAGCGGTTGTCCACCCGGTCGTAGTACTCGCCGATACCCGAGCTGTGGTTGAGGAAATCGCGCACGTGGATCGCCTGCCATGCAGTGGGCAGGTCCTGCACATAGCGACTGGCCGGCGCATCCAGATCCACCTTGCCCTGATCGACCAATTGCATCACCAGCGTGCTGGTCAGCAGCTTGGCCATCGATTGCGCGGCGAAAATGGAATCGACGGTGGCCGGTGCATGGGTAGCGGGATCACGTTCACCGCTGGCGCCCTGGTAGAGCACCAGGCCATTGTGCGCGACCAGTACCGCCTGGCCGGCAATGCCGTAGCGTTCTCGGTTGGCCTGCAGCTGGGCGTCGAGCCGGGAAGAGATGCCGGTAGGGACGTCACGTGCCGAGGCGGGCAGGGCGATGGCCAGGGCACAGAGCAATGCAGCAGCAATGGTGCGGTACATCGCGGTGATCCATCAGCGGTGATGGCGCATGTTGGTCACGGCAGGAGACGGGGTCAAGCATGTAGAGCCGAGCCCATGCTCGGCTGCCTTTGGGTCAGGCGTCGTGCGCCTGGAAGCATTGAGCCGAGCATGGCTCGGGGGGGCCGCGGTATCCTTGTCGCGGTGTTGGGCCCGCCTCTACAGGTGCCTTACGGTAGTGCCGGCCGCTGGCCGGCACCCCTGCGATCAGCCCAGAATCCCCGGCAGATCCAGTCCCTTTTCCTTCGCGCAATCAATCGCGATCTCATAGCCTGCATCGGCATGGCGCATCACGCCGGTGGCCGGGTCGTTCCACAGCACGCGGCCAATCCGCTTCGCCGCCGCTTCGGTGCCGTCGCAGACGATCACCATGCCGGCGTGCTGCGAGAAGCCCATGCCGACGCCACCGCCGTGGTGCAGCGACACCCACGTCGCGCCGCTGGCGGTGTTGAGCAGGGCGTTCAGCAGCGGCCAGTCGGACACGGCATCGGAACCATCGGCCATCGCTTCGGTTTCGCGGTTCGGCGACGCCACGCTGCCGCTGTCCAGGTGGTCACGGCCGATCACCACCGGTGCCTTCAGCTCACCGTTCGCCACCATCTCGTTGAAGGCCAGGCCGAGTCGATCACGGTCACCCAGGCCGACCCAGCAGATGCGTGCCGGCAGGCCCTGGAACTTGATCTTCTCGGCAGCCATGTCCAGCCAGCGGTGCAGGTGCGGGTTGTCCGGAATCAGTTCCTTCACCTTGGCATCGGTCTTGGCGATGTCTTCCGGGTCGCCGCTCAGTGCGGCCCAGCGGAACGGGCCGATGCCGCGGCAGAACAGCGGGCGGATGTAGGCCGGTACGAAACCGGGGAAGTCGAACGCGTTCTCCACGCCTTCTTCCAGTGCCATCTGCCGCAGGTTGTTGCCGTAGTCCACAGTGGGCACGCCCAGTGCGTGGAAACCGAGCATGGCGCGGATGTGGTTGGCCATCGACGCGCGCGCGGCCTTCTCCACTTCCTTGGGGGCGGACACGCGCTTGTCGTCCCACTGCTCGACGGTCCAGCCCTGCGGCAGGTAGCCGTTCACCGGATCGTGCGCGGAGGTCTGGTCGGTCAGCAGGTCCGGCTTCACGCCGCGCTTGAGCAGTTCAGCCAGTACATCGGCGACGTTGCCGAGCAGGCCCACCGACTTCGGCGTGCCGGCCTTGCACGATTCGTCGATCAGGCGCAGCGCTTCGTCCAGATTGTCGGTCCAGGTGTCGAGGTAGCCGGTGCGCAGTCGCATGTCGATGCTGCTCTTGCGGCATTCGACGGCCAGGCAGGAGGCGCCGGCCATCACGGCAGCCAGCGGCTGTGCGCCACCCATGCCACCGAGGCCACCGGTGAACAGCCACTTGCCGGTCAGGTCGCCACCGAAGTGCTGGCGGCCCATCTCCACGAAGGTCTCGTAGGTGCCCTGCACGATGCCCTGCGCGCCGATGTAGATCCAGCTGCCGGCGGTCATCTGGCCGTACATGGCCAGGCCCTTCTTATCCAGTTCGTTGAAGTGGTCCCAGTTGGCCCAGCGCGGCACCAGGTTGGAATTGGCGATGAGCACGCGCGGCGCATCGGCGTGGGTACGGAACACGCCCACCGGCTTGCCCGACTGCACCAGCAGGGTCTGGTCGTCGTCCAGGCGCTTGAGCGTCTCGACGATCGCATCGAAGCTCTCCCAGTCGCGTGCGGCGCGGCCGATGCCGCCGTACACCACCAGTTCCTGCGGGCGCTCGGCTACGTCCGGGTGCAGGTTGTTCATCAGCATGCGCAGCGGTGCTTCGGTCAGCCAGCTCTTGGCGTTGAGCGTGGTGCCGGTCGGCGCGGCGATGGTGCGGGACGGGTCGTTGCGGGTCATGCGGCGCTCCGGTTCGTTGCGAATTCAAGGCAGGCATTGAGCACCTGCGCCAGGGTGTGGCGCAGCGGTGCGGCGTGGTCGGGGTCGAGCGGGGTGGGCCAGCTGTGTTCGTCCACCTGGTCCGGCAGGGGTTCGTGCATGTAGCCGCGGCAGGCCAGTTCCATCTGCAGGCTGTGCACGCCGCCGGCCACGTTGCTGTAGTGGCGGGTGATCCAGCCGCCCTTGAAGCGCCCGTTGCGCACCTGGCTCATGCCACTGATCTTCAGCAGGTTCTCCACCACATCGCTCAAGGCGTTGTCGCAGGAGGTATCCGGCGCACCGGAGGGGCCGGCGGTGCCCAGGTTGAACTGCGGCAGCTCGCCTTCGAACAGGTGCGGGATATGTGAGCGGATCGAATGCGCGTCGTACACCACCACGGTGCCGTGGCGTTCACGCAGGCGCGTGATCTGCGAAGCCAGCGCATCGTGGTAAGGCAGGAAATACGTGTCGCGGCGACGGGCGATTTCCGCGTCATCCGGTTCGCGTCCGGCGTGGTACAGCGGCTGGTTGTCGAAGGTGGTCAGCGGGCACAGGCCGGTGGTGTTCTGGCCCGGGTACAGCGACACGCCGCTGGGATCGCGGTTGAGGTCGATCACCGAGCGCGAGATCGCCGAGCGCACCGTGGTCGCGCCCATGCCGCGCACGAAATCGTACAGTTCGTGCACCCACCAGTCGGCGTCGCGACGGGCCAGCCATGGCGAGTGGTAGTCGCCGATCAGGTCGTGTGGCAGCTCGCTGCCGGTATGCGGGAAGCTGACGATCAACGGGGCATCGCCTTCGTGCACCGTCAGCCATTCGGGATGGGTCTTCATGCCTGTGGTTCCACAGTCGGCAACAGATCGGTCAGGCCCTGCGTCAGCGCGCCACTGCGCACCAGGTTCGTGGCGGTCACCATGTCCGGATGGAAGTAGCGGTCTTCTTCCAGCGTCGGCACCTGCGCACGCAGGGTGGCGCGCACGGCTTCCAGCGCGGTACTGGAGCGCAGCGGAGCGTGGAAGTCGCAGCCCTGCGCAGCGGCCAGCAGTTCGATGCCGATCACGTTGGCCGCGTTCTCGGCCATCTGCATCAGGCGGCGCGCACCGTGTGCGGCCATCGACACATGGTCTTCCTGATTGGCCGAGGTCGGGATCGAATCAACACTGGCCGGGTAGGCGCGCTGCTTGTTTTCCGAGACCAGCGCAGCGGCGGTCACCTGCGGAATCATGAAGCCGGAATTCAGGCCCGGGCGCGGGGTCAGGAACGCCGGCAGGCCGGACAGTGCCGGGTCGACCAGCATCGCCAGGCGGCGCTCGCTGATCGAACCGATCTCGCACACCGCCATCGCCAGCATGTCGGCGGCGAAGGCCACCGGTTCGGCGTGGAAGTTGCCGCCTGACAGTGCCTCGCCGGTGTCGGTGAACACCAGCGGATTGTCGGACACGCCGTTGGCTTCGATTTCCAGCGTGGTCGCAGCCTGGCGCAGGATGTCCAGCGCTGCGCCCATCACCTGCGGCTGGCAGCGCAGGCAGTACGGGTCCTGCACGCGCACGTCGTTGTCGCGGTGCGATTCGCGGATGTCCGAGCCCTGCATCAACGTGCGCAGCGTGGCGGCGGTGGCGATCTGCCCGCGCTGGCCGCGGATGGCATGGATGCGCGGGTCGAACGGGGTATCCGAGCCCTTGGCTGCTTCCACCGACAGCGCACCAGTGACCAGCGCGGCCTGGAACACCGTCTCGATCTCGAACAGGCCGGCCAGCGCATAGGCGGTGGAGAACTGGGTGCCGTTGAGCAGCGCCAGGCCTTCCTTCGCGCCCAGTTCGATCGGCTGCAACCCCGCGCGTGCCAGTGCATCAGTTGCCGGCAGGCGTTCGTCACCGATGAAGGCCTCACCCACGCCGAGCATCACGCTGGCCAGGTGCGAGAGCGGTGCCAGGTCACCCGAGGCACCCACCGAGCCCTGCGCGGGCACCACCGGCAGCACGCCCTTGACCAGCATCGCTTCCAGCAACAGCAGGGTCTCCTCTCGGATGCCCGAAGCACCCTGCGCCAGGCTGACCAGCTTCAGCGCCATCATCAGGCGCACTACGCTGGCCGGCATCGGCTCGCCCACACCGGCAGCATGCGAGAGCACGATGTTCCGCTGCAGGGTGGCCAGGTCCTCGCGCTCGATGCGCACACTGGCCAGCTTGCCGAAGCCGGTGTTGATGCCATACACCGGCGCGCCCTTGGCGACGATGGCGGCCACCGCCGCAGCACTGGCGCGCACCACCGGCAGCGCGGCCGGGTCCAGCGCAAGCGGCGCACCGCGATAGACCTGCCGCCACTGGGCGAGAGTGACATGGCCGGGGCGAAGAACCAGGGTGTTGCTCATGTGTTGCTCCAGGAGGCAGGCAGGTCGGGCTGTCCGCGCACCACGCGCGCGTGCAGCGGGTTGAATCCAATGCGATAGACCAAGTCAGCGGGGGCGTCGATGTCCCAGATCGCCAGGTCGCAGTCCAGGCCCACGGCCAGGCGGCCGATGCGCTCGCCATGGCCCAATGCGCGCGCCGCTTCACGGGTGAAGCCGGCGATGCACTCGTCCACGGTCAGGCGGAACAGGGTGGCGCCCATGTTCATCGCCAGCAGCGGACTGGTCAGCGGCGAAGTGCCCGGGTTGCTGTCGGTGGCCAGCGCCAGCGGCACGCCGGCCGCACGCAGCGCGGCGATCGGTGGCAGGGTGGTATCGCGGGTGAAATAGAAGGCACCGGGCAGCAGCACGGCGACAGTGCCGGCGGCCGCCATTGCGGCGATGCCGGCATCGTCCAGATGTTCGATATGGTCGGCCGAGAGTGCGCCGAAGCTGGCGGCCAGTTCGGCGCCATGCTGGTTGCTCAGCTGCTCGGCATGGATCTTCACCGCCAGCCCGTTGGCGCGCGCCGCTTCGAAGACCTGCCGCGCCTGCGCCGGCGAGAAGGCGATGTTCTCGCAGAACACATCCACGGCTTCGGCCAGGCCTTCGGCGGCGATGGCCGGGATCATCACGTTGCACACCTCGTCGGTGTACTCCTGTGCTTCGCGACCCGGCGGAATCGCGTGCGCGCCGAGGAAGGTGGTCACCACGTTGACCCGGCATTCCTCGCCCAGCGCGCGTGCGACGTGCAGCTGCTTGCGCTCGTCGGGCAGGGTCAGGCCGTAGCCGGACTTGATCTCGAGGGTGGTCACGCCCTCGGCGCGCATTGCCAGCAGGCGCGGCCGGCTTTCGCTGGCCAGCTGTTCCGGCGTGGCGGCGCGAGTGGCGCGCACAGTGGAGACGATGCCGCCGCCGGCACGGGCGATGTCGGCATAGCTGACGCCCTGCAGGCGCTGCTCGAACTCGTTGGCGCGGTTGCCGGCGTAGACCAGGTGGGTATGGCAGTCGATCAGGCCGGGCGAAATCCAGCGGCCTTCGCCGTCGATGCGGGTGGTCGGCTGCAGCTGGGCATCGCTGCCGGCCGCGCCGACATGGACGATGCGGCCGTCGGCGCAGGCCAGTACGCCATCACGGATGACACCCAGCCCCTCGCCATCGAGGGTGATCAGGTGGACGTTGGACCAGAGGGTATCGACGTGCATGGCATCCACAACGCGGCTGTGCTTATATGTCTATACAATATAGGTGTCCATTTCGGGTTGTCCAGCCATGTCCGATTCGCGTTCCCCGCACAGTTTCCATGCCGCCCACGCCCTGCTGGCCGAGGGTTGGGCCCGCGATGTCCGCCTGCAGGTGCAGGACGGCCGCATCACGGCGATCCACACGGGGCAGGGCGTGCAGGACGGTGACACCCGCGTCGGCATCCTGGTGCCGGGCCTGCCCAACCTGCACAGCCATGCCTTCCAGCGCGGCATGGCCGGGCTGACCGAGATCGGCGGCGGCGACGGTGACAGCTTCTGGAGCTGGCGCGAGCTGATGTATCGCTTCCTGGCCCATCTGCGCCCGGACGCGGTGCAGGCCATTGCCGCCCAGGCCTACATGGAAATGCTGGAAAGCGGCTTCACCCGCGTCGGCGAGTTCCATTACCTGCACCACGACGCCGACGGCCGCGCCTATGCCAACCGCGCCGAGATGAGTGCGCGGGTTGCGGCGGCGGCCGACCAGACCGGCATTGGCCTGACCCTGCTGCCGGTGTTCTATGCGCACGCCGATTTCGGCGGGGCGGCACCGAACCCTGCGCAGCGGCGGCTGATCCATGACGTGGACGGCTTCGCGCAGCTGCTGGACGCCGCAAAGCCGGCCTTGGCCGCGCTGCCCGATGCGGTGCTCGGCATCGCGCCGCACAGCCTGCGTGCGGTTACGGGCGAGGAACTGAGTGCCTTGCTGCCGCTGACCGACGGCCCGGTGCACATCCATATCGCCGAGCAGGTGCGTGAAGTCGAGGCCTGCCTGGCCTGGAGCGGCCAGCGCCCGGTGCAGTGGCTGTACGACCATGCGCCGGTGGATGCGCGCTGGTGCCTGGTGCATGCCACCCACATCACCGATGACGAGCGCGCGTCCATCGTGGCCAGTCAGGCCGTGGCTGGGCTGTGCCCGATCACCGAGGCCAACCTGGGTGATGGTCTGTTCCCGATGCAGGCGTTCGCACGCGAAGGCGGTCGCTTCGGTGTCGGTTCCGATTCCAATGTGCTGATCGATGCGGCCGAAGAACTGCGCCTGCTTGAGTACGGTCAGCGGCTGACTCTGCGCGGGCGCAATGTGCTGGCCCCGGATGCTACCCGCAGCACCGGCCGCTTCCTGTTCGAAGGTGCATTGCAGGGCGGCGCACAGGCGTTGGGCGTGGCTGCCGGCCTGCAGGTGGGCGCCAGTGCCGATCTGGTCGAACTGGATGCTGAGCACCCCGCGCTGCAGGCGCGACAGGAAGACGCATGGCTTGACAGCTGGGTGTTCGCCGCACGTAATGGCGCGCTGCGATCGGTCTGGCGCCATGGCCGCCAATGCGTGGCCGAGGGCCGCCACCTGCAGCGCGAGGCGATCACTGCCGCCTTCGCCGCCGCCCTGCGTGGCGTGCTGGGCTGATCGCCTCCTGCCACAGAGACCCCATTACGTGAAGGCCAGCAAGTCCGCCACGCTCAACCAGCGTATCCGCAGCGATCTGGAAAGCCGCATCCTCAGCGGAGAGTGGGCGCCGGGCTTCCGTATTCCGTACGAACACGAGCTGATGGAGCAGTACGGCTGCTCGCGGATGACCGTGAACAAGGTGCTGACCGCACTGGCCGAGAGCGGCATGATCGAGCGCCGCCGTCGCGCCGGCTCGTTCGTGGCGCGGCAGCCCCCACACCTGGAGCAGGTGGCGCTGGAGATTCCCGACATCGCGATGGAGGTCGGCTCGCGTGGCCATCAGTACGCCTATCGTCTGCTGCAGCGCGAGCTGCGCCTTGCCGACGCTGGCAATGCCGGTGAAGTGGAGCTGGCGGGCCAGGAGACGCTGCTGGCGATGCGTTGCCTGCACCTGGCCGATGGCCGTCCGTTGGCGCTGGAGCACCGCCTGATCAGCCCGGTGGGCGTGCCCGAGGTGCTGGAGGTCGACTTCAGTACCACCGCGCCGGGCAGCTGGCTGCTGCAGAGTGTCTCGTGGACCCGTGCCCAGCACCGCATCAGTGCCTGGGGCGCGGATACCGCCACCGCCAAGCTGCTCGATGTGAAGCCCGGCACCGCCTGTCTGGTGATCGAGCGCCTGACCTGGCGCGGTGAACAGCCGATCACCCGCGTGCGCCAGGTGTTCCTCGGGGATGCCTGGGACCTGGTTGCGCGCTTCGCGCCTGGGGCAAGGTAGGGGCGTATCCACGCATGGCGTGGATCTACGCGGTCGAAACGGCTGTCGCCTTGAACTCTGTCGGGGCGTGTGTACGATGTGTATCGTCCCTGCATGAAGAGCAGGGACCTCATCCGGGATCTGGAGGCGGCAGGTTGGACCTGTTGCAGGATTCGCGGATCCCATCATGTATTCGTGCACCCGCAGCGGCCTCACATCATCACCGTGCCTCACCCCAAAAAGGATCTGGGCAAGGGGCTGGTGCAGGCATTGCGGAAGCTCGCAGGGCTGACGTAGGAGGTTCCATGCGCTATCCAGTCTTGATTGAGGCGGGCGATGAACGCACCGCGTGGGGGGTCGTCGTTCCCGATCTGCCGGGGTGCTTCTCGGCTGCCGACTCGCTTGACGATGCGCTCGGCGCTGCCGAAGAGGCTGCGCTTGCCTGGATCGATGCGGCGCTGGATGAGGGACGCTCGATTCCCAGTCCTTCCGCGCCACAGAAGATCGTCGCCGAGGCCTCTGGCGATACGAAATGGATTCTTGCCTACATCTGCATTGATCCGGCCCTGCTGGACGACACCATCGAGCGGGTCAACATCAGCCTGCCGCGTCGCATCCTGGCGAGGCTGGATGCGCAGGCCAGGGCGGCCGGCGAATCCCGCTCCAGCTACATCGCCCATCTCGCGGCATTGGGCTGAGCAGGCGCCATGTGCAGCCGAGCCGATGCTCGGCTGCTGTTCGCGCGTGGCTCAACTCTGCAAAGGCATCCACGCGTGGCGTGGATCTACCAGAGGTTCGCGCTCATCGCCCAATCGCAACCGGGATTCAGTAGATCCACGCCATGCGTGGATGCTGCCCCATCAATACGTAGCGCACTGCCGCCAGCGCACCGGCTCATCCACACCGGGGCGGGCATTGAGCTGGATGCGCACGTTGCGCAGGGCGGGGTAATGCAGCACTTCCTCGCAGACCTGCGGCCACACCGCGTCCAGCTCACCGGTGCGGTTGATCGCCAGCGTCTGCCGGGTCAGCCAGACGCCGCTGGCGATGCCAGGCTTGCCGGCCAAGGCGCGGGACAGATCAGCCTGGAAGCGCTCCAGCGTGGCGGCATCCGGGTTGGGGTTGCTGCGCGCATCGGTTGAGGACGTGGCCGGTGCAGGCGCAGCGGCCGGCGGCACGGTGGCGGGGGCCAGCGCCGGTTCGGGCGCGGCTTCAACCGCAGGCGCAAACGGCGCGGGTGCGGCCGCCACCTCGGCAACGGGCGGGGCGTCCTGCACATGCAGCCCTTGCAGGCTCAATCCCACCAGCAGGCCCAGGGTGACCGCGCCGAGCGCGGCGATGGCGATCCGGCGCAGGGCTTCATGGCGGGCGCTGGCGCGCACACGGGTTTCGATTTCCGCCGGTAGATAGGGTTGCAGCAGCGGCCACAGGCGCGGGCCGTCCAGCACCTCGACCGCCTGCTTCTCGGCGGCGCTGCGGCCGTCGCGTTCCATCCGGCCTTCGGTCAGCAGCACGCCGCCCCGGGCTCCGGCCAAGCGCGCGGCCGCACCCAGTTCGTTCACTGCGGCGGTGCCGATGCGATAGGCCAGGCCGTGCTTGCACGACACCAGCCAGCTGTTGGGGCCGTCACTGAGCAGGAAATCGCTGCTTGGCTCACGGGATTCCTCGCCCGGGTCATCCAGTTCGCGCAGGCCGCGCTGCTCGCGCAGCATGCGCTTGACCAGTACCGAGAATTCGCGCCAGTGCATGCCAGCCAGGGCCTGCAGGCCGAGTTGCATCTCCTTCTGCCGCCGTTTGATCCACCACAGATAGACAACGGCCAGGGAACAGGTAAGCAGGGCCGACAGCAGGGCCAGGATCCAAGGGAGCATGCAGGAGGTGCGCGGAAGGGGCGAATGCGAAGGCGACAGTGTAAAGGTCGCGCCGTGCCGCTGAGTCAGGAGGTTCCTGACAGGAAGCGTGATGGAGCACGCAGTTCGGAATACCGCGGGCACGAAAAACCCGCCAATCCTGAAGCCGTGAGGGGAGGGAACAAACGGCAGCCGAAGCGATTGGCGGGTTGCTCGCGATTGTCAATCAAAATTTATTGCATTGCAACAATGGCCGATCAGGGCACGCTGCCGGGCGACTGATGACTGCCCGGTGCAGGTGCATCCGTGCCCGAGGTGTCGCGATTCTCCAACTTGGCCAGGCGCGCCTGCAGGGCGTCGATGCGGGCCTCCAGCGCAGTCACCTCGTCGGCGGTAGGTACGTGCAGGCGCTTGAGCACGCCCTGCACCTGGTCATCAAAGGCCTTTTCAACCTTGGTCCAGGTGCCGGAGGCCTTCTCGCGGGCCTCGTCCAGCGAGGTTTCGACATTGTCGCGCCAGCCCGGGCCCTGCTCGCCATTTCGCTCACGGCGGCGGGCCTCCCAGGCTTCGCCTTCCTTCACCAGGCCGTCAAAGAAGCGGCTGCCTTCAGCCTGTGCGCGGCCCAGCGCACCCAGGCCGGCCAGCCAGACCTGCTGGGCCGAATCGCTGAGCTTGCGCGAGAAGCGCTCGGCCTGGTCACCGAAAGAGGCGTCGTCGTTGCGGCGGTCGTCGTTTTCGTAGTGGTTCATCGCACTTCCCGTGGGAGTTGGGCCTACCCCGAGAGTAGCGCGCGTTGGCGTTGCACGGCCGTGACGGCCGCCGCCGGGGTTCAGCCCAGC
The DNA here is from genome assembly GCF_045809185.1 of Nocardiopsis yanglingensis. NCBI lineage: Bacteria > Bacillati > Actinomycetota > Actinomycetes > Streptosporangiales > Nocardiopsidaceae > Nocardiopsis > Nocardiopsis yanglingensis. The sequence continues at coordinate 288,143 of NZ_JBJNRH010000001.1, read as the reverse complement.
TTTTCCTTCAGAACGCGCTGGATCTCGCCTTCGACCATGCCCTTCATCGCCGACAGCAGGAAGCCCAGCTTGGCCGTCACGCGCACGGCGCCCGGCTGCAGTTCGATCGCACCGTCCACGCCGCTGCCGGAGAAATTCAGTACGTCGGCAGTCCAGGACGACTTCAGGCCGAAGCGCTCGGACAACTTGGCGGCAACCTGTTCGATCGCGGCGCGCGCCTGTGCGTCGGGCAGGGCGTGGGCGTGGCGGACATCGATGGTGGACATACGGGCTCCTGGCGCAGGGCGGGGATGATCAATAGAGGGCGAGCATTGTGCGCATCGAGGGCCTTCGCGCCAAGCACTCATCGTGGGTTCTTCTTCGTTGGCGACCAACCTGCTAGGCTGCGCCGCGTGCAGAACCTGCTTGTTCACTTCAGTCAACAACAACAGCCCGACCAGCCGCTGAGGCCCGGGGTGCAACGCATCGTGCGCCAGGCAAACGGCAGCGTGCGGCTGGGCGATGCCGGCAACGGTGCCCTGCTGCTGGCCCAGTTCTGCATGGACGATCGCGGTCTCTGGCTGCAGGTCGGCAACGGCATCCGCGGCATCCACGTGAACGGTCGCCCGGTGCGGCGCATGGCGCTGCTGCGTGCAGGCGATGCGGTGTACGTGGATGGCGTGGAGATGGTCCTGCAGGGGGAGGTCGAGAGCCTGCTGCAGGCGCCTGCGCCGAAGAACGACGATGGCTCCGATGAGCAGCAGCGTCTGCTGCGCGGCGTCGGCGGACTGCACCATGGCCGCAGCTTCACCCTGTCGCGAACCCGCTTGGTCGGTCGCGGCGGCGACGCCGACATCGAGATCAATGAACCGGCCTTCGCCGAACAGCACGCCCGCGTGGAAGTGCATGGCGAGCGCGTGCTGCTGCGCGACCTGGGCAGTGCCGACGGCACCCGGGTCAACGGTGTGGCCGTGCGCCACTGCTGGCTGCAGGCGGGCGACCAGGTGGTGTTCGATGGCCAGCACCGGTTCGTGCTGGAAGTGCCGCATGACCCGCGCCGACGCCCGCTGCCGGCGGAAGACGAGTCCAGCCAGGACGCCGAGCAGGCGCTGGTGCTGCCGGCCGTGCCGCGCAAGGTCCGGCGCTGGCCGTGGCTGCTGGTCAGTGCGCTGCTGCTGGCCGCACTGCTCAGCCTGCTGCTCTGGTTCGGCGCGCGCTGATTTGAATCCGCTGGGTCTGCCTTGGTAGGTGCCGACCTTGGTCGGCACGTTCCTTCGGTGGGCATGACGCCTGACGGCACACGGCTTTGGTAGGTGCCAACCTTGGTTGGCAGGCTCCACCCGCGCATGACGCCTTGCGGCGTACGCCAACCAAGGTTGGCACCTACCGGTGCTGTGCGCGCGGCCAATGGATTCCAATGAAACCAAATTTCCCTTGCGCCACAAGGCCGCAAGGCTGGTGCACTGCGGCATACTAGGGGTCTTGCCCCACAGGTGTGACATGACGCGCGCGTTCAACTTCAGTGCCGGCCCTGCGACCTTGCCGGAATCGGTCCTGCGCCAGGCGCAGGCGGAAATGCTGGACTGGCACGGTACCGGTGCCTCGATCGTGGAAATGAGCCATCGCGGCGCGGAGTTCATGTCCGTTGCCGCCGAGGCCGAGGCCGACCTGCGTCGCCTGCTCGATATTCCCGAAGACTATGCGGTGCTGTTCCTGTCCGGTGGTGCCACCACCCAGCAGGCGCTGATCCCGCTCAACTTCGCCGCCCCGGGCCAGCGCGCCGATTACGTGGTCAGTGGCCACTGGGGCAAGACGGCGGTCAAGCAGGCCGGTGTCTACGTCGACGTGAACATTGCCGCCAGCAGCGAGGCCAACGGCTACCGCGAGTTGCCGGCGCGTGCCGACTGGCAGCTCTCGCCCGATGCCGCCTACGTGCACATCACCGCCAACGAGACCATCCACGGTGTCGAATTCCGTGATGTGCCCGATACCGGCAACGTCCCGCTGATCGCTGATTTCAGCTCGTCCATCGCCAGTGAGCCGCTGGACGTGCGCCGTTATGGCGTGATCTACGCCGGCGCGCAGAAGAACCTCGGCCCGGTCGGCATCGCGGTGATGATCATCCGCCGCGACCTGCTTGAACGCAGCGGACAACCGCGTGCGGACATTTTCGATTACCGCTCGCACGTCGCCCGCGATTCGATGCTCAACACCCCGCCGACCTGGAACTGGTATCTGGCCGGCCTGGTGTTCAAGTGGATGCTGGCCGAGGGCGGCGTGGCCGAGTTCGCCAAGCGCAATGCCGCCAAGGCAGCGCTGGTGTACGGCGCCATCGACGGCTCCGGCGGCTTCTACCGCAACGAGGTCGCACACGCCGCCCGTTCGCGGATGAACATCCCGTTCTTCCTGCCCGATGCCGAGCTTGATGCCCGCTTCGTCGCCGAAGCCAAGGCCGCTGGCCTGCTGGCGTTGAAGGGGCACAAGGTGGTCGGGGGCATCCGCGCCTCGCTGTACAACGCCATGCCGCTGGCCGGGGCCGAGGCGCTGGTCGCCTTCATGGCCGATTTCCAGCAGCGTCACGGCTGAGCAATGAACGGCGCGCACCGTCGGGTGCGGGCCCCGTAACAAGGAACTCCGATGGCAAGCAGCAAATCCAGCAAGAAGGCGCCAAAGAAGGCCGAACCGGCCAAGGACAGCGCGCCCACCAAGGCGAAGGGCAAGACCAAGGCCGCCTCGAATCCGGCGCCCACTCTGGCGCCCCTGGCGCTGGCCGATGTGCGCTCGAAGATCGACCAGATCGACCGCGACATCCAGAACCTGATCGCCGAGCGCGCACGCTTCGCGCACCAGGTCGGCAAGGCCAAGGGCAAGCTCGCCGCCGCCGTCGACTACTACCGTCCCGAGCGCGAAGCGCAGGTGCTGCGCATGGTGGTGGACCGCAACGAAGGCCCGCTCAGCGATGAGCTGCTGGTGCACGTCTACCGCGAGATCATGTCGGCCTGCCTGGCCCAGCAGGAGCCGCTGAAGATCGGCTACCTCGGCCCGGAAGGCACCTTCAGCCAGCAGGCCGTGCTCAAGCACTTCGGCCGCTCGGCGCTGGGCCTGCCGATGGCCAGCATCGAAGAAGTGTTCCAGGAAGTGGAAGCAGGCAACGCCGATTTCGGCGTGGTGCCGGTGGAGAATTCCGGGCAGGGCACCATCCAGATCACCCTGGACATGTTCCTGACCTCCAACCTGAAGATCTGCGGCGAAGTGGAACTGCGCGTGCAGCAGTACCTGATGTCGCGCAGCGGCCGCATCGAGGACATCGAGCGCATCTACGCGCACCCGCAATCGTTCATGCAGACCTCGGCCTGGCTGCGCGCCAACCTGCCGAAGGCCGAGAAGATTCCGGTCTCCAGCAACGCCGAAGGTGCGCGCCGTGCGCGCAATGCCGACGACGCGGCGGCCATTGGTGGCGAGAGCGCCGGCCACGTGTACGGCCTGAAGAAGGTGGTCACCAAGCCGATCCAGAACGATGCCGACAACACCACCCGCTTCCTGGTGGTGGGCCGCAACATCTTCCCGACCTCCGGCCACGACCGCACCTCGGTGCTGGTGTTCATCCATGACAAGCCCGGTGCGCTGTTCGACGTGCTCAGCCCGTTCGCCCGCCACGGCATCAGCATGAACCGCATCGAGTCGCGGCCCTCGCACCATGGCAAATGGGAATACGGCTTCTTCATCGACCTGGCCGGCCACATCGACGATGCGCCGATGCAGGCTGCGCTGGCCGAACTGGAAGCGCACTCGGCGCAGATCAAGGTGCTGGGTTCCTATCCGGTGGCCGTGCCCTGAGAGCTGCTGCGGCGGCCTCGGTCGCCGACCCCTGATGCATCGCCGGCACTGCCGGCGTTTACGGAATGATCGAACGATGAGCAACGCGCAACACTGGATCGCCCGCAAGGGCCAGCCGCTGCAGGGCAGCCTGACCATTCCCGGCGACAAGTCGGTCTCGCACCGCTCGGTGATGTTCGCCGCGCTGGCCGATGGCACCTCGCATATCGAAGGCTTCCTGGAAGGCGAAGACACCCGCGCGACCGCGCGTATCTTCAGCCAGCTGGGTGTGCGCATCGAAACGCCCAGCCCGTCGCAGCGCATCGTGCATGGCGTCGGTATCGACGGCCTGCAGGCTCCGGATGCGCCGCTGGACTGCGGCAACGCCGGCACCGGCATGCGCCTGCTGGCCGGCCTGCTGGCAGGCCAGGCGTTCGACTGCACGCTGATCGGCGATGAGTCACTGTCCGGCCGCCCGATGCGCCGTGTCACGGGCCCGTTGTCGCAGATGGGCGCGAAGATCGACACCCAGGATGACGGCACGCCGCCGCTGCACGTGCATGGCGGGCAATCGCTGCACGGCATCGACTTCGCCTCGCCGGTGGCCAGCGCGCAGATCAAGTCGGCCGTATTGCTGGCCGGTCTTTACGCGCAGGGCGAAACCAGCGTGCTGGAACCGCACCCGACCCGAGACTACACAGAACGCATGTTGTCGGCGTTCGGCGTGGACATCGAATTCTCGCCGGGCAAGGCGCGCCTGCGTGGTGGCCAGCGCCTGCGTGCCACCGACATCGTGGTGCCGGCCGACTTCTCCTCGGCCGCGTTCTATCTGGTTGCCGCCAGCATCATTCCGGGTTCCGAGCTGCGCCTGAAGCAGGTCGGCCTGAACCCGCGCCGCACCGGCCTGCTGCACGCGCTGCGCCTGATGGGGGCGGACATCACCGAAGAGAATCCGGCCGAGCAGGGCGGTGAGCCGGTGGCCGATCTGGTGGTGCGCTATGCCCCGTTGAAAGGGGCAATCATTCCGGAAGCACTGGTGCCGGACATGATCGACGAGTTCCCAGCGTTGTTCGTGGCCGCTGCGGCCGCCGAAGGCCAGACCGTGGTGAGCGGTGCAGCCGAGCTGCGGGTGAAGGAATCCGATCGCCTTGCGGCGATGGCCACCGGCCTGCGCGCGCTGGGCATGCAGGTGGACGAGACCGAAGATGGCGCCACCCTGCACGGCGGTGTGCGCCTGGGCAGCGGCACCATCGAAAGCCACGGTGACCATCGCATCGCCATGGCGTTCGCCATTGCCGGCCAGATCAGTGACGGCGAAGTGCGCATCAACGATATCGCCAACGTCGCTACCTCCTTCCCGGACTTCGATGGCCTGGCGCGCAGCGCCGGGTTCAATCTGGCCTGATCGGCATCGCAACCGCCGGGCGATGCCCGGCGGATCGCGCTGCCCGGTAGGTGACAACCTTGGTTGGCATGCTCACATCGACAGGTAGGTGCCAACCTTGGTTGGCACGCTTCCTCGCATAAAAAGACGGAGGCCGAAGCCTCCGTCCAAACATCACGAACCCCTCGTCCGCGATCAACGCTGCTCGGTGCGGAAATCCACCGGGACCCGCACCACGCTGGCGACGGCACGGCCCTCGTGCATCGCCGGCTGGAACTTCCAGTTCTGCACGGTGCTGAGCACCGCACGATCCAGGTCGCGGCTGCGCTCGCCGCTGCGCGAAACGATCGCAGCGTTGGCGACATTGCCGCGGGTATCGACATTCAGGCTGGCAATCACGCTGCCCTGTACGCCACTGCGCAGTGCGGCGGCGGGGTAGGTGGGCATGCGGTTGTTGGCCAGCGGGCGCGCTTCGCGATTACGCACCACAGGCGCAGCCTTGTGCTGGCTGGAGGCCGGCGCAGCCTGGCGCGCTGCGGGCGCCGCTGCATCGGTTACCGCGGCCTGCTCAGGGGCTGGCAACATGCGCTCACCGACCGGTGCCGGCGCCACATCTTCCTGGTTGGAATGACGCAGCCACAGCAGGGCGGCCGCAAACATCGCCACGATCAGCGCGATCCACATCCAGGGCGACGTGGGCTTGTGCTGCACGCTTGAATCCTGCTGCTGCAGCTGCGGCGAATGAAGGTCTTCGTGGGTGGTGGCAGTCATCGCAAACTCCTTCCGTCAATGGACGACGTGGGCAGTGTTGCCCGAGCCACGGACGGGAAGTGTCAGCGTTGCGTCAACGCTACCGGCAGGGTTCAGTTTGCCTGCCGGGAAGTGTTCAGTTACTGCGTCTTGAAGTCGAACGGCACTTCAATGCTGCCGGGCACGGCCTGGCCGTTGCTCTGCGCCGGGGTGAAACGCCAGCGGCGTACGGCGTCGGTGGCGGCACGGTCGAGCTCGCGTGAGCCGCTGCGCTGGATCAGCGTGGTGTTGTTCGGGTAGCCGGTGGCATCCACATCCACGCGTACCACCACGGTACCGGTCTCGCCGGCGCGCAGGGCGGCGGCGGGGTATGACGGCGGCGGCGACTGGCCAGCAATCGGCATCGGCTGGCTGTTGCCGGTCGTGGTCGGCGCTGCGCCCGGGGTGGCCGGGGCCGGCTCGGCGATCGGGGCGGGCGGTGGCGGGGCGGTTTCGACCAGCTTCGGCGCTTCCTCCTCCACCGGTGCCGGCTTGGCATCAGGCATGTCGCTGGAACCGGCCGCAGCGGCCAACGGTTCCGGCAGGGGCTCGACCTGGGCGGTTTCCTGCGGGGTCTGCGCGGCCGGGTCGGCGCGGAAGAACTCCTTGTCACGGCCGGTCAGCCAGACCAGCACGAACAGCAGCACGCCCACGCCGAAGGCGATGCCGGCGATCTTCAGGGCGTTGCGCGGGATATGCACAGTGAACGACTTGGCGGACGACGAGCGGGGTGCAGACATGGACCGGACCAGTACGGAATAGCCCGATTCTGCCACGCCGGGAATGAACCGGGCGGCAGAAATCCGTATAACAAGCGATAATCCCATCCCTGATACCCACCACGACACCTGCCATGCTTGATCCAGCCCTGCTCCGCCACCAGCCCGCCGACCTCGCCGAACGCCTGCGCACCAGCCGCGGCTTCGAGCTCGACGTGTCTGCCCTGGAGTCCCTGGAGGCCGATCGCAAGCGCATCCAGGTGCGGACCCAGGAGCTGCAGAGCCTGCGCAACAGCCGTTCCAAGGCTATCGGCCAGGCCAAGGCCAAGGGCGAAGACGTTTCGGCCATCATGGCCGAGGTCGCTGCCTTCGCCGACGAGCTGAAGGCCTCGGAAGTGGCCCTGGATGAGCTGCGCGAGAAGATCGAAGCGATCTCGATGGGCATTCCGAACCTGCCGGCCGATGACGTGCCGGCCGGTGCCGATGAAAGCGAGAACGTCGAGCAGTCGCGCTGGGGCACCCCGCGCCAGTTCGACTTCAAGGTGCTGGACCACGTTGAGCTGGGGGCCCGCAACAAGTGGCTGGACGGCGAAACCGCGGCCAAGCTGTCCGGTTCGCGCTTCACCGTGCTGCGCGGCCCGATCGCGCGCCTGCACCGTGCCCTGGCCCAGTTCATGCTGGACCTGCACAGCGGCGAGCATGAGTACCAGGAAACCAACGTACCGGTGATCGTCAATGCCGACAGTCTGTACGGCACCGGTCAGCTGCCCAAGTTTGAAGAGGACATGTTCATCACCCAGCTGGGTGAGCAGAAGCGTTATCTGATCTCGACCTCGGAAATTTCGCTGACCAACATCGCCCGCGACGAGATCCTCGACGCCGAGCGCCTGCCGCTGCGCATGACCGCCCACTCGCTGTGCTTCCGTTCCGAAGCCGGCAGCGGTGGTCGCGACGTGCGCGGGATGATCCGCCAGCACCAGTTCGAGAAGGTCGAGCTGGTTTCGATCTGCCGCCCCGAAGAGAGCGATGCCGAGCACCAGCGCATGACCCGCTGCGCCGAAGTGGTGCTGGAGAAGCTGGGCCTGCCGTACCGCAAGGTGCTGCTGTGCACCGGTGACATGGGCTTCTCGGCGGTGAAGACCTACGACCTGGAAGTCTGGCTGCCGTCGCAGGAGACCTACCGCGAGATCTCCTCGTGCTCGAACTGTGGTGATTTCCAGGCCCGCCGCATGCAGGCCCGCTGGCGCAACCCGGCCACCGGCAAGCCGGAGCTGGCGCACACGCTGAACGGCTCGGGCGTGGCCGTTGGCCGCGCGATGATCGCGGTGATGGAGAACTACCAGAATGCCGACGGCAGCATCACCGTGCCGGAGGCCCTGCGCCCGTACATGGGTGGCCTGGAAACCATCGGCTGATAGCCTGATGGGGTGGGTGCCATGCTTGCATGGCACCGTATCCACGCATGGCGTGGATCTACAATGCGGGCTACATCCACGCCATGCGTGGATGAACCATCGCGATCACTCCACAGCGCGCAGCTTCTCCAACGGCACCCATCCCGTTTCGCCGGTCTCCGGCACGCACCACGCCCAACCATTGAGCGTGCGCTGCCCGCGCAGCACTTGTCCGGGATCCACATCCAGTTCCCGCGCGCAGTAATCTTCAGTGGCAAATGCGCCACCCTGCGCGTCGCGACCGATCACTGGTGCCGGCACGAATCCGGGCTGCTGCCCCTCGGCTTCGCACAGGAACCAGTCGTCCCAGCCCTCCGGGCCTTCATAACGTTCGCCCACCACCAGCGCCTGGCCTCGGCGCAGGGTGATCGGGTGCGGAAATTCGCTGCGGTGCGCAGTCGTCACGATGTAGTTCATGACTCAGCCTAACGTTCTGATGAGTGTTATGCATTGCGCTGCATCCACGCATGGCGTGGATCTACTGCATGTGCTTCGGTAGATCCACGCCATGCGTGGATGGCGCACCGCTCAGGCCAGATACAAAAAAACGGCCCCGCAAAGCGGGGCCGCCAGGGTGGGCCGGGATGGGGGAGGGGATCCCGGCCCGCGTTCAGCGCCCAGACGAGGAGAGAGGGGCGCCGAACGCTGGAACGCTTATGCAGCGGCGGCTTCGGTCGCTTCGTGCGACGGCAGTGCAGCGAGTGCGCCGGCAATGGCGTCTTCGCGGTGCTGCGGCGAGTAGGCGATGCCTTCGGCGCGTACGAACTCGACATCGTTGATGCCCCAGAAGGCAAACGTCTGGCGCAGGAACGGCTCCTGGAAGTCCGCGGGCGAATCGGTGTAGATGCCGCCGCGGCTGCTGGCGATGATCACCCGCTTGCCACCGGCCAGGCCCACCGGGCCGTTCTCGGTGTACTTGAAGGTGCGCCCGGCCACGGCTACGCGGTCGATCCAGGCCTTCAGCGTGGACGGAATGCTGAAGTTGTACATCGGCGCGCCGATCACCACGATATCGGCCGCCAGGAACTGCTCGAGTACCTGTTCAGCATCGGCGGTTTCGGCAGCGTCGGTCTTGGCAAGCGATCCGCTGCGCAGATGCGGTACCGGATTGGCGTCAAGATCGCGATAATCAACCTGCAGGCCGTCGATCTGCTGCGTGAACTGGGCCACCACGGCGGCGGTCAGGTGGCGGGAGACGGAGTTGTCGCCAAGCACGCTGGCGTCGATGTGCAGAAGCTTCATGGCAGTACCTATGTTCGGGAGAGGTGGCGGGCTTGCCGCCGACGGAGAGAACGATAGGTTGTTGCAAAGACGGAATAAAGGTGGTTGAATGCCACGTATTGTTCTAGATATGGAACTCGGGCATGCATGACCTGAATGATCTGTACTACTTCGCGATGGTGGTCGACCACGGCGGGTTCGCCGCCGCCGAGCGCGCCTTGGGCATCCCCAAGTCGCGCCTGAGCCGCCGCATCAGCCAGCTGGAAACCGACCTGGGCGTGCGCCTGCTGCAGCGCTCCACGCGCCGTTTCGCGGTCACCGACGTCGGCACCAGCGTGCACCGCCATGCGCAGACGATGCTGGCCGAGGCCCAGGCGGCGCGCGAAGTGGTGGACCGCCTCAGCGCCGAACCGCGCGGCGTGGTGCGCGCCAGCGTGCCGGTGTCGCTGGCGCAGATGCAGCTGCCCAAGCTGCTGCCCAAGTTCCTCGAGCAGTACCCGAAGGTGCGGCTGCAGCTGAACATCAGCAACCGCCGCGTGGACATCATCAATGAAGGCTACGACGTGGCCCTGCGCGTGCGTTCGCGCCTGGACGACGACGGCAGTCTGGTGATGCGCAGCTTCGGCCAGGTGCAGGAACTGCTGGTGGCCAGCCCGAAGTACCTGGACCGCGCCGGGCGTCCCAAGGATCCGGAAGAGCTGACCCAGCACGTGACGCTAAGCATCAGCGAAGACGAAGCCCGCCAGCGCTGGGAGCTGCACGGCCCGGAAGGTGAGGTTCGCCGGGTTGACCTGCAGCCGCGCGTGGCCGGTTTCGACTTCCCGCTGCTGCAGAGCATGGTGAAGGACGGTTTCGGCATCACCATGCTGCCGGAAACCGTGTGCGCCGACGCCGTGCGCAACGGCGAGCTGGAAGTGGTGCTGCCGGACTGGTCGCTGCCGCAGGGCGTGTGCCATGCCGTGTTCGCCTCGCGCCGCGGCCTGCTGCCGGCGGTACGCGTGTTCATCGACTTCCTGGCCGAGCACCTGCCGCCGCAGCTGGAGGCCTCGCGCCTGGATTGCGGTGGCGCCTGTGAAAAGGCCAAGGAGCGGATCAAGGCCAGCGCGCTGGGCGCGTTGGCGGTGGACGCGGGCTGAGGTACTTACCCGCGACTGCACCGCCGATCTGTGAAACGGTAGCGCCGGGCCATGCCCGGCGTTGCTGCTTTCCGGACCCGCTCAGTTCCGGCCGAACAACCGGTCCCAGAAGCTCCGGCGTCGCGTCGCGGCCGGTGGTGGTTCGGCTGCAACGACGGGCGCTTCCAGCACCGCCATCAGTTCCGCGCTTCGCGGCTTCTTCAGGAAGCGCGCGTAGTCCAGATAGCTGGTGACCTTGCTCATGTGCAGGCGCTCGGGCATTGCCGGCAACGCACCGTCCTGCAACAGCACCCGCAATGCCTGCGGACGATCCAGGCGGATCGCCTCGAACAGCGCGGTGCCGCCACAGCCCGGTTCGATCTGGTTGGCGCGCTGCGGCGCATCCTTCAGCAGGGCTCTCAATGCGTCTACGTCGTCTCGCTCCACGGCAGCCACCAGCCGCGCCAGGGCATCCGCTTCTTCGGGTGGAAGATTGTCGCGGTAGGCCTGGTCGGCGATCTCGCGCTCGTCGCGCCCATCACCGCCCTGGATGCACAGGAAATCGGTGACCAGGGCGACCGGAATGCCGGACGTGTCCAGCGCCCAGTAGCTGGGATAGACACCGTCGCCCCAGCCGCTGGTGAATACCACCAGGCCGTGGGGCGAGTCCTCACCCCAGGGGCGGTACTCGGCACCTTCGTCCAGGCCATCGTGGTCGATCAGTGCATCCGACCATTCACTCTCTTCGTCGCCATCGGCCCGTTCGATCAGGGCCAGCAGTGCCTGTTGAGTGTCGGTGTCCATGAAACAACCGATACCGGCGTCGACCGGATAGCCGATGAAGCTGTCCTCATCCAGGCCGGTCAGGTCCTGCGTGGTCCAGCGCGCCATCTGCCAGTGCAGGGCGGACGCGGTGAGCGACTTGCGCGGCTTGAACCAGACCACGGCCAGCGCCGGGCGGCCGCTGTGCACGATGATCTCCACCGGGTGCCGGCCCAGCGGGGCGGTGTAGTCGGCCAGCGCAGGCGCCTCGGCCTGGACCAGCGGATCGCAGACCACCAGCTGCCCGCTGCTGACCGGCAGGTGCCCGGCGAAGGTGCGGTGCAGGGCCACTGCGGCCAACTGGGTGTCATCCAGCAGGGTGGTGCGCAGGTTGGCCAGATCGAGATGGGCCATGGCGGCTCCGAGTGCGGTGAAGGCCCCCACCGTGCCGGATGCGGAGGGCAGGGGCAAGGTGGTCTTGGGCAAATGCCCTTCACGTGCGAGAATACGCCGCTGCCCGGGCGACCGGGACCCGATTGGAGAGATGGCCGAGCGGTTTAAGGCACCGGTCTTGAAAACCGGCGAAGGGTTAAACCTTCCGTGGGTTCGAATCCCACTCTCTCCGCCAGTTGTTTCAAAGAGCCCCTGGAAGCAGGGGCTTTTTGTTTTTCTCGCCTTGCTGCCCGTCAGTTCATCAATTCAGCTACTTGGTTCCAGGGGCAGAAGGGCTGCAGTCGCGCAGAGCCCGCATGCGGCAAGGCGTGCTGGCTGACAGGCGGCAGTGAGAGAGCGCAGGGCGTGAAATTCGGAGCCACGATCCTGCGTAGGTTCCGTCGAGCCTATCTCGGGCTACCGGCTCCCTGGCAACACACCGACGGTTGAAAATAGAACACTCTACTCAACAGTGATCATGATCACATCGTACACTCATGCTCGGCCCGCAACAGGCTGCGCAAGATTCCTACAGCAATCATAGGAAGAAGCTAGGTGAGAACAGGCGCTACTTACGTCAGTGTGCTCGGACTGCTCTTCGGGAGTATTGTGCCCACCACTGCACTTGCTCAGAAGGATGTTTCCGAGAGTGAGAAGCTGGAGCAGCTGGATGAGGAGACTGCGGTTGCAGTCAGCTCCCTCCTTTCCAGAGTGAAGTCTCTATCGGTTGATGAGGCAATCAGGCGGATTCAGCTGGAGGCGGCAGTGGCGGCCAGCATCCAGGACATTCGTCGAGAGTATGCCGGACGCTTGACGGACATCAGCATTGAGCACTCGCCTGATTTTCATGTTTCAGTGAAGCTCAAGGGAGATGGTGCTGTTGCAGAGCGGCAATGGGCGACGGCGGCCGGTAAAGCACGTGTCGAGTTCTCCCCTGGACACCCCTTCACTGAGGAGGAGTTCACCAGGCGTCTGAAGGAAATTCGGCTGGCAGCACAGTCAGCTATCCCGGGTTTTGTTGGATTGACCGGATATGCCGGAGACAACGAGGCTGAGGTCAGAATCCGCGGGGATGAACAGGACGTCCAGAAATATATGGGAATCCTATCCAAGCTCGATCGCGCTTATGGCGTGAACCTCCGCTTCAAAACGTCGGATGTTCCTTAAAGGAATTCCATTATGCGATCCGCGGAGCCGTGCTGCAGGTGCGATGAGGTTTGATTCAAGGTAGACGGAAGCTCGCTCGCTGCGGTGGTGGCGACAGCGATGCTGCAATGATCTTCCATAGCACCGGTTATTGCATTGTCAAGTCTTCGAACTCGAACACGCCGCTGCCGGGCGAGTGCAAGTCGCTCACTGGAATGCCGTTCAGTCGCGTCAGGGCCTGGGGGTTCCAGCCCAACTAGAGACCTCAACAAGCTTCTCTGATTGGTTGAGCCGTGTATTGAGCTCCATTCGGCCTGTGCAGCTGACGACGTCGCTAGCGCCAGCGACGTCGGCTACATGGCTGGCGTTCTCTCCGGCAGAATCATGAAGTGGCCTCTGGGAACAGGGGCCTTCTTGCTGCCTTCGCAGCTGCTGTCCAGTCATCGAACCATCAGGCCAACTTGCACGGCTTGGTATGGCCGAGCGCCTATGCATGTAGACAGATACAGTCATCCCCGACGCCCACCGTTCGGCTTGTTATGGCACAACGGATAGCTTGAGCATGATCTGAAAGCCCCATGCGGTCCATTCCGTTCCACGAATACCCCCACCTTGCACACCGGGCAGCGCTCTTCCGAAATGGCCGCGCCTGAAATCGCGGTCACTTCCACAGCGCCGTCCTTCACCAGTTCATCCAGGAACGGCGAACGCTTCCCCTGCAGGGTGAACATCGCCACCGACCGTCGCGCCCGAGTAAGCGCCACATAGAACAACCGCCGTTCTTCGCTCAGTGGATAGGTGTCGCCGTCCGGCATGGCCAGCGAAAGCACCGGGTCATCCGCGCGCAAGCTCGGAAAGCTGCGGTTGGTCATGCCCGGCAGGATCACGTAGTCCGCCTCGCGCCCCTTCGATCGATGTGCGGTCAGGAACTCGACGTCCATCGTGCTGCCGAAGGCCGTCTTCCAATCCGAAGGCACTGCGCCACGATCCGCGCGATACCGCCCCAGAACAAAGACCGTCACACGCCCGTTGCGGCCCTGTGGAACGGCTCCGGACAGCAGCTGCTGATGCAGCTTGGCGAGGTACTGGCGAACGCCATCCTGCACCTCCTCACGCCGGTTCATCTGGAACGCCTGCAGTACCGGGCCCATTGTCGGTGCGGCAGAGCGAACCTCCTTGACGATCTGCGCGGGGTTCCTGCTGACGAAGTGACTGGAAGCATCGCAGAGCGCCTGTGGGCAGCGGAATGTCTGCTCGAGCTTCAGCACCTGGCCATGGCCCATCCACTCGCGGAATCCGGTCATCGCCGAAACGTCGGCACCGGCGAAGCGATTGATCGATTGCCAGTCATCGCCCACCGCAAACAGATAGCGGCCGGGGCGGCTGACCAATGCACGGCAGAGGCGTGCGCGGGCGCGCGAAGCGTCCTGGAATTCATCGGCCATCACCAGATCGTAAGGCGATTCGTAGCGGCCCTGTTCCAGCAGCCCTGCCGCCATGTTGAGCATGTCCTCGAAGTCGATGCTGCGCTCGTCAGCCAGTGCGTTGTCCCACGCCTGGAAAACCGGCCCTGCAATTTCCAGGAAGCGCCGGTAGCGTTCCTTGAACTGATCCTCGGGCATCTGCCGCAAGCGTGCGGCCATATCGTCCAGCGTCAGGCAGTTGCTCTTGGCATGGGCAATGAAGGTGCGCATCAGGCCGATCAGGTCCGCGTCCGGCATCGGCTTGGCGCCTTGATCGGGCAGTTCGCGGTCCGGGTTCGGGTCCAGTTCGACGTCAGACGCGCCAAGCTTCTCTGCGAGGTCCAGCAGGGCATGCCCGCTGCGCAGGCCAAACGACGTCGTCTCGACCAGGGCGGTGCCGCGCGCCACATGCTGCTGGCGCTTCCAGTGCATGCCCTCGCTGTAGTTGGCAAAGTGCTTCGGCGGCTGGCCATCGGCATCCAGCGCAAAGTGCTCGTGATACAGCTGGGCGTCCGAATAGTAGAAGTCCGGACGATACTGGCGATGGGTGTCTGTCGCGGTGTCGAACTCGTAGCGTCGCTCGTAGTCGTACTGCACACCGTTATAGAAGAGCCAGTCGGCGATGACGCACTCTTCCAGGCTCTTCACCCGTTCCCCCTGCAGGGTACGGATGTAGGGCGTGCCATCGCGGTCGTAGCCGTCGGCCTCCATTTCCGCGCCGAATGGCGGCAGGTCACGCCCGAACACCAGGCGGAACATGTCCCACTGGGTTCGGAAATGGGTCGAGCGGTCCTTCAGGTCGTCCACCAGTTCGGCCAGCTTGTTGAAGCCCAGCGTCGCGTCGACCGCCCATTCCGGGATATCGGGCTTGCGCCCTGTCGCCTTGGCGATGATGGTCAGGCCGAGGGCGTGGAAGGTCCGCGCTTCGACCACGGTGTCGCCCATGCCGAGCCGGTCGAAGCATCGCTGCGCGCGCTCCTCCAGCTCCTTGGCGGCGTCCTTGTTGAAGGCGAGCATCACGATCCGTTCGGCATCGACAAAGCCGCGATCGATGGCGTAAGCGGCCTTGGCGACCATCGTGGAAGTTTTGCCAGAGCCGGCCGCGGCCACGACCTGCACGCGGTTGTCGAAGCAGATGACCGCGCGGGCCTGTTCTTCGGTCAGTGGTTTGCTCTCGACCCTGTCCAGGAAGTCCTTGGCCAGCATCCGCTCGCGCGTTGCCATTGTGGCGTTGGCCTCGGCCCAGGCGGCCGGCCAGTCCAGCTGCCAGTCGTGCAGGGCATCCAGCGCAGCACGATGGCTGTGCGAATGCAGATCGCCATGCACATTTTCATCAAGGAACAGTTGCTCCAGCTCCGCCGGTTGCAGCGGCAGGGAGGAGCGTTCGGCCAGCAATGCCTGTTGCTGCTCGTGGGTGATCCAGCGGCGGCCGGCACTGCCGCGGTCGATGAGGGCGTCCGCGGCGCTCAGCCACGCCTGGATCTGCTCCAGGATCGTGTCAAACAGGGCCTTGCGCCCTCGCGTGGTACGCGCAAAGCGCATCTGCTGCAGCGCCGTCGCAAGCCGGGAAGCCTGGCTGTTGGACAGTCCATCCATGGTCAGCACGCCGTCGCCCTGGGTCTGCAGGACGACCTTGGCCCAGAAGAGTCCAGGGATGACCTGCACGCGCTCGTCGTCAGCTACGTGTTGCTGGTACTGGCGACCTTCAATCAAAAGCTGAACATGTTCGCCGTCAAGTCGCAGCCACCAGGTCGGCGAGCGGGTCACACGTAGACCCCAGCCCGAGGGGCGCCATTCCATAGACATCCAGATACTGCCTTGCGTACGTCAACTGGGCTTGCAGAGCCCTTACCCCTCCATGATAAGGGACCTTGACCACGCGCGTGGCATTTTGCTTCATGGTCGGCCGTGCGACCGGTTTCATTGACGTGGGCGAAGGCCGTTGCCAGCATGAAGCCTGTGGATGTGGACGCCGATCATGGAAATCGACTGGAACAGTGTGGGTACCTTGAAGCACACCGTCGGCGGCTACGATATCCGCACGGATGCACTGAAGATTCTGGTGACCGCTGCAATGCAGGGGCACGAGGGTGATGTCTCGCAGATGCGCATCGAGATGGAGGACGGCGTCGTCCTTCTGCCAGACGAGATCAGGCGCCTGGCACTGGCGCGGAGTCGCATCCGCTAGCCTCGCCGATCGGCACTGAAGCTGCTTGTCCTGCGGCAGCTCCAGGTGCCTGCACCTGCCAGCACGGAATCATTCGTAGACGCGGTCCTGCCTTGTTGGAGGCACCTCAACCAGGTCTCCCCGCCGGATCAGCTCATCCAGATCCACTGCCGATGCCGCCAATGCTTCCTGCGCATCGAAATCCCATTTATTCCTGTACTCACGCCCCAGAAGATTGCAGACCGCCTTGGCGCGCTGGTAGGCATCGTTCTTCGCGTCATCCTGCATCAACGCATCGCGATGGATCTGGCAGAGCATCAGCTGGTGCGCGTCTTCACCGCGCTCGCGCTCCCAGGCAATGTCGGGCAGGCCGGAAAGAGCGGTCGCAAGTGCGAGTGCAGTCATTGACATGGCGGTGTCCACAGTCGGCGGGAACCTGAGCGTATGCGAGCAGCAGCGGCAAGCGGCCACTGCCGCTCGCATGGTTTCACGGCGTGTTCACCATTCGCTGACGGATGGAATCCGCTGGGGAGACTTGCTCAGGCATTCACATCCACGACAATCCGCCCACGCACCTTGCCCGGGATGATCTGCTCGTAAACCTCAAGTACGTCGGCAAGCCCAATCAGCTGCACCGTGCTTTCAAGCTTCTGCGGATCCAGGTCGGCGGCAAGCCGGTCCCACGCACGCTGGCGAACGTCCTGCGGCGCATTCACCGAATCCACGCCCGCAAGGGTCACGTCGCGAAGGATGAAAGGCAGCACCGAGCCGTGCAGTGCATCGCTCTGCGCCAGTCCACAGGCGGTGACGGCACCGCGGTATTTCGTCTCGGCAATCGCGTTGACGAGGGTAGGGCCGCCAGCCACATCGACCACGCCGGCCCATCGTTCGGCGCTCACCGGACGGTCGCGCGGTTCTGAAAGCTGCGCGCGATCGATGATCTCGGCGGCACCCAGGCTGTGCAGGTACTCGGCGTGTTCCGGGCGCCCGGTGGCGGCCACAACGCGATAGCCCAGCTTTGAAAGGATCGCCACCGCGATCGAGCCGACGCCACCGTTGGCGCCGGTCACCAGCACATCGCCCTTGTCGGGCGTCACGCCGGCTTGTTCCAGGGCCAGTACGCACAGCATGGCGGTATAGCCAGCGGTGCCGATGGCCATGGCGTCGCGGGTGCTCAGGTTATCGGGAATCCTGTTGAGCCATTCGCCACGCACGCGGGCGCGCTGCGCCAGACCGCCATGGTGGCCCATGCTCAGGTCCCAGCCATTCAACACGACACGGTCACCGGGCTGGAAATCGGCATTGCTCGACTCCAGCACCACGCCGGAAAGGTCGATGCCGGGAATCAACGGGAAGGTGCGGATGACCGGGCGCGTATTGGTGAGGGCCAGTGCGTCCTTGTAGTTCAGCGTTGAATATTCAACCTGCACCAGCACGTCGCCGTCCATCAGGTTGGCGTCATCGAAATCGACCAGTTCCGTGGATACGCCGTCATTCGTTTTGCGGGTCAGCAGTGCCTTGAAACTCATGGTGGGGGCTCACGTTCAGTGGATGAGCCCATGCTAGGCTCGCACCGTTATCGCAACAAGAACGATGATTTTCCGTAGGTACTATGGTTTTCCGGAGTATTCATGCGTAGCAGGCGTTGGGACGGCAAGAGCGGTTGCGCTGTGGAGGTCACGCTGTCGGTGATGGGTGGCGTGTGGAAGCCTGTCATCCTCTTTCACCTGATGACCGGCAAGCGTCGTTTCATGGAGCTGACGCGGCGGGTGCCCAATGCCACCCAGTCCATGCTCACCAGCCAGTTGCGTGAACTGGAAGCCGATGGCGTGGTGATCCGCCACGTGTACCCGGAAGTGCCGCCGAAGGTGGAGTACGAGCTTTCCGAGTTCGGGCGCACGCTGGTGCCGGTGCTGCTGGCGATGCGCGAGTGGGGTGAAACCTATCGCGGCCATAGAAGCACGGACAGCGACGGCTGAGACCTGAGGCGGAGCGCCGAAGCAATACCGCAGCACTGCAGGCGGCGCATGTGGAGCGCCGCCTGGTTCCATGAAGGGCTGCGATGCGGTTCCTGTTCCATTGACGCCCGGTTGCCTATAGTGGCGCCGGAACCCTGCAATGGAATGCCCATGCACGTGATGTCTCCCGGCCGTTGCCTGACGCTCGCGCTTGCCGTCGTAGTGAGTGCCGGCGCGTGTGCACGTCCGCCGTCCACCGAACACGAAAGGAATCCCGCCATGTCCGGCGCAACCCAGACCGGCCGCACGATCAACGGCCACACCTATACCGATGCCCCCGTGGACGTGAAGCTTGGGCCGAACACCTTCCGCATTCCGGCCAACTACCTGGACAGCCAGATCGCACCGTGGCCTGGCGAGGGCGTGACGCTGGTCATCGAGTGGCCGGACATGAAGCCGACACTGCCAGGTGCCCGGGCCAATCCGCGTACGAATGATTTCCGGAAGGAGATTGCTGTGGCGATCGATTATATCGATCGCGCGCCAATCGAAACGTCATTGGAGCGATTGTCCTCCAACCAGGCATCCACCGAGGAAGGATCGGTGGAGCGAGGGGATCCTCGGGATCGGCTCGATCTGCGGATTGCGCGGCCCGACGTCATGGGCCTGACGCCTTACGCCATCGATGAAACGAGGATGGAGGTTTTCTCGAAGGAGTACGAATCGCGCTATGGAAAACCGCCCATCCGAAATCCTGCGTATGAAGATGACTGGTACGTCGCGCGCGCTCCCAACGGCAGCCTGACCACATTCATCAAATGCGAAAGCACTGCATTCCGGGGGGATGGCGTTCGCCTGCAGGGCGATCAGGTCATCAGTGAGCAAGGACAAGCCGCCGCAGGGTGTTTCCACTACTTCTCGGATGTGGAGAACAAGCTTTCCATCTCGCTGAACTACAAGCGGGCCTTCCTGGCTGACTGGAAGCGGATGGAAGATGCGGTGCGGGGTGTCCTCGCGCGCTCCCGAGTCCGGTAATGAGTGCATTCAGGAGCAGGCAATGGGCGGATTGACGCAGGAGAATCTCAAGATTCTGGCCAGCTATGCCAAGGCCGGAAACCGCGAGTTGTACTGGAACTATCTGTCGCAGCTGCCGGATGCGGATGGCTATGGGACGCTGGCGCTGGGTGTTGTCCGCAACGACAGCCTCCCAGGCCGCGTTGCAAACAGCTACGCACAGGACTATGCACGGCACCAGGAGGGCAAGGGATCCGGCTTTCCCGACGCGCAGCTGAGCGAGCGCCAATGGGAGATGTTCGGGCAGACGCTTCTGCGCCAGGACCTGGAGCGTCGCTTGTACTGGATGGAGCAGGGGCGTCCCGAAATGGCACTGAATCTTCCCGGCAAGGATGTGATGCTGGCCCACGACCGTGCATTTGAACGGCATGAGCTTGATCCCAACTGCTGGACGCCGCGCGTGCTGCTGGAGGCGGCCGAGCAGAAGAGCGGCCCCGAGAAGCTGGAGCAGATCTGGACCAACATGCTCAACAACGACTACGCCGGGGGCCCGCGCGTAGGCAACACCAGCGTCGATGCCATCAGCCAGATGGGGTGGGCGAAGGGCGGGCAGTACCTGACCCGGTTGAGCGTGCTGGAAGCCACCCAGGCGCTGGAAGGGCGCTCAGCGGTCGATCCGAACGTCATCGGTGGCAACAGCTATTACGCGATGTATTTCGAAGCGGACAGGAAGTGGGCCAGCGTCAGTGCGGGCGGCGGCCACATGCCGCTGCGCGAGATCACCGATCCCGCCCGTATCGCCGAACTCAACGACGCCCGCGAGGTTCGTCTGGAGCGGCAGGAGAAGCGCACCCAGTTCCACCCGGACGACCCGTACCGGAGCATTACCCGCAGCCCGCTTACCGCAGCGGTGGACGCCATGCCGGATCCCGCACAGGCACCGACCCGTCTGGCCGACATTGGACCTGGCCACCGTGAGTACGCATTGATGCAGCAGGTGCGCGAAGGCGTGGCCGCGATCGATGCGAGTGCTGGGCGTACCCATGATGAGAACAGCGAGCGCCTTGTGGCGAGCGTCATGGCATTGGCGCGCCACAACCAGCTCGAACGTGCCGACCATGTGCTGCTGAGCACCCAGACCGCCGATCACCCGGCCGGCCGCAATGTGTTTGTGGTGCAGGGCGAGTTGAATGATCCGGCGCATCTGCGGGCCTCCATGCCCACGGACAGGGCGGTGCAGACACCGGTCGAGCAGTCACTGCAGGCCCTGCAGGCCGTCGGTGCGGATCGTGAACAGGCACATGCGCAGCGCCATCAGCAGGAAATCGATGTGCAGGCACGCGACACCCCGGCCATGCGCATGGGCTAGGGGCCCGGCCTGCCGTAGCCCCTGCCTCACGCGGTCTTTGCAACTCTGTGCGCTGGCATTGCTAAGTTCGCTTGGCATCCGTCACAGGAACCTGCAATGACCCGGACGTCCCCGCTTGTCCTGCTTGGCCTCTGCCTGGCCCCGGTCCTGGCCTTCGCCCAATCCGACCGGCAGGTGGCCGAGGACATGGTCAACCGCGCGGCCAATGTCTGCCCTGGCCACAGCACCGAGCGCACTACGCCTACGGTAAAGAAGGTGCCGGTGGGCGCGCTGCGCGTCATGCTCGACCGCGGCCTGGTGATGTGCCCGGACCGTCGCCTCGATGCTTCTGCGCCGGCTGTGTTCTACGGCCGGGTGGGCGTGTTTGGCTGGAATCCGGAGGTGCCGGCCGCTGCGACGGTGGTCGTGGCGAAGATCGACCAGATGACCCGTAAGGATGAGTACCCGGTGGAGACGCTGGTGTGGGACGCGAAGGGCACGGCGATTACCCAGCAGACGGTGCCCTCGTTTGAGCCGCGCCCGGGTGCGGCGGTGCTGTACAAGGTGCGCTGAGCGCCGCGCGCTGGCTGGTAGATGCCCACCTTGGTGGGCGTTCTGGCGCCCGCGCGTGGTGATGGAGCTGTGCCCACCAGGGTGGGCACCTGCCAACGCGATGTGACGTGGCATCCCGTACCGGGATGCTACTTCGCCGGGGTGTCTGCCGTCTGCGCGGCCACCATGGCCTGCTGCATTTCCTTCAGCGACAGATAGCCATCGCCATCAGTATCCAGCCCCGCGAAATACTTCGCGATTTCCGGCACCACCGCGGCTTCCTTCCTGCTGATCTTTCCGTCTTTGTCGGCATCCATTTCCTTGAACGCGGCGTCGATGGAGTCGGCCTGCCTGCTGAAGCGTGCCTGCTGGTACTTCGCGTACTCGGACTTGTCGATGCGACCATCGCCGTTGCTGTCCATAACGGCGAAGCTGGAGTCGATATAGGCCAGCTTCGGGTCGCTGCTGGCGGCGTGGCCGATCAGCGGTGCGGCACACAGGGCGATGATCAGTAGCGTCTTGTTCATGCGGTCGGTTCCTTCGGAATGCAGAGCAGGTCAGCGGCAGGGATAGCTGTAGCCATCCGAACCTCGGTAGGTGTCGCTGCGGCGGTCGTAGTTGCCGTAGCGGTTCATGCAGTAGTCGGCGCGCTCGCGGATCTCACGCTCGCGCTTGGCCGCGGCGGCGATCACGCCGGCTACCACCGCCGCGCCCACCACGCCCACAACTACGCGCTTGGCCTTGGCATCGTCGCGCCGGTCGCGCTCACGTTCGCGTTCGCGGTGCTCCCAGTCATCGCGCTGGCGGTCCTGGTAGCCCCGGTCCCAGCCGGAGCGGTAGCCATCCCGGTACTGCGCGTGCGCCTGGCCCGCATAGGGCAGCAGTACCAGCAGTTGCAGTGCGGCACCCAGCAGCACTGCTGTACGTCCTGTCTTCTGAAACATCGTTCCGCTCCTGTGCGGCTGTGTCGGTCGTGCCAGTACAGCGCGCGGACATTGCGCGAACCTGTAGTCGTCTGCGCTGGACGCCGTCGTTCAGCGCACCAGCGCCTCCACCGGGTCCAGCTGTGCCGCACGGCGTGCCGGCAGGTAGCCGAAGCCAATACCGATCAGGCTGCTGCAGGCAAACGCTGCCAGAATCGAGGTCGTCGAGAACACAAGCGAAAAGCCGATGTTGGCCAGTGCCAGCACTGTCCCCAGCGCAAGCGCCATGCAGATACCCAGCACGCCACCAAGCAGGCAGACCAGTACCGATTCGATCAGGAACTGCTGCAGGATGTCGCTGCGGCGCGCGCCCACCGCCATGCGCACGCCGATCTCACGCGTACGCTCGGTTACCGACACCAGCATGATGTTCATCACCCCGATGCCGCCCACCACCAACGCGATGGCGGCAATGGAGCTGATCATCAGCGTGAGGATGCGGGTGGTCTGCTCGATTGAAGTGCGGATCTGCGCGTTGTTGCTCATGTAGAAGTCCTGCCGCCCGTGGCGGCGCTCCAGCAGCCGGCGGATGGAGGCCTCCGCGGCCTGCATGCCCACGGTGTCGGACACGCGCACGGTGATGCTGGATACATGGCTCTGCCCCAACATGCGCGCCATGGCGGTGGTGTAGGGCACCCAGACCTGCAGCAACGAGGCATCGCCGACGGCGCCGGCTTCCTTCTTCACCACGCCCACCACCCGCACCGGGACATTGCCAAGCAACAGGGTCTGGCCGATCGGATTTTCCTGTGCGGCGAAGAACCGTGCGCGCGTGTTGGCGTCGATCACCACCACCTGCTGGTAGCTGGCGACGGCGGGCTGGTCGAAGAAGCGGCCTTGCCCCAGCTTCAGGCCGTGCACGCGGAAGTACTGCTCACTCACACCCTGCATCTGCACGTTGGCCGAGCGGTTGCCACGCTGCGCAGTGCCGCTGCTGGCGACGCCGGGTGTGGCGCTGTCCACGAACGGTTGCCCGGCCAGCGCTGTGCTGTCGCCGGGCGTCAGGGTCTCGACCTGTGCGGCGTGCACATCGCCGAAGCCGGAGCCCGGATAGACTTCGATGGTGGTGGTGCCCAGCGAAGCGATGTTGGACAGGATGGCCTGACGTGCGCCCGTGCCCAGGGCGACCACCGACACCACCGAGGCAATGCCGATGATGATGCCGAGCATGGTCAGGAAGGTGCGCATGCGGTGCGCGTTCATTGCGCGCAGGGCCATGCGGAAGGCTTCGCTGAAGCGGTCGCGCAGGGCTTGCCAGCCGGTGCCTTCGCTGCGCGCCTGCAGGGTGGCTGCGGTGAGGCCAGCGGCCGCTGTCGCGGCAGCGGTAGGGCGATCATCGACGATGCGCCCATCGCGGATTTCGATGATGCGCTGTGCATGCTCGGCCACGGCCATGTCATGAGTGACCAGCACCACCGTATGGCCTTCGGCGTGCAGTTCGCCCAGGATCTTCATCACCTCCTTGCCGGACTGGGTGTCCAATGCGCCGGTGGGCTCATCGGCGAAGATCACTGCGCCGCCGTTCATCAGCGCGCGCGCGATCGACACGCGCTGCTGCTGCCCACCGGACAGCTCACCGGGCAGATGCAGCATGCGTTCGCTCAGGCCCAGCCGCGCCAACAGCTCACCCGCCCGGGCATGGCGCATGGTGGCAGGCATTCCCGCATAGATTGCCGGCACTTCCACATTGCCCAGTGCGGTCAGATCGGTCAGCAGGTGGTAGCGCTGGAAGATGAAGCCGAAGTGCTCGCGGCGCAGCTCGGCCAGTTCGTCCGGTGCCATCTGCGCGGTCTCGCGACCGGCGATCTGATACGCGCCGGACGAGGGCCGATCCAGGCAGCCCAGAATGTTCATCAGGGTGGATTTGCCCGAACCGGACTGGCCGACGATGGCCACCAGTTCACCGGCACGGATATCCAGGTCGATGCCATCGAGCACGACCAGGGTCTGTTCGCCGGCTGCAAATTCGCGGCGGATGCCGCGCACACGCAGCAGCGGTGCATCCTTCTCTGCGCCCGTCATGGTTGTGCGGCTGCAGCGGCGGCATCGCCGGTCTGGACCAGTACCACCTGCTCGCCCTGCTGCAGGCCGCTGCGCACTTCCACGTTGATCTGGTCGTCCAGCCCGGTGGTGATGCGTCGCGGGGCAGGCTGGCCATCCGCGCCGCGTACCTGCACGCTGTAGCTGCCGTCGGTGGCGCGCGCACCCAGCGCAGCCGAGGGAATGGTCAGCACGCCCTTGGCACGCCCCAGAACGATGCGCACCTGCGCGGTCATGTAGCTGCGCAGGCGGCCATCGGCGTTGTCCACGTCGAACTGGCCGTTGTAGTACATGGCGGTGCGGTTGGCGCCCGCCGAAGTGCCTGCGGGTGCGAAGCTGGAGGCATCTTCGTTGGTGATCGAGTCGGGTGCCGGTGCGATGTCGCGCAGCGTGCTGCTGTAGCGTCGGTCGCTGTCGCCCAGGATGGTGAAGAACGCCTCCTGTCCCAGTGCGGTGTGGACCACGTCAGCCTCGGAGATCTCGGCGTAGACGGTCATCACGTCCTGGTTGCCGAGCATCACGATGGTCGGTGCGCTCTGCACAGCATTGACGGTCTGACCCTGCCGCGCGACCACGGCCAGCACGGTGCCATCGGTGGGCGCAGTGATGCGGGTGTAACCCAGGTTGGTCTGTGCCACATCCACATCGGTCTGCCGCTGCACCACCTCGCCATCGAGTGCGGCGATCTGTTCACGGGTGGCATCGACCTTGGCCTTGGCCGCATCGTAGTCCGCGAGCGCGACCAGTTGCCTCGAAACCAGCGCCTGTTGGCGCTGAAGGGTCAGTTGGTACTGGCGCAGGTCGGTGGCCAGCGCGTCCCGGTTGGCGCGCGCAGTGCGCTGTGCCGCCTGTGCACTCAGCAACGCGTTGCGCTGGGTGCGCGAATCGATATCGGCAATCGGATCGCCAGCTTTCACCTTGTCGCCCAACTTCACATACAGGGTCTCGATGCGGCCGGAGACCTGCGCGCCCACGCTTACCAGCCGTGAGGGCTTCAGCGTTCCGGTGGCTTCCACGACCCGCTCAATGTTGCCGCGGGTGACCGGTGCTACCTGCAGTTGCGGTGGTGGTGTGGGCCAGAGCCACGCGAGGAGCGCCATCATTGTGCAGAGGGCTGCGGCAGTAATGATCAGCACGCGGCGGTGGCGCGGTGCGGCGCTCATCGGCACAGCATCCAGAAAAGGCAGGGCATCGGGAGTCCTCGCGACAGATGGGATTGCACGCCGGCAGGGCAGGCGTGGATGGCCTTCGAGTCTCTGTGCGCTGGATTGCGTGAACCTTGCGGTGGTGCGGGTGTTTCAGTAGGCAACGCCGAGTGTAAGCAGTGCCATCGCGATGAACTGGAGCAGGCTGCCGAGCGCCAGCAGCATGTGGCGCAGGCGTCGTGCCGCCGTGTGCAGGCTCGAAAGCTGGCACATCGCGCCGGCCAGCAGCACGGCACATGCAGAAGCGGACAGTGTCGCGGCAGCTGCACTGATCGCGATGATCAGCAGTGTAGTAGCAAACATCACGGCGGCCGCATATGCATGCAGGGTCCGCAGGAACTGGGGAACGGGGTGCAAGGCAGCCCCCCGCCAAACTGCCAGCATGTGCAGTGCGGCATGCACGACGACGAACACCACCACCGCGGTGACCGTTGCGTGCGCGTGCCGATACGCGGAAGCCACCAGAGCAATGCCTGGGACCAGCAGGAACAGCGCAGAGAACAGGTGGATCAGGACGTCCGCTCGTTCTCGTTCGGGAATCATTCGCAGCCACTGCGGCCAGTGTGCCAGCCCACGCCCGCGGCCCGTGTGCGCGCGGCAGTTCCACGCTGCGGCGGTCAGGCTGGGCGCATTCCGAGGAGGCGGGGTAGGCGTGGAAGAGGGCGGTGGAGAAGCTCCCTGTGTCACATGCAGGCTTCCTGTCAGATCCGGACGCAGCACCTGCAGGGGTGCCACTCATCTGGATGCTGGGCAGCAAACATTGCCGCAACCTTGCGCATCAACCGCGGTCGCGGCGCGTGGACAGCCGACAGTCATCGACGTGGAGGAGATGCGCTCAGTGCTCCTGCGTCGACGCGCCGGTGACGCCTGGATGCAAGGGGAACTCGACGCGGATCAAAGCACCGCCACCGGGAGCATCCAGTATCGTGACGTGGCCGCCGTGGCGGTCCATCACCTGCCGCACCAGGTTCAGACCCAATCCGGCGCCGGTCTGCCGGGGACGCAGGCGCTGGAAGGGTTCGAACACGCGTTCGCGCTGGTCGACCGGAATGCCGGGGCCGTCGTCCTCCACCTCAAGGCAACTGCCCTGCACGCGCACGATGATGTGGCGTCCACCGTGCTCGGCGGCATTCAGTACCAGGTTGGAAAGCACCCGTTCGATGGCGCCGGACTCGCCCAGCACCGGGAAGTTTGGTTCCACCGTCACGGCAACCGTCTTGTCGGACTGGATCAACAGGGGCGCCAGATCAGCGACGACCCGCTTGGCCAGGCGGGCAAGGTTGAGAGAGTCCTTCGGCCCCTCTGCTTCCATGCGATGCAGGTCCAGAAGCTGCTCGGCCAGCGTTGCCAATCGCGCGACCTCCACGCCCAGGCTGCGCGATGTGGCGTCGCCGGCCGCATCGATCTTCACCCGCAGGATCGCAATCGGCGTACGCAGCTCGTGGGCGGCAGCGGCGATGAAGCGGCGCTGCCGTTCGTGCCCTTCGTCCAGGCGGTCAAGCGCTTCGTTCACCGCGGACACCAGGGGGGCGATCTCTACCGGTACTGCGGTCTCGGTCAGGCGGATACCGCGGCGGCTGGCGGAGATGTTGCGGGCTTCCTGCGCGATGCGCTTCACACCGGCCAGGGCGCGACGCACGATGATCGGAGTGAGGATGAGAGTGGCCAGGCCCAGCAGAAGGAAGATCGGCAGGGTGATGATGTGTGCGGCCAGCGCCATCTGCCAGGTCAGCGAATCGGTTTCGCCATGGGCCATGATGGTCAGCTTGCCGGCTGGGCCGCTGTGCTGGCGTATCACCACGGCCAGGCCGTCGCTACGGCCGCGCCCGCGCAGGTCGCCATAGGGAATGCCGTCGAGGGCACCGATCAGTGATGCGTAGGCGGGCGGGACATTGCCGAAGGTCACATGGTGACCCTGGTCATCCTCGGCAATGAACCACGCGCCGGGGACGATCTTCAGCAGCTCTGCCAGCTCCGGCGTGCGTTCCACATACAGTTCGCCCTTGCTGTCGCGGTGAACGGCCTCTGCCGCCACCGGCGCAAAGGTCTGGATGGTGAAGTAGCCGCCGCTGTCGACACGCACCAGCACCATCAGCAAGGCAAAGAACGCCACCAGCAGCGCGAGCAGCTGGTAGATCAGCGTTTTGACGATCAGCGGGCGCTTCAGTGAGGGACGAAGCGCCATTACTTCGTTTCCCGCATCAGATAGCCGACACCGCGGATGGCATGGATTTCCACCCCGGCATCGGCGTCAGCCAGCTTGCGCCTCAGGCGTGAGACATGCGAGTCGAGCGTGTTGGAGTGGATGCCGTCATCGAAGCCATACACCGCCATTTCGATGGACTCGCGCAGCACGGTGCGGCCCAGCCGGCGGGCGAGGGCGGCCAGCACCCGGATCTCGCGGCGCGGAAGCTCCAGTCGCTGTCCACCTACGCTGGCTTCGCCCGAGGCGGGGTCGAACAGCAGCCGGCCGATGCTCATTGGCTCCACCTGCATGCCACTGGGCCGGCGCGCGGCCGCCCGGATCCGCGCGAACAGCTCTTCCAGTGCGAAGGGCTTGGCCAGGTAGTCGTCGGCGCCCTCATCCAGGCCGGTGATGCGGTCCGGCAACTGTCCCAGCGCGCTGAGCACAATGATCGGGACGCCCGGGTTGCGCCCTCGCAGCACGGGAATCAGGCCCAGCCCGTCACCATCGGGCAGAGTGCGATCCAGCAGCACAAGATCGTGCGACCCGGAGAGGGCGGCTTCGCGCGCCAGGGCCAGGGTATTGGCAAGGTCCACCACGTAGCGCTCGCGCTGCAGAGCGGACTTCAGGGTAGCGGCCAGTTCGGCTTCGTCTTCGATCAGCAGGATGTGCATCGGCAGGGCTTGCGCAGGAAGGGGGCGTGGCGGGGCGGTTCGGCACGCGCCGGCACCGTATTACAGGAACATTGCGTGAACATGGCGTGCCTTCAGAGCCTGCCGGTGTGACTCCAGTTCCTGGAGTGGCTGCTACGAAAAGGCTGGGCAGATGTGCCCCGGTAGCCATGTTGTCTTCAGCAAGGATGGCGATGAAGGGAGCGCCATCGCGGTGGGCAACAGGAACGGCTTCACCTCCACCCAGATGGCCCCCGCTCGATGCTGCTGTCCCGCTTGCACTGACGCCGGCAAGGGCTGAGTTGCCATCTCCCCTCGGTGTCCAATACAACGATGCCCCTCGGAAGGGGCATCGTTGGGGCTTACGGCGTTGTCTTCGCCTGGCGCGGATCGGCAATGATGCGCGAGGGCGATCCATACAGCACCAGGACCCGCATGCCGGTGCTGAACACCGGATCGGGACCCTGCACAACCGTCATCAGGTTGCCGTTCTCCGTCTGCACCACGTACTCCAGACCTTGGGTCCTGGAAAGTGCGCGTTCGGAAGCGGCACCGGCAATCGCGCCCACAACCAGGCCACCGATGGCGCCAATGGCGGCCGCCTGATCGCTGCCGCCAATGGTCGAGCCGGCGACGCCGCCAGCAGCTGCGCCTGCAACGGCACCGCCGCCTTGGCTGCCGTCGATACTTACCGGGCGAACACTGATGACCGTGCCGCCGACAGTCCGATTGACCTGTCCCACCGAACCGATGGAGTAACTGTCGGTTCGCACGTTGGGCGCGCAGGCCGTCAGCATCGCGGCAACAGATGCGCCCAGCAGCAGGCGCTTCACGGCGCTTCCTGCTTGTTCGGGAACATCGGCTTGGTGATGTCCACGGTCTCCAGCGCTTGCAGGAACTGGGCGATGTTGTTCTGCGCCGAGCGGCTGATCGACTCGCGAGCGCGAATGACACCGGCAAAGGCATAGTTGAACGGTACTTCGCCGGAGGCGCTGACATCCTGGGTGTATACGATGCTGCCGGTGGCGCGATCGATCAGCTCATAGCGGGCGATCGTCTTGGTGGTCATCGATGCGCCGAAATTCGGAATGTCGATAGCCAGGATCTTCACCGAAAGGCTCAGCTTCACCGGCGCGTCGTCGCGGAAGACCGCCATCTTGTTCAGCGCTTCGGTCAGCGCGTTCTGCCACATCTGCGGCACTTCGTGCTGGGCCTGCGCCGGAATCTTGCCCTTGGCCTCGTCCGGGCGCGCCAGGGTAACCGTCAGCGACTTCAGCTCACCGTCGATCTTCTTGCTGCTGACCCCGACGTTGGGAACCGAAAAATTGAGCGGAGGATTGGTGGTGCAACCCGCCAGCGACGCAGCGAGGATCGCTGCGAACAGGAACTTCTTCATCCATTTTCCCCTGTGATTACGTTGAAACATCCATGGTGAATCGTGTTTTCGTCCGCAACGTCGATGCTGCGCTTCAGCGGTCGCATGAAGGCGTGGCTGACTGCGCGCAAGGATACCTGAATCGGGGCGGCCTGCTATCTGGCATCCCCATCGCTCAAACCGGCTTCCAGGCGGGTGCGCGTTACCAGGGCAATCGGGCTTATGCCTGCGAGAGCGGACGGCTGCGGGTTGCTGCCTGGCGCTGACCGCGGCCCAACGGCATCTTGCTGCAGTGGTCAACGCACCATGGGTGGTGGGATTTCAGGTGCTACCTCCGGGACGACCTCCGGCACCAGCGTGAACTGGTAGCGGTTCTCGTACAGCTTTACTTCCAGCTGCTTCCGGCCGCGCCGTTCAAGTGTGTACAGCTTGCCGGCCCACGGGCTGCCAAGCAGCACCATCGGGCTGATGTCACCTAATCGCGAGGCATCCAGATGCATCACCACGCGGTCATCCAGGTACGCAACCTTCACCGAACTGAAGAACGTAGCGTACTGGCCGCTGCTCATCGCGGCATAGCCGGTCAGTTTCGGATGCGCGACCAGGAAGACGAAGTGGCTGCTGAAGTCGACACCCGAGAGATCGGGGGCGCTGTCACGCGATTGCCGCGAAGAGGGCCAATCCGGGCCCACCGAGTTCAGCGCATCGGCATGGGTGATCGGGAAGAAGCGGATATCGAGGTAACCCGGCCCGCCCGCGTCCACTCGAGCCTGGCCATCCTTCACCGATGCCGAAGACAGCAGGTTGTTGTGCACCAGCCCCGGTGGGGTGCTCATGCGGAACTCGCTGCTGGCCTGCACATTCTGCGGAGGATTGAAGAACTCGCTGACCTGTTCGTTCTGGCAGGCGGCAAGCAGGGGCAGCAGCGCCAATGGCAAGGCGCGCTGCAGTAAGGTGCGGATCCGTGTCATTGCATCAGGCCTCATCCATGGGACGGGTCATTAGATCACGCCAGGTGCAGCCAAGGGCGGGCTTGCGAGCGCGGGCTTGGCGCTGCGGAACGACGGCTCAGAAACTGTACGCTGCCTGCACATACACCCGCCGCGGCTCGCCCGGGAAATGCCCGTTGCGTTCGATGAAGCCACTGGCCGCGTACACCTTGTCGAACAGGTTCTTGACGTTGGCCTGGAACTGCCATTGCTTCCACGTGGTCTTCCAGCTCATGTCGAACACGGTGTAGGCCTTGACCGTCTGCCCATCCAGGCTGACGCGCTCGCCAACGTGATCCGCGCCAAAGCCGATGGCGGAGTTGATCGCCGGCAGATCATAACGCGTCCACAATCCCAGCTTGTTGCGCGGCGCATTGGCGAATCGGTCGCCGGAGGCGTTGGTGATGCCATTCGGGCCGGCGTCCTTCACCCGCGCATCGTTGTAGGCGTAGGTCAGGCTCAGCACCCAGCGCTCGGTGAGGTCGGCCAGAAGGTCCAGCTCCATGCCGGTACTGCGCACCAGGCCCAGCGCGGCCAACTGGTTCACGCCACCAATCACCTCGCCGGTGGCCTGCACGATGTTGCTGCGATCGATCCGGTAGGCCGCCATGTTCAAGGTCACACGGTCGGCCAGCAGGGACTTCATGCCCACTTCCCACTGTTTGCTGCGTTCGGCATCGAACGGTCCGCCAGCGGCCGGATTCTGGTTGGCGGCACTCTGCGGCACGAAACCACTGGCGACGTTGGCGTAGACATTCAGGCCCTCGCGCACGGTGAACGTGCTGCCCAGCCGCCAGCTGAGATCGTTGCCGTCCACACTGCTGCCAGTAATGCGATCCTCATCCTTGAAGCCATCCCAGCGCAGCCCGGCCAGTACATGCCAGCGCGTGCCCAGTGCCAGTTCGTCCTGCAGGTAGCCGCCATAGCGCTTGCTGCGGGTGGACGTGCTGCGCCAGGGCAGGGCCGCCAGGTTGTAGTCGTGCCAGGTACTGGCGCCGTACACGGGATTGAACAGGTCGATGCCGCGCACCGGCCCGGCGCCACGCGCAAGGTCAGCGCTGTTGGCGGTCTGTGCAGTGAAATCCGCATCCAGCTGGTACACATCGGCACCGAACAACACCTTGTGCTCAACCGCGCCGGTGGTCACCCGCCAGACTGCATTGCCATTGGCAGTGAATGCTTCGTTGTCGCGGATCTGGTTGCGCAGCTGGCGGGTCATCCACTCGGCCACGCCATCGCGGTCACGATCGATCAGGCCCATCGGCTCGTGGTACATCTGATGCTCGTTGTTGCTGAACCAGCGAGCGGCGAAGTCCACATCCAGATTGTCGCGTGGTGCGAAGCGGTACTGCGCCAGCGCCACTTTGGCGCGCATGTCGAGGAAGTCGCTGGCCTCGTTGTGGTTCCAGCGGCGGTCGGTCAGGAACGTGCCTGCATCGTTGACCGGCACGCCGCGCAGACGGTTGCCGCCAAGGTTCTGGGTGATGTCGGTGAACTGCAGCACCAGTTCGCCGGTCTGGCCGACGTCGAAGGCCAGCGAGGCGTCGCCGATCACGCTCTCGCTGTCGGTGTTCCAGCGCACGCACTTTTCACTGTCGGCATAGAGCCCGGCGCGATAGCGTAGGCTGCCGGCGGCATTCAACGGCCCGGTACCCTCGATCGATCCGGCACGGAAGTCCTTGTCGCCCAGCTGGACCTCGATGCGGCGTTCGGCGCTGGCTTTCGGCTTGCGCGTCACGTAGTTGATGACACCACCCGCATCACCACCGCCATACAGCGCACCTGCCGGCCCCTTCAGCACTTCCACGCGCTCGATGTTGAACAGCTGCGGCACCGAAAATCCTGCATACGGGTCGCCACGCAGACCGTCATACAGCACGTTCTCCTGGCGGAAGCCGCGCAGGGTCACCCCGGCATAGCTGAAGTAGCTGATGCCGCTGATGCTGCGATAGAGGTCGGTCACCTGACGCGCGGCCTGGTCGTCGATCAGTTCGCGCGGGATGACCTGGATCGACTGTGGGACCAGCTCCAGCGGTGTATCCGTGCGGGTGCCGACCGCGGCATCGTCCACCCGATACAGGGTCTGTGCACGTCCGCGAACCTCCACCTTGTCCAGATCCTTGGGCGCGGCAGTCGAGGATTCGGCAGCATGGGCAAGGGTTGCCAGGGGCAGGGCCAGTGCCAGGCAGAGGGTGCATTGCAGGCGTGTGTGAAGGGGCATTGGGGGGGGGGGAGGATGTGGCTGCAAATGAGAAAGATTAGCATTTGCAACACTTCGCAACCTATCCCCCGAATGCGCTATGGACGCGCGCCGGGGTCCGTATACGGGGTGCCCGCCAAGGCCACCAGAACCCCGGTGGCTCCACGCACGATCAGCTGCAGCATGACCTCACGCGGGTCCTCGCCCTGCAGTCGGCTTGCCAATCCTTTCTCATAGGCCGCCACCATCGACGCCAGCAGCATGGCCGCGCCCAATCGCGCTTCGGCGTCATGTTCGGGCCGGCCGGCAGCGTCGGCCATCAATCCCGCCAGGTCGTCAGTCAACTGCGCCTGCAGCCGTCGCGCGTGCGCGACCAGTACCGGGCTCTCCGCCACGGTGCCCCAGAAGGCGGCAGCGCCGGCATTGATGCGCAGCAGCGGATGGCCAGTCTCCAGCAACTCGCGCACGAGTGACTGGAAGGCCGCCAGCGGGGTCAGGCCGCTGCGCACCATCATGCCCTCCCGCAGCAGCATGCGCGCCTCCTCATCCCGGTCGAACACCAGGTCTTCCTTGCTGGCGAAGTAGTTGAAGACCGTCTTGCGTGAGACGCCCGCGGCTTCGGCGATCTCGGACATGGAGACGGCCTCGAAGCCACGCCGGATGATCAGCTCGGTGGCGACATCCGAAATCGCTTGTCGAGTTTCGACCTTGCGTTGTTCACGACGGCCAGGAGGCGGGGTCATGGGTGGTTCACTTGTGAAAACGTACACCGAGTGTAACATTCGCTTCGCCAGAGCGCCGACCCGGCGCTCACAAGGAATTCCGATGCTGTACGACGTCGTCATTGCCGGGGCTGGCCCGGTCGGCCTGTCCCTGTCCTGCGAGCTGGCCCTGGCCGGCTGTTCGGTGCTGGTGCTGGAACAGTCCGGGGCCGCTGATTCGCCGTTGAAGCGCCTGCCATTCGGGCTGCGCGGCCTGAACGCCCCCACGCTGGAGGCACTGGATCGGCGCGGCCTGTTGGACGCGGTCGCCGCGACACAGGTGCTCAAGCCCGACAAGGGGGCGCCGCCGCCTGGCACCGCCCATTGGCTCGCGCAACCGCGAGCGCTGGGCGGCCACTTCGCCGGCATTCCGTTTGCGCTGGACGACGTGGACCGCACGCGCTGGAACTGGCGCCTGCCGACGCCGGTGGGCACCCAGATGGCGGTGGAGCTGCAGGCCCTGGAAACGGTGTTGGCCGAACGTGCGATTGCGCTGGGCGTGCACATCGAACGCGGGCGTGCGGTACAGGCGGTGCGCGCCGGTGCGACCGAAGTGGAGATCGACACCGTTGACGGAGCGGTACGTGGTCGCTGGCTGGTAGGTTGTGACGGAGGCCGCAGCACGGTGCGCAAGCAATGCGGTTTCAGTTTCATCGGCACGGATCCCGAATTCACCGGTCATTCGCTGCTGGTCGATCTGGAAGATCC
Source organism: Nocardiopsis yanglingensis (assembly GCF_045809185.1). Lineage (NCBI taxonomy): Bacteria > Bacillati > Actinomycetota > Actinomycetes > Streptosporangiales > Nocardiopsidaceae > Nocardiopsis > Nocardiopsis yanglingensis. The sequence goes on along the minus strand of NZ_JBJNRH010000001.1, from coordinate 253,707 downwards.
CGGAGCGCTGACCCCTGGCCGTCAGTACACAGCGCAGGGCATGTGCAATTTCAATCCACCCGGTGTGCTTGCGCTTGCCGATTTCGATGGCGGTGCCGGGCATCGAAAGCCTCTCGCGCTGGACCAAGCGCAGTCGCTGCTGCGGCGTGTGTCTGCCCGCGACGTGACCCTCACTGCGCTGCATCTGCACAGCACCTGGACCGATGGCGCGCGACAGGCCAGCGCCTATCGCAACGGCCGCGTGCTGCTGGCCGGCGACGCTGCGCACGTGCATTCCCCGTTGGGAGGGCAGGGCCTGAATCTGGGCATCGGTGATGCGATGAACCTGGGCTGGAAACTGGCCAGCGTGATACGCGGTGACGCTGGCGTGGCGCTGCTGGACAGCTATCACGCGGAACGACATCCGATGGGCGCCAAAGTACTGGACTGGTCGCGCGCGCAGGTTGCATTGATGCGTCCTGGAGCCGGTTCGCGCGCGCTGGCGGCGGTCATGGCGGACCTGGCCGATACCCGCGATGGTGCCACCTATCTGGCCGAACGGGTATGGGGCGTGTCGCAGCAGCTCGATCTGGGCGATGGCCATCCACTGGTTGGTCGCAGCGTGCCGGACTTCCTGCTGGCCGATGGTCGCCGCATGGGGGAGTTGCTGAGAACCGGGCAATGGGTGTTGCTTGTGCTCGATGAGAACTGCGCTTCGCGCGACCTTGCCGACCGTTGGCGGCAGCCGTTCACCCGAGTTGTCTCGACGGTAGACGATGCGCTTGGGCTGGGAGCGGTATTGGTGAGACCCGATGGAATTGTCGCGTGGGCCTGCGATGCGGGAAGCGAAGTGGCAGGGTTGCACCAGGCGTTGCAGCGCGGGTTCGGACTGCCGGAAGCAGGCTGACGCACAGGGCGGAGGCGCAGCCGACGTGGGCTGCGCCTGGTGCGGTTACAGATCCTTCTTCTTGCCGCTCAGGTCGATCGGCCTGTCACTGCCCTTGCGCTCGCTCGACCACACTTCCATGCTCTTGTTGCAGCGGCTCTCGCGGGCAGCCACTTCGCGCGGCAGGTCCTTCAGATGCGGCGACTCCTGGCAGGCCTGATGCATGTTGCTGTCGTCATAGGTGGCACAAGCGCTGAGCGAGGCCAGGGCAACAGCGGTGAGGGAGGCGCGAAGCAGGGGCTGCAGGTTCATGGGGAGGTCTCGGGTGGTGCCGGGCTGGCCATGGAATTCAAATCCGTGACACCGGGCACGCACAATCGGACCAATCACACTTGTTATTCTGTAACAGATGCGCGATAGTCCGGCGCCTGTTGGGATCAGGCGGCACAGATCATCAGCACCGTGCACAGCACCAGCATCAGCACGAACACGCGTCGGCTCAGTGCAAGGCAGGCCAGGCACGCGGCCAGCGACCAGGCGCCCAGCAGCGCGCAGGCCAGCAGCCACAGCCCGATCACCATCAAGGATCCACTCGCCAGTGCGGACAGTGCGATCGCCTTGAACAGCGTCACGCCCAGCACACTGCCGAGCACGCCTGCCTGCAGGGCGATGGCATCGTGACGGGCAGGGGCGGGCGGGGGGGGCATGGTGGCGGCGTTCATTCGCTGCAGGGGAGGCGCAGCCACTGTGCCCGACCGCGTATCCACGCCATGTGTTTTTCGCGCACGCGATGCGCAGCCGGCGCAGGCTTCAGTCGAACTCGCCCTCGGCCGATTCCAGCCGCTGCCGGTACGCCGCCCGATGCTGGTACAGGCGTTGGCACTCGGCGGACCTGTGGATCCGGCTGGCCGGTTCGTTGGCCACGGCGTCGCACATTCTTGCGATGTGGTTGTTGGAGGCCAGTTCGGTCACGAAGAGCACGGCGGTGATGCCGGTACCGAGCAGCACCACATAGAGCAGGCGGCTGAGCCAGCGTGACAGTTTGCGCTCGAAGTGCTGCTGGATGGTCAGGTCGAAGCGGATGATGCTGAGCACGATCCAGATGATCGCAACCAGGAAGCAGAGCGTGGGCAGCAGGCCACGCCAGAGCCCGGCCTCGTAGACCGATTCGTTGTAGTGGACGGCCGCGCCGGCACCGGCGATGGCGATGGCAAGTGCCCAGTTGCGGCCCAGCGAGAGGAGGTCGTCGAGCAGCTTCTCGCGGTTCTTGGTCGATCCTGCTGCCACGTGGGTTCCATCTCCGTGCTGCGACCGGCGGCGGAACTGCCGCAGATCCTGCAGATGGTGGAGCATCGCCGCAGCGATGAGAAGACCGCGCGGCTCAGCGTGTGATGGTGCGCGCACCGATCCAGCGCCGGTAGCGGCGGGTCCGGCACTTTGCGGCCGCCTGTGCAAGCAGCAGTGCCCATACCGGTGAAACAGTGGGCGCTGTGGGGCGGCGCCGGCTCAACCGGCCCAGCTGATACTTCACTGCGGCCATGTGCGCACTGGCCGCCAGCGGCTTGCTGCGCCAGTCGATGTTGCGCAGCGTCGGCACCGGGTCGCGGCCCTGCTGCCAGTGCTGTGGCAGATCCGGCTCGATGGCCAGCGCGGTGGCGATGCCGACCATGGCCACGCCGCTGGCCAGCACCTGTTCTGCCACCTCGCGGCGGCGGATGCCACCGGTGACCATCAACGGCATCGTTGCCACCGTGGCGATCTCGCGTGCGAATTCGAGGAAGTACGCTTCGCGGGCCACGCTGCGTTCGTCGCGTGCGGCGCCGGTCATGGCCGGTGCTTCATAGCTGCCGCCGGACAGTTCGACCAGATCCACGCCGAGAGGGGCCAGCATCTCCACCACTTCGCGCGCGTCCTCGGTCGAGAATCCACCCCGCTGGAAGTCGGCGGAGTTGAGCTTCACCGCCACCACGAATGTGGGCGCCACGGCCGCGCGTACACCCTGCACGATCTCCAGCAGCAGGCGCGCACGGTTCTGCAGGCTGCCACCCCAGCGGTCATTGCGCTGGTTCGACAGCGGCGACAGGAACTGGCTGAGCAGGTAGCCGTGCGCGGCATGGATCTCCACCCCGCTGAAACCGGCGCGCTCGGCCAGCTCGGCACTGCGGATGAAGCGCGCGATCACCGCGTCGATGTCGTTCTCGGTCATCGCCTTCGGCGGTGCGAACTGCTTGGACAGCGCGCCCATCTGCAATGCAACGGCTGACGGCGCGAGCGCGGGTTGGCCGAGTGCGGCCGGCATCTGCCGCCCGGGGTGATTGATCTGCATCCACATCTGCGCGCCCCGCGAGCGGGCAGTGTCCGCCCAGGCGGTGAAGCGGTCGAGGTGGCGGTCGTCCTCCAGTACCACGCCGCCCGGCCCGGTCATGGCGCGGCCATCGACCATCACGTTGCCGGTGATGATCAGTCCGGTGCCACCGTCGGCCCAGCGCTGGTACAACTGCAGCAGCGCTTCGGAGGGGGCGTGGTCGGCGTCGGCCATGTTTTCCTCCATCGCCGCCTTGGCGATGCGGTTGCGGATGACGGCACCGGAGGGTAGTGCCAGGGGCGAGAACAGCGACATCGGACAGCTCCAGGACAGGGGAATGGCGCTACGCTAACCTTCAAGTTTGATTGAAGGTCAACAGGCTTCGATGTCGAGGATTCAGGCAGATGAAGATCGGTGAGCTGGCCCGCCGCACGGGCCTGGCAGCGTCGCGCATCCGCTTCTACGAGGAGGCCGGGTTGCTGGTCGTCCGGCGGCAGGCCAACGGCTACCGCGACTATCCCGAGCAGGCGGTGCTGCTGCTGGAGCTGATTACCGGCGCGCAGCGCGCCGGCTTCAGCCTGGAGGAGATACGCGCCTTGCTGCCACCGGACATGGGCCAGTGGCAACACGACGCGTTGATCATGATGCTGCAGCAGAAGGTGGCCGACATCGAGGCGTTGCAGTTGCGGCTGGCACAGAGCCGGGCGCATCTGCTGGCCCTGATCGAGGACATCCAGGTACGGCCGGAGGGCATCGACTGCGCGGCCAACTCGCGGCGGGTGCTGGACCGCGTGCAGCGCGGTGAGCTGGCGCGACCGACGCTGGCGGCCGGCGATACCGCGTTGTTGCGTCCGGATCGCCGCCGCCGCACGGGCAGCGACTGACGATCCGCCGCGATGTTCAGTGGCTACCGGCGGCGGCGGTCTTGCGCTTCTTGTCCAGCATCACCGCCACGCACCACAGCAGCAGGCCGCCGATTGCAGTGGCCGCACCGACGTAGCCGGTGCTGGCCGGGCTGAAGCCGGCACTGATCGCCATGCCGCCCAACCACGGGCCCAGGGCATTGGCGGTATTGAAGGCGGCATGGTTGGAGGCCGCTGCCAGCGTCTGCGCTTCACCGGCCACGTCCATCAGGCGCGTCTGCAGCACCGCCGCCAGCGCGCCCATGGTGCCGACGGTGATGATCATCGGGCCGATGGTCCACACCGACTGCGCGGCCAGCGGATACAGCAGCAACATCACGATCGACCACAGCAGCACCACGGCGGCAGCCTTGAAGTGGAACCTGTCGACCAGCCAGCCACCGGCGATGTTGCCGATGATCGCGCCGATGCCGAACACGCCCACCGCCAGCGGCATCCACGATTCGGCCACGCCGGTGACCTGCACCAGGGTCGGTGCCAGGTAGGTGAACACGCAGAACATGCCGGCGAAGCCAACGGCGCCGATCGCCAGTGCCAGCCACACCTGTGTGGTGTTGAAGGCGCGCAGTTCGCGCATCGGCGAGGTGCGCACTTCGTCCGGGTCCGGCAGCAGGAAGCGCGCGATCATCGCCACGGTGGCGATGGCCAGCACGCTGACCAGGGCAAAGGCGGTGCGCCAGCTCAACTGCTGGCCCAGCCAGGTGGTAAGCGGATTGCCGACCAGGATCGCGATCGACAGGCCCAGCAGCACCCGCGACATCGCCTGGCCACGCTGGCCGGCCGGGCTGATCGCCGCCGCCACCAGCATCGCCACCCCGAAGTAGGCGCCATGCGGCAGGCCGGCGACGAAACGTGCCACCAGCATCGTGCCGTAGTTCGGGGCCAGCGCACTGGCCAGATTGCCAATGGCGTAGAAACCCATCAGCGCCAGCAGCAGCTTGCGGCGTGGGAAACTGGCGCCGACGAAGGCGAGGATCGGCGCACCGACCACCACGCCGATGGCGTAAGCGCTGATCAGGTGGCCGACCTGGGTTTCGGAAATCGACAGGCCGCGGCTGATCTCCAGCATCAGGCCCATGCTGGCGAATTCACTGGTGCCGATGGCGAAGCCGCCCAGGGACAGGGCAAGAATGATCAGGGTGCGCTGACGGGGCGTCAGCCGCGCAGCCAGGGAAGAGTTGGGGCTCATGCGGGGGCGCGATGGGGGCGGGGAGCCGGGCATTGTACTGCTGCACCGCAACAGCAGCAGCCACGCCGGGGGTAAATCAGTGTTTGATCAATGGGATTGCGGTATGCCGGGCATGGGCTCGGTGCTGCAGCGCGTGCGGCCCACGGTTGCCGGCGTCCTGCATGTGATCACGACACGGTGGTCGGCATGATGGACGTGCAGGGGCTGTGGAATGCTGGAACAAGGAGGATGTCGATGCAGGAGTTCAGGCATGTGCTGGAGACGCGCGGCCGCTATCAGCTGGTAGCGGTGTCCTACGCGCCGGTGTACGCTCCGGGCGATGTGGTCGGCCATGCGGTCGTCGCCGACGATGGGGATCGTCTGACCGACCTGGTATCACTGGCCGAAGCGCGTCAACTGCTGTTGCAGCGGGTGCGTGAAGAGGGCGAAGAGCCCGGGCTGGAGAACGAAAACCACCTGCGGAAGAAGGCGTCGCGCTGGCGCCGCCGCTAGGCCGTCGCGCCCTCGTGCGCATCATGGAGGATTCGGGTGTTGCCCAGTAAGAAGTATCTGCTCATCGCCATCATCACGCTGGCGACCCTGCTGCTTGGTTTCGTGTTTTCCGGCTACCTGACGTTGTTGTTCCTGGGCCTGGATACCAAGCTGTTCACCTGGAACACCTATTACCAGTACTTCAATGCACTGGACCAGCCGCAGGTCGCGCCCTTCGTGGGCAAGATCAAGTGGGCCGGCTACGTTGGCTTCGGCCTGCCGTTGCTGGTACTGGTGGTGACCGGTCTGGTGCTGCTGCTGAAGAAGGACAAGCGCTCGCTGCATGGCGACGCGCGCTTTGCCACCGGCGCCGACCTGTCCAAGCACGGCATGTTCAAGAAGACCGGCCAGAGCATCGTGGTCGGCAGCCATGGCGGCAAGCTGGTGCGGCTGGACGGCCAGCAGTTCGTGATTCTTGCGGCACCCACCCGTTCAGGCAAGGGCGTGGGCGTCGTCATCCCGAACCTGCTGGAGTACGGCGAATCGCTGGTGGTACTGGATATCAAGCAGGAGAACTTCGACCTGACCAGTGGCTGGCGTGCGAGCCAGGGACAGGAAATCTACCTGTTCAATCCTTTCGCCGAAGATCGGCGCACGCACCGCTGGAACCCGCTCAGTTACGTGTCCGATGACCCGGCGTTCCGGGTTTCGGACCTGATGAGCATTGCAGCGATGCTGTATCCGGATGGGGCCGAGGACCAGAAATTCTGGGTCAGCCAGGCGCGCAACGCGTTCATGGCCTTCACCCTGTATCTGTTCGAAAACTGGGACGACGAGCGCAGCAGCGGTTTCCCGGGCGGCTCGGGCACACCGACGCTGGGCGCTGTCTACCGGTTGTCATCGGGCGACGGCACCGATCTGAAGAAGTACCTCAAGGCCTTGTCGGAGCGGTCGTTCCTCAGCGCCAACGCGCGTTCAGCGTTCGCCAACATGCTGTCCCAGGCCGACGAGACCTTCGCCTCGATCCTGGGCACCTTCAAGGAACCGCTCAATCCCTGGATCAATCCGGTGCTGGACAAGGCCACCAGCAGCAACGACTTCCTGCTGACCGACGTGCGCAAGAAGAAGATGACCATCTACATCGGCATCCAGCCGAACAAGCTGGCCGAGAGCCGGCTGATCATCAATCTGTTCTTCAGCCAGCTGATCAACCTCAATACGAAGGAACTGCCCAAGTCCAACCCGGACCTGAAGTACCAGTGCCTGCTGTTGATGGACGAATTCACCTCGATCGGCAAGGTCGAGATCATCGCCTCGGCGGTGTCCTACATGGCGGGCTACAACATCCGTCTGCTGCCGATCATCCAGAGCATGTCGCAGCTCGATGCCACCTACGGGCGCGAGGTGTCGCGCACGATCATCACCAACCACGCGCTGCAGATTCTGTATGCGCCGCGCGAGCAGCAGGATGCCAACGACTACTCGGACATGCTGGGCTACACCACCATCCGCAAGAAGAACGTCACCCACGCTCGCGAGAAGACCCACAGCTTCACTGAAGAGCGGCGCGCGCTGATGCTGCCGCAGGAGCTGAAAGCAATGGGGCCGGACAAGGAAGTGTTCCTGTACGAGGGCATACCGCATCCTGTGAAGTGCGACAAGATCCGCTACTACAAGGATCGCTACTTCACGTCGAGGCTGCTGCCGAAAGTCGACGTTCCAATGCTTAACGTCTAATTCACGTCGCTAAATTTGTGACGTAGATTCATATTCATTGACGTGAAACCGTGAGCTGAGTCAAAAATTCGGCATCTGTTCATGGATTTTCAGACTTGTCTGACATGGAATTGACGCGTGGTTGTGTAACTCTGTGTTCGTCATCCAGAAGTGTGTGTTGGATGGCAAAAGTTGTAACGCAGGGTGGCCAGGAGTTTGTGCCATGGAAACAAGGATGGTTTCGACGTTGGTGAGGGTGTGCGGGTGTGTCGTCGGCAGTGTCTGGCGGCCCCGCGACCTGGTTGGCAGCTCTCGGGCTGCAGGGGAGCCGGGGCAGGTGTGCTGCATGCCAGCGCGTCTCCCCGATTCCGGCGTGCGCCATGCAGCGCCGGACGACCAGGGAGCCAACGCTCGGGACTGCTTTTTCGTACGTCAAAGTGAAGCCCGTATGAATCAGGCGTTTATCGCGAAAATCTCCATCGCCGCAGCTGCGGCGCTGATGGTGGCAGGTTGTGCCACCAAGTCCGCTCCCGATTTCGGCGGCCGCTGGAAGCCGGTCAACCGCTTTGCGGCGGCAACGACCGAAATCCCGCTGTACTCCAGCTACGTCTACCAGGCCTCGCCGATGGATGGCACGCTCAAAGCCATGCTCGAGCGCTGGGCCAAGGATTCCGGACGCACGCTCGATTACCGCCTCAGCTCGGACTTCACCCTGTACGGCGCGGTCTCGAATATCGACACCACCAACGCACAGCAGGCCGTGATCGATCTCACGGCGGCCTATGCGGCACAGGGCATCTCCGTCTCCATCGTAGGCAACCAGATCGTTGTGCAGAGCGCTGGCTCGACGCCCACCGCGTCGGCGCAGAGCGCTGATTCCAACAGCGGCACCTGAGTCCACCTCGAAATCATCGAACGTGCCGCTCCCCGCGCCTGTCGCAGGGGCTCCATGCCCATTGATGTTTCAGCAGTACGGAAGAATCCATGTTCCGCAAGAAGGATCCCGGCAATAGTCCCAAGGTCGAGCAGTCGGTCGCCAAGGCGGTCAGCTACGAGATCACCGTGGCCGACATGGCGCGTCGCAGCGAGCGACGTGCGTGGTGGGTGGCCACCGGCTCATTGTTGATGTCGCTCGCGCTGGCGGGCGGTTACTACTACATGCTGCCGCTGAAGGAGAAGGTGCCGTTCCTGGTGATGGCCGATGCGTATACGGGTACCGCGACGGTCGCGCGCCTGCGCGGGACTTTCCAGGGTGAGACGATCACCTCCAGTGAAGCCATCAACCGCAGCAACGTGGCCCAGTACGTACTGGCGCGCGAATCCTATGACTCGGCGGTGATGGGCCTGCGCGATTGGGAACTGGTGTTTGTGATGTCCAGCAGCCCGGTAGCGCAATCGATGCGGCAGCGCTACGCCGGCAACAACCCGCAGAATCCGTTCGTGATGTATGGCCGCGAGCGCGCCATCCGGGTCAAGATCCTCAGCATCACCCCGCTGGGCGCCGAGTCGAATGGCAGTTTCCGCGGTGCATCGGTGCGTATCCAGCGCAGTTTGCTGGACAAGCGCTCGGGTGCGTCCAGTTATCTGGACAACCAGCTGGTGACGATGCGCTTCGAGTACAAGCAGAACCTCGCGCTGTCCGAGCAGGATCGCATCCTTAATCCACTGGCCTTCCAGGTCACCGAGTACCGCGTCGACAACGACTACGCACGCGGCGTGCCGGTGCCAGATGATGGTGCGATGCAGGCGCAGCAAGCCGCGCAGCAGGCGCAGGGTGTCTACGATCCGAACAACCCCGCCGCAGCCACGATGATCGATCCGGCCACGGGCCAGCCGATTGCGGCTCCGGCCAATGGCCAGATGCCGGGCCAACCAATGCCGGGTCAGCCGGTGCAGGGGCAGGTAGTGCCGGGGCAAACCATGCCCGGACAGCCGGCAATGAGGCCGGCGCAGAACAATTCCACCGGAACTGCTGATGGAGCAAGCAACCGATGAGTAGTCGAAATATCAGGGGAAGCGCGCTGGCGCTGCTGTCGATGTTGTCGCTGTTGTTTTCAGCAGCAGCGATGGCGCAGGCGGTGGACCACTACGAGTACGAGAAGGACCGCATCTATCCGGTTCGCACCGGCCTGGGTCTGACCACCCAGATCGAGTTGAGCCCGAACGAGAAGATCCTCGACTACAGCACCGGTTTCAGCAGCGGCTGGGAACTGACTCGTCGCGAGAACGTGTTCTATCTCAAGCCGAAGAACGTCGACGTCGACACCAACATGATGGTGCGTACCGAGACCCATTCCTACATCTTTGAGCTGAAGGTAGTGGCCACTGACTGGCGCCAGCTGGAACAGGCGCGTCGTGCAGGCGTGCAATACAAGATCGCCTTCACCTACCCGAACGACACCGTGTTCGGTGTCGCCCAGGAAGCGGTGGAAGAAGAGGCGCAGCCGCTGTTGAGCTCGGAGTTGGCCAAGGACCGCCAATACAACTTCAACTACTCCTATTCGACCAGCAAGGCGAAAAAGATGGGGTGGTTGATCCCGGTCAACGCCTACGACGATGGCCGCTTCACCTATCTGAAACTGCCGAACTCGCCGGAATACAAGACCGGCATCTTCCCGGCCGTGTTCGGCCGGGAAACGGAATACGGTGAAGACTTCGTAGTCAACACCACGGTTGAAGGCAATACGCTGATCGTGCACGGGACCTACCCGTACCTGGTCATCCGCCACGGCGACTTCGTCGTCGGCCTGCGAAGGAACGTGAAGAAATGAGCCAGCAGAACACTCCCGGAAACGACCCGAACAGCGGACGCGACGAGAGCCAGAGCCCGTACGGTGCACAGGGCGCCTCGGACGCGCAGTCGAATCCATACTTCGGCACGTCCCAGGCCGAGCCTGCGCCGGACCTCGATGCGGCCGCGCCACAGCTGCGCTCGGCAGAAGAGCAGCGGTTGAATCGCAAGGCGCTTCTGTTCCTCGGCGGCATCGTGGTGCTGCTGGTGGCCATGGGCTTCCTGCTGTTCCGAAAGGGCCAGGATGACAAGGAGGCTGCTTCCACTGCGCCGGAAGTGGCGCGATCCAGCACTCCCGAGCTTCCCAACGTTTCCACGCCCGAGCCGGCACCGCCGGTCGCCCAACCTGCGCCGATTCCAATGCTGCCACCACCGGAGCCGATGCCCGCACGGTCGTCGCTGTCGATGGACCATGACGCGGGTCCGCGCGGGCCAACGTTGGCCGAACGTCGCATGGGCGGCAACGCGGGCATGGTCGGCAATGGAGATGGCCAGTCCGGCACGCCTGGACAGCCGCCACTGGATGACTACACCAAGGCCATGTTGGCCCAGATGGCCAACGGTGAGAAAGCGCCTGAGCCGACGCGTACGCGCCGCGGCCCCGATGTCGATGATGTATCCAGTGCCAGTTTCATCCGCAGTCCAGATGCACTGCTGGTACGCGGCACGTATCTGCGCTGCGTGCTGGAAACGCGCATCATCACTGACATCGCGGGCTATACCTCGTGCCTGGTGACCGAGCCGGTGTACTCGATCAATGGCCGCAATCTGCTGTTGCCGAAGGGTTCCAAGATCTACGGTGCTTACGGTGGCGGCCCGACCGGAAAGCGCGTGGAGGTGATCTGGGACCGCATCACCACGCCGAATGGCATCGACGTTGCCATGTCCAGCCCAGGTACCGATGGTCTCGGTGGCGCGGGCCACCCGGGTCAGTACAGTGCGCACTGGGGCAGTCGTATCGCATCGGCGCTGATGATCAGCCTGATTGCTGACGCGTTCAAGTACGCCGCCGCCGAACATGGTCCGGAATCGACCACCGTCTCCAGCAACGGTTTCGCCGTGCGCTCGCCCTATGAAAGCGCGACCGCCCGCACCATGGAGCGCCTGGCCAATGAGGCAATGAGCGAACGCAGGCCGCCGACCGTCACCATCAACCAGGGCACGATCGTGAACGTCTACGTCGCCAAGGACGTCGATTTCACCAACGTGCTGCACCCCCGCCGGTAAACAACGAACGATCATGGACGCCGAAGTGTCACCCCTCGCCCTCGTCTCCAGCGATTTCCTGCGCTATCAGTACGAAGTGCTGGGTATTGCCGAGTACATGACCTCGCCGGAGGTGACGGAAATCTGCATCAACCGTCCTGGCGAGCTGTACCTGGAAACCCGGGCCGGGTGGCAGCGAGTGGATGTGCCGGGCCTGACCTTCGAGCGGGCCCGGCAGTTCTGCACGGCCGTAGTCAATGAGAGTAATACCGGCCAGCGCATCACCGATGCTGATCCGGTCGTCTCGCTGACCTTCCCGACCGGGCAGCGTGCGCAGTTCGTGATTCCGCCTGCCTGCGATGCCGGCAAGGTTTCGATCACCATCCGCCTGCCGTCCAAGCACACCAAGTCACTCAGCCAGTATCACGAAGATGGCTTCTTCAACCAGATCCTGGAAAGCGATGGCAGCATCAGCGAGCAGGATCGCGAGCTGCTGGAGTTGCGCCATTCGCGCGAGTACGCCGAGTTCTTCCGGCGTGCTGTGATGTACCGCAAGAACATCGTGGTGTCCGGCGCGACCGGTAGCGGCAAGACCACCTTCATGAAGGCGCTGGTCAATCATATTCCGGACAACGAGCGTCTGGTCACGATCGAGGACGCGCGCGAGCTGTTTCTGACCCAACCCAATGTGGTGCACCTGCTGTACTCCAAGGGTGGGCAGAGCACCAGCAATGTCAGCGCAAAGAGCTGCATGGAAGCCTGCCTGCGCATGAAGCCCGAGCGCATCATCCTCGCCGAGCTGCGTGGTGATGAGGCGTTCTACTTCATCCGCAACTGCGCATCGGGCCATCCAGGCTCGATCACGAGTTGCCATGCCGGTAGCCCGGAGCAGACCTGGGACCAGCTGGCATTGATGGTGAAGGCCTCCGCCGAAGGTTCGGGCCTGGAGTTCAACGTGATCAAGCGACTGTTGATGATGACCATCGACATCGTTGTGCATATCAAGGCGCACGCCGGTTCGCGTTACATCACCGGTATCGATTTCAATCCCGGGCGCGCCCAGGGGCAGGAGGGCTGAAGGATGCTGCCAGGACTTGAAATGATGGCATGCCCGGAGATGGCGGTGTCGATGGACGTGATGCAGCACGTCATCAACGTTGAATCGTCGCGCAACCCTTATGCCATCGGCGTGGTTGGTGGCGCTCTGGCGCGACAACCCAAGGCGCTGGACGAGGCGTTGGCTACGGTGCGCATGCTGGAGGAGAAGGGCTACAACTTCTCCATCGGGTTGGCTCAAGTCAACCGCTACAACCTGGGTAAGTACGGGCTTGACTCGTATGAGAAGGCGTTCCAGCAGTGTCCAAACCTGCAGGCTGGCTCGCGCATCCTGGCCGAGTGCTACAAGCGTTCTGGCGGTGACTGGGGCAAGTCGTTCAGTTGCTACTACTCCGGCAACTTCGAGACCGGCTTCCGCCATGGCTATGTGCAGAAGGTCTACGACTCGATCCGTCGCGGCCAGCAGGTCGCGAGCAACGGCGTTGCGCCGATCGATGTGATCAGCCGCGGCGAGCGCCGCAGCGTGAAAGTCGAGCACCATCCTCAGCTGGCCTCCCCGGCGCAGGCGCGGATCGTTGCCCAGGCCAGCAATCCGGTGTACGTGCCGTCTGAAGATCCGGCGCGTGCCTACGTCGTGTATCCCTCCACCGGCGCGATGGCACGTGGCAGCTTGCTGAACATCGCTGACCAGGCCCTTTCCAAGGTAGTGCTGGGTTCGGTGGACCGGGTGATGCAGCCGCAGGCGCAGCCGGCCCAAGGCGCCGCATATCCGCAGCAGCCCGCAGGCATGCCGCAGCAGCTGCCGCGGCAGGGCACCCCGCAGGGGATGGCTATGCCGCAGCAGTTGCCGGGTGCTGCGGGCGCCAACAGCGAGGGCCCAGTGATGCTGCGGCCCTGGAATGAACGCAACCAGCCGGTGGCCGGTAGCGACAATGCGTACAACGTGCCGGTACAGGCTCCACCGGCGCAGCGGATTCCCGCAGGGGATGCGGCCTTCGTGTTCTGACGAAGTCGTGGTTCGGCCCGGCAACCGCCAGGCCATTCAGTTGTGTTAGTCCATCAACAAGGAAATCAATCCATGAAGCGATCCAATCTCGACCTCGTCCAGGCCCAGCGCACGCTGAAGACCCTGCTGATGGCCACTCTCTTCGTTGGTGCAGTGTTTGCTCCGCAGGCATTCGCCACAGGCTCGACCGACTTTGGCGGCACCGACGACAAGGTCTGCGGCTTCTTCAACAACATCAAGGGGCTGCTGAATATCGCCTCGATTGCAGTTGTCACCATCGCGGTGATCTTCGCCGGCTACCAGATTGCGTTCGCGCACAAGCGTATCGCCGACGTCGCGCCGATCCTGATTGGTGGTGTGCTGATCGGCGCCGCCGGCCAGATCGCCCGCATGCTGCTGGGTGACGGCAGCGACGGCAAGTGCGGCGGCAGCGGCACCACCTACTACCTGATCAACAACGCCATCCAGTACTACAGTGCATAAGAACGTCCTGTTCCGTGGCTGCACGCGCCCGGCGATGTTTCTGGGCGTGCCCTACCTGCCATTCTTCCTGGTGGCGGGTGGGTTGTTGCTGCTGAGCATGTATACGAACTTCTGGTTCCTGCTCACCATTCCCGTGGCGGTTTTCATCATGCGGCAGATGGCCAAGCGTGACGAAATGATCTTCCGGCTGATGGGCCTGCGCCTGATGTTCAAGCTGCGGGTACGCAATGTGCGCGAGCACGATGGCATGTGGGTGTTCAACCCGAATCATTACCGTGACAAGCCGGCCCGAATGGATTGAGGTCCGGAACCGACCTGGCGGGCCTTTGCGCCCGCCGGGTCCTTTGAAACTCCTTGGCAATACCTCTTTGGAAGCAGTCGTATGTTCAGCCCTGACACCTCCATCAGTGAGTTCATCCCGTTGTCGTCACATGTTGCTCCGAACGTGGTCAAGACCACGGGCGGCGACTATCTGCTGACCTGGCACCTGGAAGGGCTGCCGTTCGTCGGCCGCGAGGAGTGGGAGCTCGAGCATCGTCACAACACCTTCAACCGCCTGCTGCAGACGCTGCGTGCGCCCGACTTCGTCAACGTTGCTTTCTGGGTGCACGACATCCGTCGTCGTCGCACGCTGAAAGGGAAGAGCAGCTTCAAGCAGCGCTTCAACCAGGACGTGTCCGACCAGTACATGGGCATGCTGTCCTCGCAGCGCATCATGCAGAACGAGTTGTACCTGACCATGATCTACCGCCCGGTGGTGGCGGGTAAGCGCTTTGTCGAGAAGTCGGCGAACGTCGATAAGCTGCGCGCCGAGCAGGAGCAGGCAGTTGAGAAGCTGATGGAGCTTGCGGGCAACGTCGAGGCCGTCATCCGTGATTATGCGCCGTACCGTTTGGGCATGTACGAAGCGAAGAATGGGGTCGTGTTCTCCGAGACGCTGGAGTTGTTCGGCTATCTGATCAACCGCATCGACGAGCCGGTGCCGGTGTTGCCCGCGCCGATCAAGGACTACCTGCCGGTCAGCCGGCACATGTTCTCGGCCAAGACCGGGGACTTCGTCATCAATACCCCAAATGGCGCCAACCACTTCGGCGCCATCTTGAACATCAAGGAGTATGCCGAGGGTACCTACCCGGGCATTCTGAACGGTCTGAAGTACCTGGACTATGAGTACGTCATCACCCATTCCTTCAGCCCGATGGGGCGCCAGGACGCGCTGAAGGTGCTCGACCGGACCAAGGGCATGATGATCTCGTCTGGCGACAAGGCCGTCAGCCAGATCGTGGAGCTCGATCAGGCGATGGATCAGCTGTCATCCGGCAATTTCGTGCTGGGTGAGTACCACTTCATCATGGCGGTCTACGGCGATAGCCAGGCAAAGCTTTCGCAGAACGTGGCCTCGACCCGCGCCGAACTGTCCAATGCTGGATTCGTGTCGACCAAGGAAGACCTCGCGGTCACCTCGTCCTTCTACTCGCAGCTGCCGGGCAACTGGCGCTACCGTACGCGTTTGGCCAATGTCAGCTCGCTGAATTTCCTGGGCCTTTCGCCGCTGCACAACTTCGCCACCGGCAAGCAGCACAACAACCCGTGGGGCGATTGCGTGACCACGCTGCAGACCACCAACGGTCAGCCGTACTATTTCAATTTCCACGCTACCCATCCATCCGAGAATTCACTCGGTGAGAAGGCGATCGCCAACACCATGGTGATCGGCAAGTCCGGTACCGGTAAGACCGCGCTGATCAACTTCCTGCTCAGTCAGGTGCAGAAGTACGAGCCGTCGCCGACGATCTTCTTTTTCGACAAGGATCGCGGTGCGGAGATCTTCGTGCGTGCCTGCGGCGGCAATTATCTGGCCCTGGAGAACGGCGCGCCCACCGGTTTCAACCCGTTCCAGTGCGAAAACAACGAAGCCAACGTGCAGTTCCTGGCCGATCTGATCAAGGTGCTGGCTGGCAAGCGCGAGTACAGCGCGCGCGAGGAAGAGGACATCTACCGCGCAGTGGAGAGCATGCTGGATACGCCGATGCACCTGCGCAGCATGACCAACTTCCAGAAGAGCCTGCCCAACATGGGCGACGACGGCCTCTATGCGCGCATGCGTCGTTGGACCTCCGGTAATTCGCTGGGTTGGGTGTTCGACAATCCGGTGGATACCGTTGACCTGAGCAAGGCCAACATCATCGGCTTCGACTACACCGACATCATTGACAACCCCGAAGTGCGCGTGCCGGTCATCAATTACCTGCTGCATCGCCTCGAGTCGCTGATCGATGGTCGTCCGCTGATCTATGTGATGGACGAGTTCTGGAAGATTCTGGACGGCGAGGGTGGCCTGAAGGAGTTCGCGAAGAACAAGCAGAAGACCATCCGTAAGCAGAATGGTCTGGGCATCTTCGCTACGCAGAGTCCGGAGGATGCGCTGAAGAGCGATATCTCTGCCGCCCTGATCGAGCAGACCGCTACGCTGATCCTGCTGCCGAACCCGAATGCCAGCAAGAGCGACTACATGGATGGCCTGAAGCTGACCGAGGCCGAGTTCAGGGTGGTGACCGCACTGGACGAGCGCTCGCGCTGCTTCCTGGTGAAGCAGGGCCATGCTTCCAGTGTCTGCCAGCTCAACCTGCGTGGCATGGACGACATTCTTTCAGTGATTTCGGCCTCGACCGACAATATCGACATCATGCATCGGGTGTTGCAGACGGCCGCAGTACGTGCGCGCGTGACAGTGGACGAGCTCAGCCCGGAGCAGTGGCTGGAAGAGTTCTATAGGAATCGGAAAGGCTCGGGGAAAACCGCAGTCAGCCGCGATGAGGTCGCCTGAACAAGGCGCCTTCGCGGAGTGAAGGAGAAGACAATGGAGATGATCATGAAGAACGCGTCGATGAATGCCAGCACTGGAAAGCGTGTCCTCCTGCGATCGCGCCTTGCGGCGTTGACGCTTGGGGTGGCGCTGTCGCTGGGCGGTGTGTCCTCTGTAAATGCAATCCCCGTGTATGACGGTGCCAATTGGCTCCAGGCCATGCTGGATCGCATTTCCAACGGCATCGAATTCGGTGAGAACGCCAAGCGCTGGAGTGAAATGCTCAACCAGGTGCGCGAAGCAATCATCGATGTCCAGAGCATTTTCAAGTCGTTCGGTCTTCCGCCAGGCGCCATCCTGACGCGTGTGCCGGATGATTACATGGTGACCGAGGCGTGTGGCAATGGCGGAAGTGGCGATCCCGTGGACATGCTGTTCTCGTACTTTGTCTTCAACCCAAAGGGTGACGTCAAGCAGCAGCAGCGTCAGATCTGCGTCAATATCCGGATGATGCAGAATCGCAAGTACAACGATTCAGTTGACTTCATTCAGCAGACAATCCCGCAGATGGACGATCTGATCACGAAAATCAACGCGAACCGCAAGCGCGACAACCGCGCGGGTACTGTGACCGGCGTTGACAGTGATTCGTTGCGGACGGCCAACGAGCTGGCGGTGCAGTCGCAGTCCTGGCAGGCGCGAATGAAGGCTTACGACGCGTACATCGAGGTCATGGAAGCCAACCAGAAGATCGTTGCCCAGGCGGCATTGAAGGGTGATCCAACGGCGATTCGCCTGGCAAGCGATCTAGTAAAGACCGTTTCGCTCAAGGCCGCGTTGAGCATCAAATAACCGCGTCAACCGGGCACATGGACGCTGCATCGCATTGCGGCGACTAGAGCGGTAGCGGAACTACCAAGGGATTGTGGAAATGTCGATCAGCTCGATTTTCAATTTCAATTTTTCAGGCGGGTTGCAGGATCTTCTGGGTTACGCGGTGCGTATCCAGTCGATCGGCGATTTCGTGTTCTTCCGCCTGATCCTGGACTTCCTGCACGACCGTATCGGGAAGTTTGGCATCGAACTGATGGGCAACATGATGAAGTGGGTTGGCGCCATGGCCCTCATTCTCATGACCCTGTGGGTGCTGATTCAGGGCTATCGAATTGTCACCGGCCGAAGCCGTGACTCGATGATGGTGCTTGTTACCAACATGGCTCGCGCTGCGCTGATTGTCAGTGTCGCTACTAGCATGGCGATGTTTGGTACCAATCTGCAGAAGTTCCTGACCAGTGACGTCAAAGGTGTCATCACCCATGTCGTGACTGGCAAGGATGAAAAGCCTGAGGATCAGATCGACAAGAGCTTGGCTTGGATGCAGGTGGCGTTGTCGAGCATTGATGCCATCAAGGTGTTGGATGATCCGGGGTTGCAGGCTGACAAGACCCGCGCACAGTGGTTCATCGGATTGGGCGCCGGCGGTCCCGCAGTCACGGCAGGTTCGATGCTGTTGCTGTACGAAGTTGCGATGGCGCTGTTCATCGGGCTGGGGCCCTTGTTCATACTGTGCCTGCTGTTTGAACAGACCAAGCAGCTGTTCCAGAAGTGGCTCTTCTACGGTATAGGCACCATGTTCTCGATGGCGGTGCTTGCGGCCATGGTGTCGATTGCATTGGACATGGTGATCCGGGTATCGGCATCGTTCTGGACGACTGCGCTGGTAAATCGTTACTTGCTTAATGGCGCCTCCAGCGACGGCATGACCAGCCAGGCGATGCAGCAGGGCGGCATGGGATTGATTCTGACGACGCTGATCCTGACTGCGCCCCCAATGGCCGCGATGTTCTTCCAGGGCACGCTGGGCGGCTTCATGGCATATTCGCAGATAGGTGGCAGCGCAGCCGCTACTCCGAGTGCGGATGGGCGTCCACCCGGCACCTATACACCAGCTGCTCCTTCGAAGCAGGATTCTGTCAATCCGGAAACCAGTAATTCAGCTGGAAATGGCAGGCTCACTGTTCCGCAAGGCGGTCTGCTGTCCCCCCAGGAAACAGGGCTCCGGGCTGCGAATAAGATCAGCGGCAATTGATGAAGAGGTAAATATGTCTTTGGCTTCGCGCGTGATTCTTCTGATGATTACGTTGGTAGCTGCCGACCAAGCATTTGCAGAAGGGCGCTGCCCGCCAGGTCAGTATCCAATCGGTGGCCCGGGTGTCGGTGGGTGCGCCCCGATTCCAACCGGGGGGGAGAGTGGCACATCTGCGCCCAGGCCCGACGGCCGTTGGATCAAGACGTGGGGTGCCATCTCTCTGTCACCGGCGTCCGGTGACATGGGGGCATCCAAGGATCATAAGGATAAGTCGGCAGCCGAGGCAGAAGCCCAAGAGCGATGTGCGCAGTATGGGGCGACCGACTGCAAAGTCCTGACAACTTACAAGAACCAGTGCGTTGCCTACGCGACCGCGCAGGAAGGACGGAAGGTAAGGACGAACACGGGAGCATCGCGCGAAAGTGCAACCCAGAATGTGCTGGCAGCGTGCAGTAAGGAGAGCATCGGGCAATGCAAGGTGCTCTATACCGATTGCACTGAGCCGCTCTTCAAGTCTTATTGAGCGAAGGAGGGCCGGGGCCTGCAGGCATGAGTTGCTAGAGGTCGCATTACGGGTTGTCAGGGAATGTTGACCAAGCCAACATTCAGAGCGCCTGCTGTACGAGGTCGCTTTGTCCTCGTTCATCGACTTGCGGTCCCTGTTCATTTTCTGTCTGCTGTTTGCCTAGGCCAAGCAGCTGTTCAAAGGTAGTTGTTCTACGGCACAGGCACGATGTTCCCGTTGCGGTTCTGGTGGCGACAGTATCGATTGCGTTGGGCATGCTGTGCGGAGGCCTGGGTTCAGAGATTCCAGGTCAGCGTGGCGCGGCAGAACTTCGTGGGCATGGTGCTTGCCGAGCATTCCGATTGGAATCGCCGAGCTCTCCAATGATCAGGTGGCCCGCCCGCCTGGGCTAGGGTTTGCTCTGTGAAGCTTCCCAGTCCGGGAGCATGTCTGGGCAACGATCGTCCCCTCAGGCCGTCCCGCCTCTCACAATGGGCAGCAAGGCAATGGGTGTCCTCATGAAACGAATCCACCGCGGTCTTCTCCCGTGCCTGCTGATTGCAGGCTTGCTGCCGCTCACTGCCTCGGCCGAAGGCCGCTGCCCTCCGGGCCAGTATCCAATCGGTGATCAGGGTGTCGGTGGGTGTGCCCCGATACCCGGTGCACAGGGGGGTGAATCGGGCACGCCCATGTCAACTGGCGTTTGGCAGAGGCGATGGGGAGCCATTGCCCAGGATGTTTCCCTGCGTGAGCCGGGAAGTTACAGACCCAGAGGGGCAGCCGTTTCCCAGAAGTCGAAGCGTGTGGCACGTTCGCTTGCAGTGGACGCGTGCAGAAGCGACGGTGGGCAGAAGTGCGAGGTCTGGATCGCCTTCCGGGATCAGTGCGTCGCCATTGCCGATCCCGTTGGAACCCTTGCCCCTGGCGCGATCAGTGTCGTGATGACTGCCGGTAGCGAGGTCCTTGCCCGTTCCGGTGCCATGCGGGCGTGTCGAGGGAAGCATGGCCAAGCATGTGAGATTGCCTATTCGGGATGTAGCCTGCCCTGAGGGGCGCTGTCCTTGAATGAGGCCGGGGCAACGATGATGCGTCCATCGAATTCAGGTGATGTGGTTCCAGCGGGTTGGTGACTGTTCACGATAGCTCCGCTTTTTGTGTGATCAGTTGCGCTTTTCTTTTGGGGCCCCCTTCGACGAACGGTGCTTCCTCGAAGTAAGCTGCGTGCGCGTCAAAATTCCGACGCATCGGTGCAATCGAGCGCAGGAGCTTTTCCGTCCATGAGGACTCTGACGACCCACCGTACGGGCGACGCTCGTGACCACCGAAGTCCTCGCAGGGCCAGGGCTATCATCCGCTTTGGCGGACACCGGGACATGTGGCGTATTGCGCGGTATCCCGGCCGTTGCATGGATACTGGCAAGACGGCTTGGAAGGAGTTGCAGGGGATGGAAAAGGGGAGTGGCACGCACATGGACAATGCCCTGGCGTTCGTTCCGTCCGGCGCGAACCTGCTGGAAGCCGTACGCGGCGATCTCACCGGCAATGGCATCGACGACCAGTTGCTGGTGATCGATCAACCGGCGCCCGATGGCCTGGTGCCCGGCGAGCACGGTCCCAACCGGGTGCTGTTGCTGCTGCTGGGTGATGCGGCGGGACGCTGGCAGCTGGCCGCGCGCAACGACAAGCTGGTGCCGTGCTCCACCCGCGGCGGGATCGCCGGCGATCCCTTCGCCTACGTGACGATCGAGGATGGTGCTTTCAGCGTGATCACCAATGGCGGCAGCAGGGAACGCTGGAGCAGCATTTACACGTTCCGTTACGCACCACTGGAGCGGGCCTGCTGGGTGCAGGGCGTACAGCGCAGGGTGGTTGATACCGAGACCGAGGCGACCCATACGCGTGAGTTCTCGGCAGCCGAGCTGGGCAGGGTGCGATTCGAGGATTTCGATCCGTCCGCAGTTGCCGACGTGAGCCTGCCTTGAGTGCCGCGCCTGTGAGGAGGCAGGAGTACCCCACGATGATCGAGCAGGAGTTCCACCGTGTCGCAGGATAGAGAGTCGCAGTTGTTGCGACAGGCCACGGAGGCTGGCATCACCTCGTCCCGGGAACTGGCCAATTTCATGGCCCAGGCCGGGCACGAATCCCGTGGCTTGAGTCGACTCAACGAGAGCTTCAACTTCACCCGGGGCATCTCGCAGATCCCGGTGGAAGCCGCGTGGCGTAATGGTAATGGTGCGCTGGAGAGCGCCCGCCAGGAGGCGCTTCGTGGGCGGCCGGAGAATCTGGCCGAGCTGATGTACGGCGGGCGCATGGGCAACGACGCGCCTGGCGACGCACTGAAGTATCACGGCCGCGGCTATCTGCCATTGGTCGGCAAGGAGAATTACGAGCGTGCCGGCAAGGCGCTGGATCTGGATCTGGTGAATCAGCCGGAACTGGCGGCGCTGCCCGAGCATGCCGGCCGTATTGCGGTGTGGCAGTGGCAGACACGTGTGCCGGAAGCCGCGCGCGAGGATGTGCGCGAAGCGACGCGGGCGATCAATGGCGCGCTCAACGGCATCGAGGCACGCCAGCAGCGCTTCGAGGGCTGGCAGCAGAAGTTGACGCCGGACGTGATGGCGCGACTGGATCGAGGCGAAGTCGGTGCGCCGGCGCAGACCGTTGCACGCGACATGTCACATGCCGGTGAGCCCGGCAACGCGTTGTTCGAGGATGCGCGCCGGCACCTGCAGCAGATGGGACCACAAAGTGGACTGCGCAATGCACAGGAGCTCGACAATACCGCTGGCGCATTGGCGCTGGGGGCGCAGAAGGCCGGCCTGTCGCGCATCGATCATCTGCTGGCGGGCAACGACGGCCGCACGCTGTTTGCAGTGCAGGGCGCGCTGGGTGATCCGGCGATGCTGCGTGCGTCCGTTGACCGGGAGCAGGCCGCCCAGCAGCCACTGGTGCAGAGCAGCCAGCAGTTGGCGGCCAGTGTTTCTCAGCAGGATCAGTCTGCTGCCGCTGCCCGCGAGCAGGAGCAGCGTTCACGTTCGATCTGACCCACGGGGGTGCTTGCGGGGTGGAGGCTCGCAGGTGCTGGACGCAAGACGCGTGGCGCCTTCTGGCGCCGACATGGAAACCCAACGTAAGGACACCACATGCGAATCGCTCTCCCGAATTCCCGGTATGTCGTTGCCCGCTGTACTTCGTCCACACGCCGACTGCCGCCGCTCTGGCTGCTGTCATTGAGCCTCGTTGCTGCGGCGGCACAGGCTCAGGAGGCCGGGCCAGCTGCCACACCCGCGACGATGCCAGTCCCAGCTCTGGCACCCGTACCCGTGCCGCCCGTCGAAAGCGCGCCTCCGGCACCAGTCGCACTGGCTGTCGTCCCATTGCCGCCGGAGCAGGCCACCGAGCGTGCGCTCGGTGCCCGTTGTCCGGTGGATCTGGCCGGGCGCCTGGCGACCCAGGGCGATCTGTTGATCGGTGCCTGCGAGGGGCTGATGCCGGCGCATCTGGCGGCTCTGCTGGTGGCAGTGCCTGAGCAGGACATCCACCTGCCGCGCAGCTGGCGCGAGCGTAGGCTGCGCCAGAAGGTATGGTTCAAGGCGGTGCCGGGCTACGGCCAGCGCCCGGACTTCATCGCGCGGATGGGCGACGTCTGGGTGCGTTCGCTGGAGAGCCGTGACCCCGACAGCACGTTCTATCTGGTGTCGGCGCCTTTCCTCTGCAGCAACCCGGCGACCGCGACGACCGTGGAGGCGCAGGAGCCTGTGCACATGCCGGCCGGTGACTGCCGCGAGGCTTACATCACCCAACGCGTGTACCAGGTGCGTGGCGATACCGCACCGCGGGATGTAACGGCCGAGGCCATGCCGGCCATGCCGCCGTTGACGGAAGCCGATCGCGCACGCCAGCTGGCCCGCGAAGGCAGGATCACACTGGACCACAGCAAGCTTCAGTTTGCCCCGGCCATGCGTTGGTTCGTGCAGTACCCGGAGGCCGCCCAGAAGGGTGGCCCGCGTGCGTTCAGTGACTGGAACCGTGAGCACCTGGCATTCGTGGTCTGGACCGGAGATCGCTTCGAGCTGCGCGAGAGGGTTCCACGCAGCCAGTGGCCATGCGACCCGGTGGCGCCGGGGGATCGGGTCTGTGGCGGCTTCCCGGATTCTGGCCCGGATCTGTTTGTGACGGCCGGTACCTCCGCGCCGATGGCTGCCTCCAGCCCTTGAGCCGGAGTGCCGACGTGCAACGGGAGCCGGAATGATCGGCTCCCGCGCTCGCCATCAGGCCTGCATGCTGCGGGTCTGGTTCTGCTGCTGTTCCAGCTGCTGGTCGCGCTCCAGTGCAAGGCGCTGACCTGCGGCCTGCTGGTCGATGCGCTGGCTGCTCTGTTCCAGCGGTGTGTTCATCGCCACTGCCGTATCCACCGACACGCGAAGGTGAGCGGGGTCACCGCCCTGGCCCTGGACGGCGAAGCTGCGCGAGGCATCGGCATTCATCATTACCTCGTCGATGCGCTTGCCGCCAGCCGCGTGCATTTCGGCCGCCAGGCTGCCCGCCAGCTGCGTGCTCATCACATCCGGCACGCGACCGACCCGCACGTCCTGTGCGTGCACGCCGCGGATCGCGTCGTTGAACAGTGGGTTGCCCAGGTGGTTGGCATCGTCCATGCGCAGCATGCTGGTGTGATGGCCGTTCTTCTCCGCTTCGCGGCGTGCCGGTTCACCGGGCTGCAGTGGGCCGCGGATGTGATCGTACAGATCGATGGCGCCGCCCGGGATGCCGCGTGCGGCGCGGGTGACACCGCGACGCAGTGACTCGACGTCGTCGCGATACTCCTCGATCATCTTGGCGTTGTCTTTCGCCAGCTTCTGCGTTTCCGGGTGCTTCAGCACCGAGCCTTCGTTGAGGAAGTTGCCCAGCTTGTGCGCACCGAACGAGCTGGTGGCCGCGATGATCGGGCGGTCCGGAATCAGATCACGCAGGGCGTGATTGCTGAAGCCGTTTGCGGCCAGTGTCTTGATTTCATCCGGCTTCGCATAGATGCGGACCTGGCCGAAATGCGGTGACGCGGCGCTGACCGGATCGGAGGCCATGACGTGGTTGATCATGGTGTTGCCGCCTTCCGGAATGCGATAGCTGAGGCTGACCGCGCCGTAGGCATTGAAGGTCTCGCCCTTGACGTTGAAGTGGTGCGAGGTGATCTGGGCCAGAGCGCCGCCGAGGGAGTGGCCGGTGACGGTAACTTCGGGCGGACGTTGTCCGAGATCCTGCCCTTCCTTCTTGGCGTAGGCGAGGGCGCGTTGAGTCAGCGCGATGGCGTCCGGAGCCTGCACGTTGGTGCGGGCAACGACCATGCCACCGTCGGTCAGAATTGCATCGCGTGCGATCTGTTCGGTGCCGCGATGTGCGACGACAATTTCATTGGTGTCGACTCGCTGGTAGATCGTTCCCTGATAGCCGTTCAGTCGATTATCAACATGCTCAAGAATCTTGTACTTGTGGCCGTTGATCGGGACGATCTCTTCTTGACCAGGTGCACGACGACCGACCGCATAATCCTTGTATGCATCTTCGGATAGTGCAGCATAGTCCTGGCTGTTGAGGCTCATTGGCGCACCTCACTGGCTTCAAGCGAAGCGGAGAACAGCGCATTCTGCAGTTCAGGCCGGAACTTGGTGGGATCTTCCTGGCCGCTTGCGCCGTAATCAGGAATCTCGTTCACACGCGGATAGTCTGCGCGAGGATAGTGGCGAGTTTCGGTCTCGCCTTTGACGAAGGGCGCTGCCTCAATGAACGACAGGAAGCGCGTTTCACCCTCGGCGCCGGTGGCTTTCAGCATCGCGCCGGCGCCGCTGAATTCCCACTTGCAGACGCCACGACCGTAGTAGTCCTCATCCAGCATCCGGTCGAGGTACACGGTGCCGCGGTATTCGCCGTCGGCGACCTTGCGCAGCTCCACCGGCTCCTGGCTGGTGATGCGTGCGGCGGTACCGGTGGCCGGTTCGATGTGCCCGCACTGGTCTTCGTTGGTCACGTCGTACTGCGCGACACCCTCAACCAGCGCGAACTCACCGGGGGCATCCTTCAGGCGCAGCACCAGTTCATAGGCCTTGCGCGGGCTGGGGTTGAGCTTGGCGAGGCCACGCCCACCCTGGGCGATATCGGCTTCAGCAGCGGCACGTTCCTGGTTCATGGCGGTCTCCGGATGGCAGGCGGTCAACAGAAGCAGAGCAAGGCACGGGATCATCTTGTGGCGCAATGTCGGCCTCCTTTGGGGGTAGAGGGATGGTTGAACTGGCAGCTCATGGCGCGAGTTTCTGCACAGTGGTGGTGGTTGAGAACAGCGCCTCGCGCAGCTCTTCCTTGTACTCGGACGGATTCTCTTTGCCGCTGGCAGGATAGTTGGCAGCGAGCTCGGCTCGAGGATAGGCAATCTTCGGATAGTGGAGAGTCAACGGCGAACCTGCATCCACGCGATCTTTTTTGAGAAACGTCAGAAAGCGGGTATTTGCGGTGTCGCCAGTCGCGCGCAACATCGCACCGACACCCGTCAGCGTCCAATGGCAGACGCCACGCCCGTAGTAATCCTCGTCCTGCATGCGATCGAGGTAGAACGTACCGCGGTACTCGTTCTCACCCACTTGGCGCAGCGCGATAGGTTCCTGACTGGTGATGCGGCCCGCAGTGCCCGTTGCAGGCACGATCCGCCCACATGCTGCGTAGTTGCGTGCGTCGTACTGGGCAACGCCCTCGACCACCGCGAAGGGGCCGGGGGCATCCTTCAGTGTCAGCACCAGCTCGTAGCCTTGCTGCGGTGATGGGTTGAGCTTGGCCAGACCGCGTCCACCTGCGGCAACGTCACGCTCTGCATCCGCGTAAGGCGAGCAGGCCGTCAGCGCCAGCAACAGGCCCATCGGTACCAGATGGCGTCCCTTGCGTGTCAGCATGGCTACATCCATGGCGGCATCCTGCATCGTGCGTCCGTGTCCATATATCCTTCCCTGGTGACAGGTTTATCGATTATGGAGTGTTCTGGAAACCTGGCGCCAGCTACGACTAGGCGTCGGTGACGGAATTTTGACGCATTCAGCGTGCGGCGGTTTCGCCGAATCCATTGCGGCACAGGCGATTCGAGGTGGGGGGAGCGATTGCACTTCGCGTCCGACATTTCGCCGTTCTTTTGTGACAGCGGTCGCTAATTCACGCAACTCTCACGCAAGCAGACATTACGCCATGAACTACACCATCCGTACCGAAGCCATTGATGATCACGCCACTCTCCATGCGCTCACCGAGGCCGCATTCCGGGACACTGCGCACAGCAGCCATACCGAGCAGTTCATCGTCGATGCCCTTCGCGCCCGCGGGGAGCTGAGCGTTTCGTTGGTGGTCGAGATGGACGGCAAGGTGATCGGCCATGTGGCGGTGTCGCCGGTGACGATCAGCGATGGCAGCACGGGCTGGTTTGGCCTGGGCCCGATTTCGGTATTGCCCGCGTGGCAGGGGCAGGGCATCGGTGCGGCCCTGATGCACGCCGCACTTGAAGCACTGCGTCAGCAGGGTGCACATGGCTGTGTATTGCTGGGCGAGCCGGCCTATTACGGTCGTTTCGGCTTCCGTGCCGAGCCGGGCCTGGTGCTGCCGGGTGTTGCGCCGGAGTACTTCCAGACACTTTGCCTGCAGCCTCCGTTGGCACAGGGCGAGGTGCAGTACTCACCGGCCTTCGAGGCGACGGGCTGATCCAGGTTTGGCGCGTTCCTGCTCAAGGCGCGCGCCAGACGGTCGGTTCGGGTTGCGGCTTGGGAATGCGGTAGCCGCCGATGTGTTCAAGCAGTTCATTGGTACGGCGCTGCTCGACCAGTACCTCACGCAGCAGGTTGCGCACGGCGAAGATGGCGAACGGCACCAGGATCCAGACCAGGCTGATGCCCAGCGCAAACAGGGTCAGCAGGGCTTTTGCACCATCCATGCACGGCTTTCCTTGGTCGAAAGCAGCCACGCTAGCACGCGGTTGCGGCCGACAGATGTCAGCCGTTATGCCGAAGGTGGATCAGCGGATACGGACGGCCTTGCGAATCGAGCGGTGAGCGGCCGCTTTCGACGAAGCCCATGCGCAGGTAGAAGCCGACCGCCTGCTCATTCTGCTGATTGACGTCTGTGCTCAGCTCTGGATGCTGGGCCAGTGCGTGCTGCAGCAGTTGCCGGCCGATCCCGGTGCCACGTACGTCCGGATCGATGAACAGCGCTTCCATGTGCGTGCCGTCGATCAGCATGAAGCCCAGCGGCCGATCCTGTGCATCGACAGCAACGGTCATCGGCGCCTGCGGCAGGAAACCGGCGACTTCGGCATCGATCGCCAGGCGATCTTCAGTGCTGAGGAAGTCGTGCGTGGCGTCGACGGCGCGGCGCCAGAGATCGACAAGGGCGGCGCCGTCGTCGGCGCGAGAGGGACGGAGGGTGGTCATGTGTTCACCAAGGTGCTTCGGAAGAGTGCGAAGTATGAGGCTTTCCGGTAGCGCCTGCAGGCGAAGGTTCATCCCGCGTCGCGGTGGCGGATGAAGGGGCTGTGCGCAGTGGCTTCCGCGCGCAGCCCCCCACCTTCTTCGAAATCTTCGCCATCGTTGAAAGGCACGGTTGGCCATTGTTGCCAGCGTGCCAGCCGTTCGCGGTAGTCGCTGGTGGCCGCCGCCAGTGCCGCGCCGTGCGCCTGCACGCGATCCGCTGGCAGGCCGGAACGCACGCCATGCACCACGAACGGTTCCATCACCTCGAATCCGACGTAGCGCAGGCTGTACATCAACGGCCACAGCAGCAGCCGGGTGTCGCCTTCGCGGCCATCGACCGCGCACGCCCGCGCCGAAGAACCGGTGGTGACGCTCAGCAACGCACGCTTGCCCTGCATCACGCCATGTTCGTGGCGCTGATGGCTGTTGTACATCGGCCCATAGACCATCACGCGGTCCAGCCAACCCTTGAGGACGGCCGGCGCCGTGAACCACCACAGCGGGAACTGCAGGATCACCAGGTCTGCGGCCCATAGCAGGTGCAGGTGACGTTGTACATCGGCGGGCAGCTGGTTGTGTTCGGCGCTGTAGCGTTGTTCGCGTTGGGCATCGAAGCGCTCGGGCTGCAGGCGCCGTGGATGGTGCCAGGCCGCTTCCAGCGGATCGAAGCCTTCTGCATACAGGTCGACCATGTCCACCTGCAGATGGTCGTGCCGCAACTGCTCGGCCGCCTGCGTGGCCAGGTGGGCGTTGAAGGAACGGGGTTCGGGGTGGGCAAGCAGGATCAGGGCGCGCATGGGGCGAGGTGTTCGTGGAGTGTGCGACCATCCTCGCGGTGCCGGTATGCCCCGGCAATTACGCACTTTGAGGTAACCATGGCCTTTCCCGGAAATGTCTATGCCGCCGATTGCTCGGCACGCGATGCGTTGGCGCTGATCTCCGGCAAGTGGGTGATGCTGCTGTTGCCAGCGTTGGCGCAGGGCCCGCAACGCAACGGTGCACTGCTGCGGAAGATCGAAGGGATCTCGCAGAAGGTGCTGACCCAGACCCTGCGGCAGCTGGAGCGCAATGGCCTGGTCGAGCGGTGTGACCTGGGCAGCAAGCCGCTGCATGTGGAGTACCGGCTGACCGAGGTCGCGCGCGGCCTGGTCGAGACGCTGTCCGCCCTGGACCGCTGGGCCGAGCACAACTTCCCGGCGCTGGACGCCGCCCGCGAGCGCTTCGACGCACGCTAGCGGCACCTGCACGGCCGCGGGCGTACAATGCGGCCCCGGCGGCCATCCTGGCCCTGCAGACACGCGAGAACCGCCATGACCGATGCCCTGGGTGTGCCGGTGCACGACGCCGATGAACACTGGATGCGCCATGCGCTGGCGCTGGCCGAGCGCGCACAACGTGAGTTCGACGAGATCCCGGTTGGTGCGGTGCTGGTAAGCGCCGAGGGCGAGCTGCTGGGCGAGGGCTGGAACCTCAACATCGCCTCGCACGATCCCAGCGCGCACGCCGAGATCGTGGCCATGCGGGCCGGCGGAAAGCTGCTGGCCAACCATCGTCTGCTTGGCAGCACGCTGTATGTGACCCTGGAGCCGTGTGCGATGTGTGCAATGGCAATCGTGCATGCTCGTGTCTCGCGCCTGGTCTACGGTGCCAGCGACCCCAAGACCGGTGCCTGCGGCAGCGTGTTCGACCTCATTGGCGACGCCCGCCACAACCACCGCGTTGAAATTCACGGCGGGGTGCTGGCCAAGGAAGCCAGCATGCGGCTGACCAACTATTTCCGCGCCAAGCGCGGCAAGCCGCCGCTGCTGCTGGAAGACCACGCCGGCGAGGGCTGAGGGGCGAACGGGTATGATGGGCGCCTCTTTTCATTACCGGTAGGCCGCGCGCCTGCCCAGCAACGAGGCGACACAATGGCGGACACTGGCGCGGCCAACGAGCGACTGATCTGGATCGACCTGGAAATGACCGGGTTGGATACCGATAACGATTCGATCATCGAGATCGCCACGGTGGTCACCGATGCCCAGCTCAATGTGCTGGCCGAGGGCCCGGAATTCGCCATCCATCACCCGCTGGAAACGCTGGAAGCGATGGACGAGTGGAACCGCAACCAGCACCGCCGTTCAGGCCTGTGGCAGCGCGTGGTGGACAGCACCACCACTCTGGCCCAGGCCGAGGCGCAGACCGTGAACTTCCTGGCGCAGTGGATTCCGGCTGGCCTGTCGCCGATGTGCGGCAACTCCATCTGCCAGGACCGCCGCTTCCTGCACCGCCAGATGCCGCGCCTGGAGAAGTACTTCCACTACCGCAACCTGGACGTGTCCACGGTGAAGGAACTGGCCAAGCGCTGGGCGCCGACTGTGGCTGCTGGCGTCGGCAAGAACAGCAACCACACCGCGCTGAGCGATGTGCATGACTCCATCGCCGAGCTGCGCCACTACCGCCAGTTCATGGGCGCGCTGTCGGGGTTGCCGACGGCCTGAACAACGACGCCGGGCATGGCCCGGCGCTACCGGATGACACGCGAACTGGTAGTGGCGGGCGCGGGGCGGGGCGTAGGGGGGCGGGGGGGGGGGGGTGTGGGGGGGGGCGCCGGGGCCGC
>NZ_JBJNRH010000001.1:59836-223189 GCF_045809185.1 Nocardiopsis yanglingensis | reverse complement strand
CGCACCGGTTTGACCCGTTACCTGGTGGGCCGGGCCGGTGGCGGTAATTTCAGCGGCCTTCGTGACGTGTATCAGGTTGCCGGCCAGCGGCCGGCACTACCCTCCGTTCAACTCCCTGGCGCTAAGATCGGCGCCATGAACGAGCCCATCCTGCTCCCCCGCGACATTGCCCACGACGCCCGCGACTGGTCCGACCTGCAGCGGGCGGTGACCCTGCTGGAAGCGCCGACCCTGACCGCGCGCATGGCCAACCTGGTCGGTACGCCGCTGGAGTTCGCGGTGAAGGCACTGCCCAGCTCGGTCTCCAATCGCATCCATGGCGCCGTGCAGGCGGCGCTGAGCAAATCGGCGCAGACCGCGCTGTGGAGCATGGACAACACGCCCGGCAAGGGCGCGTCCACCCGCTGGCACAAGCTGGCGGCGGCCACCTCGGGTGCGGTCGGCGGGGCCTTTGGTTTCGCCGCGCTGTTCATCGAGCTGCCGGTGTCGACCACCATCATGATGCGCGCCGTGGCCGACGTAGCCCGCAGCGAGGGGTTCGACCTGTCCGAGTTCAGCACCCGCCAGGCGTGCCTGGAGGTGTTCGCGCTGGGTGGGAACTCGCCGCGTGACGATGCCAGCGAGACCGGCTATTACCTGGCTCGCGGCTTCACCACTGATGTGATGCGCCATCTGTCGGCCGAGCTGGCCGGGCGCGTGGTGACCGGCCGCGATCTGACCTTGGGCGTGGCGCCGAAGGAAGCTGGCAAGCTGCTGGCGAAGATGGTGGAGAAGGTGGCGGCGCGCTTCGGGGTGGTTGTCACCGAGAAATTCGCCGCGCAGGCGGTGCCGATTGTCGGCGCCGCTGCTGGTGCAACGCTCAATACCATGTTCACCGACTATTACCAGGACATGGCGCGTGGCCACTTCATCGTGCGCCGGCTGGAGCTGAAGTACGGGGAAGATGTGGTGCGCGCCTGCTATGACCGCGTGGCGCATGGCACGATCAGGATAGAACCCCGCTTGGAGTAGATCCACGCCATGCATGGATGAGCCTTCATGCCAGGCCATCCTTGCCTGCCAGGCACAACTGTTTTGCCACGCTCCGCCTGTTGCGCTGCAGCCGGCATCCCCATCCTTTGCGGCACTCCCCCGCAAGAGATCGCCGCCATGTTGTTCACTCCCCACCATCTGGGCCTGTTGACCCTGCCCAACCGTATCGTGATGCCGCCGATGACCCGCTCGCGCGCGGCAGGCGGCAATGTTGCCACTGCCGAGATGGCTGCCTATTACGCGCAGCGGGCCAGCGCCGGCCTGATCGTCAGCGAAGGCACCCAGATCAGCCCGCAGGGCCAGGGCTATGCCTGGACCCCGGGCATCCACAGCCCGGAGCAGGTGAAGGGCTGGCGACAGGTGACCGACGCCGTGCACGCTGCTGGTGGCCGCATCTACGCCCAGCTGTGGCATGTGGGTCGGGTCTCGCACGTCGCGCTGCAGCCCGGTGGTGCCGCGCCGGTGTCGTCGTCGGCGCTGCTGGCCGAGGGCGTGAAGGTGTTTGTCGACCCCACCGGCGCAGGCCCGGAAGCGGGCGTGGGCGAGATGATCCAGCACTCGATGCCGCGCGCGCTGACCGAGGCCGAGATTCCGGGCATCATCGCCGACTACGCGCAGGCCACCCGCAATGCGTTGGCCGCCGGCTTCGATGGCGTCGAACTGCACGGGGCCAATGGCTATCTGATCAACCAGTTCATCGATTCGCAGGCCAACCAGCGCACCGACGGTTACGGTGGCGCGCTGAAGAACCGGCTGCGCTTCCTGCGTGAAGTAGTGGAAGCGGTGGTGACGGTGGCCGGTGGTGAGCGCGTTGGTGTGCGCCTGGCGCCGCTGACCACCCTGCAGGGCGCGGTGGACGACACGCCGCAGGCCACCTATCTGGCTGCGGCACACCTGCTGGGCGGGCTGGGCGTGGGCTACCTGCACATCGCCGAGGCCGACTGGGACGACGCACCGCTGATGCCGGTGGCGTTCAAACAGGCGCTGCGCATGGTCTACCCGGGCACCCTGATCTACGCCGGCAAGTACACCGCCGAACGCGCGGAGCAGGCACTGGCCGAAGGCTGGGCCGACCTGATCGGCTTCGGCCGCCCGTTCATTGCCAATCCGGACCTGCCGGAGCGCCTGCGTCTGGGGGCGGAATTGAACCCGCCGGATCGGGCGACGTTCTTCGGCGGAGGCGCGATCGGCTTCACCTCTACCCCACCGGTGAAACAACGCGCCCCCCCCTCCCCCCGAGGGGGGCGGCCCCCGGCCCGCCACTACCGGGGTGTGCGGGGCCGGGCAGTGCCGGCCGCTGGCCGGCATTTCAATCTCGGATCGCCGGTGGGTGGGTGCCGACCGTTGGTCGGCACTCCCGATCAAGGCTTGTCGCGCACCAGCGCGTCGGCCTCGACCACGCCGCCATCCTTGCCATGCAGGTACAGGTGCATGTCCTGCTGCGGATACGGGATGTTGATGCCGGCCTTGTCGAAGCCCAGCTTGAGCTGTTCCAGCAGCGTGACCTTGGTGCCGAACCAGTCGGCCGACTTCACGTAGCAGCGGATGCCAAGATTGATCGCGTGCGCGCCCAGCTCATACACCACCACGTCCGGTGCCGGCGTCTGCAGTACGCGCGGGTCGGCCTTCATCAGCGCCAGCGCGGTGTCGCGTGCCAGCTGGATGTTGTCCTCGTAGCCGATGCCGATCACCAGTTCGACGCGACGCGTCGGCTCGGCGGTCAGGTTGATGATCGGTGCGGCGGTGATCAGCGTGTTCGGAATGGTGGTGTGCTGGTTGTCGGCGCCGGTAAGCACGGTCTGGAAGATGCGCACTTCGCGCACCGTGCCGGTCTGTCCGGCAATGGTCACTACGTCGCCGACACGGAACGGACGCAGCGTCACCAGCATCACGCCCGAGGCGATGTTGGACAGCGAATCCTTCAATGCCAGGCCAACAGCGAGGCCAGCGGTGCCGAGCACGGCCAGCAGCGGGGTGATCTGCACGCCCAGCGTACCAATGGCCAGCACGACCACGATGACCAGCGACGCGGCATACACCACATTGCGCAGGAAGCTGCCCAGCATCGGGTCCACGCCCATGCGCGCGGTGGCGCGTGGCATCGCATTGGACAGGCGTCGTGCCACCCACATGCCGACCAGCAGCACCACGATCGCGGCCAGCAACGGTACGCCGTAGGTTTCCAGCAGGCGTTCCCAATCGAGCGAGTGGAACCAGGGTGTTGCGGCGGGGACGGGCGGTGCGGCGGCGATCATGCGGAAGTTCCTTTGCTGCTACGGGACAGGCGCGAGGTGCGCGTGGCGTGTACGGACGCCAGAAACAGCAAGCCCCGCAGAGGCGGGGCTTGCGTGCAGCAGCAGTATCGGCTGACGCCGATGAACACGACGTCAGCCTGCGGCCTTCACGGCATCAGCCGTTGGCCTTCAGCTTGGCCAGGCGCAGCCAGGTATCGACCACGGTGTCCGGGTTCAGCGACACCGACTCGATGCCTTCCTGCATCAGCCATTCGGCCA
This sequence comes from Nocardiopsis yanglingensis, assembly GCF_045809185.1. Taxonomy (NCBI): domain Bacteria; kingdom Bacillati; phylum Actinomycetota; class Actinomycetes; order Streptosporangiales; family Nocardiopsidaceae; genus Nocardiopsis; species Nocardiopsis yanglingensis. The sequence goes on along the minus strand of NZ_JBJNRH010000001.1, from coordinate 219,644 downwards.
GATCCGGGTGATCGGACGGGCCCTGGCCACAGATGCCGACGTACTTGCCCTTGGCACGTGCTGCCTTGATCGCCATCGACAGCAGCTTCTTCACTGCCGGGTTACGTTCGTCGAACAGGTGCGCGACGATCGACGAGTCGCGGTCCAGGCCCAGGCTGAGCTGGGTCAGGTCGTTGGAGCCGATCGAGAAGCCGTCGAAGATCTCCAGGAACTCATCGGCGAGCAGTGCGTTGGACGGCACTTCGCACATCATGATGATCTTCAGGCCGTTCTCGCCCTGCTTCAGGCCATTCTGTTCCAGCACCTCGATGACCTTGCGGCCTTCTTCCAGGGTGCGCACGAACGGAATCATGACCCACAGGTTGTCCAGGCCCATTTCGTTGCGCACGCGCAGCACGGCCTTGCATTCCAGCGCGAAGGCGGCCGAGAAGCTTGGGTCGACGTAGCGGCTGGCGCCGCGGAAGCCGATCATCGGGTTCTCTTCGTGCGGCTCGTAGTTGCTGCCGCCGATCAGGTTGGCGTATTCGTTGGACTTGAAGTCCGACAGGCGCACGATCACGGCATTCGGTGCGACCGAGGCGGTGAGGGTGGCGATGCCTTCGGCCAGGCGATCCACGTAGAAGCCGACCGGATCGGAATAGCCGGCGATCTTCTCGTCGATCTTCTTCTTCGTCGCTGCGTCCTGGCGGTCGTATTCCAGCAGCGCGTTCGGGTGGATGCCGATGTGGCTGGCGATGATCATTTCCAGGCGGGCCAGGCCGATGCCGGCGTTCGGCAGCTGGCCGAAGTCGAAGGCACGTTCCGGGTTGGCCACGTTCATCATGATCTTCAGCGGTGCCGGCGGCATGTTGCCCAGATCGGTGGTGGTGCGCTCGAAGCCGAGCTTGCCTTCGTAGATGAAGCCGGTATCGCCTTCAGCGCAGCTGACGGTGACCAGCTGGCCATCTTCGATCACCTTGGTGGCGTTGCCCGAACCGACCACGGCCGGTACGCCCAGCTCGCGCGCGATGATCGCGGCGTGGCAGGTACGGCCGCCACGGTTGGTGACGATGGCCGAAGCGCGCTTCATCACCGGCTCCCAATCGGGATCGGTCATGTCGGCGATCAGCACGTCGCCCGGCTGCACGCGGTTCATGTCGTCCAGCGTCTTGACCACGCGGGCCACGCCCGAGCCGATCTTGGCACCAACGGCACGGCCTTCGGCCAGCACGTTGCCGCCCTTTTCGGTCAGCGCGAAGCGCTCGATCTGGGTGGCATGGCTGCGCGACTTCACCGTTTCCGGGCGCGCCTGCACGATGAACAGCTTGCCGCTGACACCGTCCTTGGCCCACTCGATGTCCATCGGGCGGCCGTAGTGCTTCTCGATGACCAGCGCCTGCTTGGACAGCTCCTGCACGTCCTCGTCGCTGATCGAGAAGGTGTTGCGCAGTTCGACCGGGGTGTCCTCGATCCTGACGCGCTCACCCGGAACATCCGAATACACCATGCGGATCGCCTTGCTGCCGAGCGAGCGGCGCAGGATCGCCGGCTTGCCGGCCTGCAGGGTGGGCTTGTAGACGTAGTACTCGTCCGGGTTGACCGCGCCCTGCACGACCATTTCGCCCAGGCCGAAGGACGAGGTGACGAACACCACGTCGCGGAAGCCGGACTCGGTGTCCAGGGTGAACAGCACGCCGGAGGAACCGACGCCCGAACGCACCATCAGCTGCACGCCGGCGGACAGGAACACGTCCTCATGCTTGAAGCCGTGGTGCACGCGGTAGGCGATGGCGCGGTCGTTGTACAGCGAGGCGAACACTTCCTTGACCTTGTGCACGACGTCGTCGGCACCGGTGACGTTGAGGAAGGTTTCCTGCTGGCCGGCGAAGGACGCATCCGGCAGATCCTCGGCGGTGGCCGACGAACGCACGGCCACGGCCACGTCGCCGCCGCCGTTGTCGGCGCTCAGCTTGGCGTAGGCGGTGCGGATGTCCTGGTCCAGCTGCGGCTGCAGCGGAGCGTCGATCACCCAGGTGCGGATTTCCTTGCCGGCGGCGGTCAGCGCGTTGACGTCCTCGACGTCCAGCGTGGCCAGCTTGTCGAAGATGCGCTTGGACAGATCGTTGTGCGCGATGAAGTCCTTGAAGGCTTCAGCGGTGGTGGCATAACCGCCCGGCACCGAAACGCCCAGACCGGCGAGGTTGCCGATCATCTCGCCCAGCGACGAATTCTTGCCGCCTACGCGGGCCAGATCGGCCAGACGCAGTTCGTGCAACCACAGGATGTTCTCGTTCAAGCGCGATGCTCCGTTTGGCCATCGCCCGAGGCGGGCTGAGTGGCCGCGTCCGTAGGAAGAAGCCGATATGATGCCGGGCAGAGCACCGTCGGCACAAGCTTGTGCTGGCGGCCTTTTTAAGCTTCGTAGGGGGTAAAAGCGCGCATGTCGACCATCCGTCCGGTGTTCTACGTTTCCGATGGAACCGGTATCACCGCTGAAACCATTGGGCATAGCCTGCTTACCCAGTTCTCCGGGTTCAGCTTCATTACCGACCGCATGTCGTTTGTCGACGACCCCGAAAAAGCGCGTGAAGCCTGTGCCCGGATCCAGGCGGCGGGGGAGCGGTACCAGGTCCGGCCGATCGTGGTGAACTCCTGCGTGGACCAGAGCCTGAGCCTGATCCTGGCCGACAGCGGGGCGTTGATGCTGGATGTGTTCGCGCCGTTCATCGAGCCGCTGGAGCGTGAACTGGCCAGCCCGCGCCTGGCCCGGGTCGGCCAGGCCCACGGCATGGTCGATTTCGACACCTACCACCGTCGCATCAACGCGATGAACTTCGCCCTGACCCATGACGACGGCATCGCGGTGAACTACGACGATGCCGACGTGATCCTGGTGGCGGTGTCGCGCGCAGGCAAGACGCCCACCTGCATCTACCTCGCCCTGCATTACGGGGTGCGCGCGGCCAACTACCCGCTGACCGACGAAGACCTGGAAAGCGACCGCCTGCCGCCGCGCCTGCGTGCCTACCGGCGCAAGCTGTTCGGCCTGACCATCGACCCCGACCGCCTGCAGCAGATCCGCCAGGAGCGCCGCCCGAACTCGCGCTATGCCAACCTGGACACCTGCAAGCGCGAGGTGGCCGCGGCCGAGACCATGTTCCGCATGGAGCGGATCCCGACCCTGAGCACCACGCATACCTCGATCGAGGAGATTTCCAGCAAGGTGCTGGCCACGCTGGGGCTGCAGCGCGAGCTGTATTGATCCGTGCGCCACGACCAACGGTCGTGGGCTAAATGGGGGGCGGGCATTGCCCTTCCTCCGTGGTGGGTATCGACCGTTGGTCGATACCGAGCCCCTTTGGTCGGGACGATCCCGCCCCCACGTTGAAGCACCAACGTGTAGGATCGACCCATGGCCCGAGCCTTGCCCCGTACCGAACGCATTCCCCGCCTGAGCCGGCTGAGCTGGCTCATGGGCCTGTACGCGGAGAATTACCGCCACCTGGTGCGCCTGTTCGAACCGGCCGGACTGGTGGCGGGCAGCTACATTTCCTCGATCGGCGACGGCCTGGACGTGCGCCTGGACGTGATCGAGTGCCACCGCTACACGGTGGAACTGCGCCTGACCTACGACCTGGCCGACCCGGTTACCGGTGAGCCGGATCCCTCGGCGTATGTGCGTCTTTACCGTGACGCGCGCCAGGCCGAGACCACCCACTGCTACGTCGGCCGTCGCTGGCAGGACACCATGGGCCTGTACCCGCCGCCGGCGGAGCTGATCAGCCACCGCATGCGGATGAACACCTTCCTCGGCAAGTGGCTGGAATACCTGGCCGAGCGTGGCCACGGTGTCGCCACCCTGCGCCGCGATCCCGACGGCGCCGGTGCGCCTGCCGAGCGTCGCCTGTCGCTGGTGCGCTGATCGGCCATAATCCACGGCTGACCTGCCGCTGGATGCTGCCCCATGCCGTATACCCCGATCGTCGCCACCCTGGGCTATGTGCTGTCGCCCGATCGTCGCCAGGTGCTGATGATCCACCGCAATACCCGTCCTGGTGACCACCACCTGGGCAAGTACAACGGCCTGGGCGGCAAGATCGAAGCGGACGAGGACGTGGCGGCCAGCATGCGCCGCGAGATCGCCGAGGAAGCCGGCATCGACTGCACCGACATGCGCCTGCGCGGCACCATCAGCTGGCCCGGTTTCGGCAAGCACGGCGAAGACTGGCTGGGCTTCGTGTTCGTCATCGATGGATTCGAGGGCACTCCACACGGTGGCAACCACGAAGGCACGCTGGAGTGGGTGGACCTGGACAAGCTGGACACGCTGCCGATGTGGGAGGGCGACCGCAACTTCCTGCCGCTGGTGTTCGACGCCGACCCCCGCCCGTTCCATGGCGTGATGCCCTACAAGGACGGTCGCATGGTCAGCTGGTCCTACAGTCGACTGTGACCCGACGAATCGGGTGGGAGCCAACCTTTCGGATAGCTGCCACCCTTGGTTGGCACGCTCTCCTGGTTAATTAATACCCGGGCAATATTGACTCTCACAAATTACCCGGGCAATATTCGCGCATCGCCTCTGATGCCATTGCCATGCCTGTGTCCCGACTTCCTCCCTTCAGCTGTTTCGACGGCCATCGCCTGGTCGCTTCCGGTACCCCGGACGTTGCGGCCCTGGCGTTGAAACAACTGCGTGCCGACAACGCCGCCGGTCCGCTGCTGGTGTTCGACAACGCCAGCGGCCGAACCCGCGATTTCGACACGCGCGGCAGCGACGCAGAACTGCTGGCGCGGGTGACCGAAGCGTTTCCCGCCGCCATGGAGGCGGAGGCCGACGCCACTGCCGAAGATGTACCCGCAACCCCGCGTGGCCGTGGCCGCCCAAAGCTGGGCGTGGTCGCCCGCGAAGTGACGCTGTTGCCGCGCCATTGGGCGTGGCTGGCCGAACAGCCGGGTGGGGCCTCCGTGGTGCTGCGCAGGCTGGTGGAAGCGGCCAGCCGTGCCGGTGCCGACAAGGACCGGCAGCGCCGCCACAGCGAGCGTGCCTATCACTTCCTGCAGGCCATCGCCGGTGACCTGCCGGGTTTCGAGGAGGCCATCCGCGTGCTGTTCGCACACGACCGCGCGGGCCTGGAAGCGGCGCTGCATTCCTGGCCCGAGGACGTGCGTGACCACGCCCTGCGCCTGGCCTTCGAAGACGCTGACGGCTGAGCCATCGCGCCGTTGCTGAGCGACGGCGTCATCTGATTGCGGGCTGCGGCCCGCTTCCCCTGTGCTTGCTTTGCTGGCGGAAACGCCGGGCAGGGCGGTGCCTTGCCCAGAGAATCCCATGAGCACCCCTGTACATCCGACACCTCCGACCGCACCACCGCTGTGGCGCACCTACCTGACACTGCTGCTGCCGATGCTGCTGACCAATGCGCTGCAACTGGCCGCAGGCACGCTGGACAACATCTACCTCGGCCATCTGCTCGGCACACAGGCAGTGGCTGCAGCTGCTGCGTTCTTCCCGGTCTTCTTCCTGCTGCTGGCACTGGTGATGGGCCTGGCCACGGGCGCGATGGTGCTGATCGGCCAGGCCTGGGGCGCGGGCCGCCCGCAACAGGCACGCGCGGTGGCTGGCAGTGCGGTGGCGCTGATCCTGCTGCTGTCGGTGCTGGTGATGGCCGTGGGCGGCGGCTTCGCGCCACAACTGCTGGCGGCACTGGGTACGCCGGCGCCGGTCCTCGGTGAGTCCATTGTCTATGCACGCGTCCTGCTGCTGGGGGCTCCGGTGTTCTTCCTGTTGTGGCTGGCCACTGCCGTAAGCCGCGCAGTGGGGGATGCAACGACGCCACTGCATGCGCTGCTGCTGGCCACGGCGATCGGCCTGCTGTGCACGCCGCTGCTGATCCTGGGCTGGGCGGGCCTGCCGCAGCTGGGCGCGGCCAGTGCGGCAGTCTCGGCGGCATTTGCCTCGTTGCTGGCCCTGGTCTGGCTGATGTGGCGCTGGCAGCGGATGGGGCACCCCTTGGCGCCGGGGCATGAGCTGCTGTGCGCCATCCGTTTCGATGGCGCGATCATCCGCGCGATGCTGCGCATCGGCGTGCCGTCCTCGTTGCAGATGCTCAGTCTGGCCATTGCCGAGATCGTGTTGCTGGGCTGGATCAACCGCTACGGCTACACGGCCACGGCCGCCTATGGTGCGGTCAACCAGTTGATGAGCTGGGTGCAGCTGCCGGCGATGTCACTGGGCATTACCGCCACCATCCTCGCGGCGCATGCGATGGGCGCAGGGCGTACGGCACGGCTGCCCGCCATCGCTCGCACCGGCGTGCTGCTTGGGCTGGCGATGCTGAGCGCGGTGGTGCTGCTGGTGACGGTGCTGGCGCCCTGGCTGACCGGGCTGATCCTGGCGGCCGCAGAGGTGCGCGAATTGGCCGCATCGCAGCTGCGCACGGTGGTATGGGGCGTGCTGGCGATGGGAGGCAGCGCGGTGCTGGTCGGGGTGATGCGAGGCAGTGGCACGGTGATGTTGCCAGCGTTGCTGGGCATGGCGGCGGTACTACTGCTGGAGCTGCCGCTGGCGGTGTGGTTGCAGGCGCGGCATGGGCTGCCGGGGCTGTGGTGGGCGTGGCCGTTGGGACTGGTGGCCATGCTGGTGATGCAGGTGTTCTGCTTCGCGCGTTGGCGGCGACGGGTGCAAGTCGGGTAATACCGACCGCTGGCCGGCAACCCGGAATGGTCCGGGCAGCCGGCCAGCGGCCGGCTCTACCACGCGGTCGGATCACCGTCGTTGCGGCGGCTGCGGTGGGCCGGCCACTGGTGATGCAGGTGTTCTGTGTTGCTCGCTGGCGGCGAATGCAGGCTGGGTAGTGCCGGCCGCTGGCCGGCAATCCGGAATGCCGGGGCAGCCGGCCAGCGGCCGGCTCTACCACTTCAGCGCCGCTGTGCCAGCAGCAGGTGGAAGTGCTTTTCGCGGGTCTGGCCGTCATTGCCGCTCGCGATTTCGCGGTGGCTGCGCCAGGCCGAGACGCGGAAGCCCGACACACGCAGCGCCAGCTCCACCGCGTCCAGCTCATGCAGCTGGAAGTCGGCAGCAAATGGCAGGCTGCGCATGAAGCTGGCATCGCCAAAGGCCACGCACAGGCGGCCGCCCCGGCGCAGCACCCGCGCCAGCTCGTCCAGCACCGGGGCCAGGTTTGGCCAGAAGTACAGGGTGTTGACCGCCAGCGCGGCATCCATCGTGGCATCGGCGACCGGCAGCGCATGGGCGTCGCCATGACGCATCACCGCACGCTCGGCCAACCCGGCGCTGGCCAGCCGCCGGTTGCCGGCCTCGACCATGGCCGTGGACAGCTCGATACCCAGATAGTGGCTGCCGGCGGCCTGCAGCATCAGCGGTGCGAAGGCCGCATTGCCCGGGCCGACCTCCAGGATCCGTTCGCCAGCGCCAACGGCCAGCAGCCCGATCGCGGCCAGGTTGAGTGCGCCGTTGCTGCGGTTCATCGAGTCGGCGACCGCCAGCGCGGCGTTGCCATGGGGCTGCCGCAGCTGCGCGGCCAGGGTGGGAGCATCCAGCATCATCATCGTCCGTTGCAGAGTTTCGGACGTGGCGGCGGCGGGTCCGCCGGTGACCATAGCGCCGACCTTGTGGCTTGGGAAGTAGGGAAACCCCGCTCCGGGGTGATGAGGAAATGTCCACTGTCGCAGTCGGTGAGATCTGGTTGTCCACAGGGGGTGTGGATTACGCGTGGGCAACTTTGTGGATAAGCCGCGACAGGCGCCACCCCCCTAGGCTGTCAAGATGGGTGGCGAAAAATTCACCGCTGGTGAGGGTGGGTGAGGGAGCGGTGAAGAATCAGCCCTGTCGGCGCTGTCGCCGGCGGCGGCGCTCGCGGTAACCTGTGGGCCTTGATGCTCCGTGAGACTCCATGAAACGTCACTTCTCGATGCTGCGCGAATTCCAGCTGGCCGACTGGTTCACCCTGGCCAATGCTTTCTGCGGCACCGGCGCGGTGTTTGCCGCGATGCGCTTCCTGCAGGATGGCGAGCGCGGCTACCTGCTGTTCGGCATGGCGCTGATCCCGCTGGCCTTCATCTTCGACGCCCTCGACGGGCGCATCGCGCGCTGGCGCAAGTCCAGCTCGACCCTCGGCCGCGAACTGGACTCGCTGTCCGACGTGATCTCCTTCGGCGTGGCACCGGCAGCGCTGGCGTATGCGTGCGGCATGCAGGGCGGCTGGGACTGGCTGGTGCTGAGCTACTTCGTCTGCTGTGGCGTCAGCCGCCTGGCACGCTACAACGTCACCGCCGAGGCGCTGGCCGGCGACGAGGGCAAGGTCGCGTATTTCGAGGGCACCCCGATCCCGACCAGCCTGCTGCTGGTGATCGTGCTGGCGATCGCCGCCGGTACCGATGCCATCGGCCAGAACATCTGGTTCGGCCAGTGGCAGATCGGTCCGTGGCAGCTGCACCCGATGGTGCTGTTGTTCGCCCTGTCCGGGTCGCTGATGATCAGCAAGACCCTGCGTATCCCCAAGCCATGAGCCAGCCCTGCGGAGGCCTGCGATGACCAGCTCGGCCCACGACGCCGGCAGCAGTGATTTCGAAACCCTGGCCCGGCAGTACTTCGGCGCCTGGGGCGATGCCCTGCGCCATGCGAGCACGCCCGGTGCGCCGGCTGGCGATGACCCTGGCAGCTGGCAACGGCTGTTCGACTGGTGGGGCCAGCTGCTGCCCGAACAGGGGCAGGGTGCGCCGGAAGATGCCGTGCGCCGGTTCCGCGAACAGGCGGGCAGCTGGTACGGCACCATGCAGGAAGTCGCCGCACGGTTTGCCGGCCGCGACGCCAGCAGTGCCGACGTCGCCCAGGCCTGGCGCGAAGCGGTGCAGGGGCAGGGTGACGGCATGCTGCAATGGATGCTGCAGGGCGCCCGCGGCAGCACCCACGCCGGTGCCGCGGTTCCGGAGTTCGCCGCCTGGCTGCAGCAGTTCCAGCTGCAGGCGGGCCCGTGGCTGCAGAGCCCGGCGTTCGGGCCCGGCCGCGAGCACCAGGCGCGCTGGCAGGCCCTGCTGCGTGCGCAGGAGGAATACCAGCAGCATTCGCGCGCCTACGTCGATCAGATCAAGCAGGCGCTGGACGAGGCCTTCGCGCTGTTCGAGCAGCGGCTGGCCGAGCACGAGCAGCCCGGCAGCCAGCTGACCAGCGCCCGCGCGATGTTCGACCTGTGGATTGAAGTGGCCGAGGAGGCCTACGCCAAGGTCGCCATGTCCGAGCCGTTCCAGCAGGTGTACGCCGCGCTGGGCAACGCACAGATGCGGCTGCGGGCCGGCCTGCAGCGCGAGGTGGAACAGATGAGTGAACGGATCGGCCTGCCGACCCGCAGCGAGATGGACGCCGCCCACCGCCGCATCGCCGAGCTGGAGCGCAGCCTGCGCCGCCTGCAGGCACAGGTGGCGGTGCTGGCCGGTACCGCCGAGGTGGATCCGGTGGCACAGCCAGCGCCAGCGAAGGTGAAGCCGGTCGCGCGCAAGGCCGCGAAGAAGGCTGCGCCGGCAAAGAAGGCGGCTGCGAAGAAGGCGGCTGCGAAAAAGGCTGCACCTCGCGCTTCCACGCGGACGCGTGACCGATGAAAGGACCGCTGGGCTTCAACGCCGATGACCTGATGCAGGAGACGCTGGCCATGCAGCGCAAGCTGATGGAAGGGCTGAAGCTGCTGCCGCAGGTGGAAGACGTGAACTATGGCGTGACCGCGCGCGAGGAAGTGTGGCGCGACGGCAAGGTGGTGCTGTACCGCTTCGTCGGCGAACAGGCACCGACCCGCCGCACGCCGCTGCTGATCGTCTACGCGCTGGTCAACCGGCCGTACATGGTCGATCTGCAGGCCGACCGATCGCTGGTGCAGAAGCTGCTGGCGCTGGGCCAGGATGTTTACGTGCTGGACTGGGGCTACCCGGACCGCTCCGAACGCTTCCAGACCCTGGAGGACTACCTGCTGCGCTACATCGATGGCGCGGTGGATGCGCTGCGCGCGCGCAGCGGTGGTCCGGTGGACATGCTGGGCATCTGCCAGGGCGGCGTGTTCGCGCTGTGCTACGCCGCGCTGCGCCGGCAGAAGCTGGGCAAACTGATCACCATGGTTACCCCGGTCGATTTCCAGACGGCCGACAACATGCTTTCGCATTGGGCGCAGCAGGTGGATGTAGACCTGCTGGTCGACACGCTGGGCAACATCCCGGCTGATCTGATGAATGCCAGTTACCTGATGCTCAAGCCGTTCCGCCTGAACGTGCAGAAGTACGTGGGCCTGCTCGACATCCTCGATGACAGGGCCGCGCTGGAGGATTTCCTGCGCATGGAGAAGTGGATCTTCGATTCGCCGGACCTGGCGGGCGAGGCGTTCCGCGATTTCATCAAGCAGTTCTACCAGGGCAATGGGCTGATGAACGGCACGGTGCGGATCGGCGAGGAAGCGGTGGATCTGTCGCAGGTGACCCTGCCGGTGCTGAACATCTATGCCGAGCAGGACCATCTGGTGCCGCCGGACGCCTCGCGCGCGATGCGTGGACGCCTGGGCACCGAGGATTACACCGAGTCCAGTTTCCGTGGCGGCCATATCGGCATCTACGTGTCTGGTCGCGCGCAGCGCGAAGTGCCGGCCACGATCGATGGCTGGCTGAAGGCACGCGACGCGTGATTCCGGCGAACGGCGCAAGCGGCATCCCTGCCGCATCCACCGCTTCTGCAGGCCGCGCTCAGGGCTGCGTCGACCTCGGCTGTGCCGGCTGAGCCGGTAGCGGCAGCGCTCCCCTGAAGGGCGTGTGCTCCACATGGAGTGTGATTTCAGGATGCCCTTCCATGAAGGCTCGGGGCACCTGACGCGAGTAGGTGAACGTCCCTGCGTCGAGGACTTCCATCCGGCGGCGCAGCACCGGGCCGTGATCCGGCAGCGTGACCTGATGGATGCCATCGCCGGTGAAGAGGAAATAGCCGCCACCGCCCTTGGCAAGGCGCGAAGCGCCGTCTTCAGGATCGAAGTACTCGAACCGGTTGCTGCAGGCATCCCAGAGCGATACGCCGACCACGGCCGGATACCGGTCGATCAGGTTGCGCGTCCTGTCATCGCCTTCGTACACCGCCGTCGTAAGCCAGGCGGTAGCGGCAAGTGTGCGGGCTGCAGCGCCCGCGTGCGGACAGTCGGCCGCCGGCGCGCGAAACGTGGCGCATGCAAGCAGCAGGGCAAGGGGAAGTCGTGGCATGGAGCGTTCCTGTGGCATCCGGTGGTGCTTACAATCACCGGATGCAGGGAGAGAGCACCATGGGATTTGTCCGAAATCGAAGCCTCGCAGTCGTGTCAGTTGTTCTGCTCTTGGCCGTTTCCGTCGCCCACGCGGCCCCCGGCCCGCAGGCGCAGCGCGAAATCGCCCAGCTGATCTCCAGCCTGGACGGCTCCCAGTGCCGGTTCCAGCGCAATGGCAGCTGGTACGACGGCAGCGATGCGCGAGCGCATCTGCAGCGCAAGTACGACTACCTGTTGAAGAAAGACATGGTGGACAGCGCCGAGCAGTTCATCGAGCGCGCCGCCAGCCAGAGCAGCATGAGCGGCAAGCCCTATCGCATCCAGTGCCCGGGGCAGCCTGAACAGACCGCGGCCGCCTGGTTCGGCGCACGCCTGCAGGCCCTGCGCCACCGCACGCCGTAGACATGGGGGCGGTGTAGAGTCGAGCCATCTCGACTGCTTTTTCCCGTAGCCCAGGAGAACCGCCATGAACACCACGCCGCGCACGCTGTCGCGTTCATTGAACGACCGCATGATTGCCGGCGTGATGGGCGGCATCGCCCACCGCTTCGGCTGGAACCCCACGCTGGTGCGGATCGTGTTCGTGCTGGTCTCGATCGGCTCGGCGGCCTTCCCCGGCATCCTGGTCTACCTGATCCTGTGGCTGCTGATGCCGAACGAGGCCGATTGAAGACTGCCCCGGAGCCCTGGCCGATCTGGCTGCGCGCGCTGCAGGTGTTGGGCGCGGTGTGGACGTCACCCAATTCCCTGCTCGGCGTGATCGGCGGCCTGGCTGGCATGCTCGGCGGCGCGACGCTGCGCTGGAGCGGGCGGGACTGTGCCCTGGTGTTCGACCGCTGGCCGTGGGGGCCGGGCGGGGCGATCACGCTGGGCAATGTGATCCTGCATACCGGCCATGACCTGGGCATTTCCTGCCGCACCTATGCGCACCAGGCGGGGTGGGGCGTGGAGCCGCTGATCCGGCTGGACGATCACGAACGCGCGCACGTGTACCAGTACATGGTGCTGGGGCCGCTGTACCTGCCGGTGTACCTGCTGTGCGGCGGGGTGAGTGCGCGCAATCCATTCGAGCGCGCGGCCGATTATTTCGCCCGGTTCGGGCGTGGCTGGTGGCCGTAGTTTCCAGCCAACGGCGCAGCCCCTCGTGGCTTGGTCGCGGAATGCCTGCTTCCTGGGGCTGGCCGGGTGGGTGGGGCTGGCGGGGACGCCGTGAACCCATCCATGGGGGCTTAGCCGCGGCATCCATGCCGCGGATACCCCGCCAGCCCCACCCACCCGGCCGCTGACAGTTTCCGTGCGCGCCAGGCCACGGAAGAGAATAAAGAACAGCAGAAGCGGGTCGCGCGCTGCGCTTGCTCGCGAGCCGAGCCTGCGGTCGGTTTCGCGGACTGGCCTGAAAGCAGCCGAGCGTGGGCTCGGCTCTACAAAAAGCGGCCAGCCAGGCTGCTTTTGCTTTTGATCTTCTTTTTTCTTTTCCGTGGCTGGACGTGCCCGAAAACTGTCAGGGGTCGGTCGGGGTGGGGGCGCGGGACCGTTGGCGCCATGGATGGCGCCATCGAGCCCCCAGGGACGGGTTCACGGCGTGTCCCGCGGCCCCACCCCGCCCGGCCCAATCGCATGAAGCGCATTCCGCGACCAAGCCACGAGGGGCTGCGCCGTTGGCGGGAATACTCTGGGGATTCGTTAGCCGGAAGTTAAAGATCCGTAAGCATTCTGCTGCGATCCCGCAGTCATCTGCATGCAACCGATCGTCATTAGCCTTCGTGACGTTCCAGTCAGGTTCGACGCGGTAAGCTCTCCCTCGATGAGCTCGCAGCATCGCTCATCGAGTGCAGTACGCAGTAGCAATTTGGAGGAATACATCACATGGCAATCGTTCTTTATGTCGGTGGTAGCAAGGATGGCGAGAAGGGCGTGGTGCCCTACGGCTTCAGCAAATCCCGCGCCGACACCGCGCTGGGGCCGGAGTTCTACACGGAGCGGTTCATGGAACTGCAGGGTGTCGGCAAGGTCCGCCTGATGGCCCTGGAAGGCATGCGTGACGATATCGTCATGCAGCGCGCCGCCCGCCACTACCGCTGACCTTCGCAACACGCGGCAGGGCGCGCCCACCATCGTGCGCCCGCGCCGGCATCCCAGCCCAGGGCCAGTCCGAGCCCTCTCTTCGCCAGGATGCCGGCGTCCAATCCGGCTTGGCCGCTGAACCTCGCCCCCTGTCAATGCCTTGTCCGGCTCCGTCGTGGGTTGCCAGAATGGGGTCTTCCCGAAACGCGGCACAGACCTGAAGCAATGCACGACGCCAAGAACGCCCAGAGCGCGCTCGCCCAGCAGATCGCCCAGACCATCGCCGACGAGATCGGTGCCCAGTCCGCCCAGGTACGTGCCGCCGTCGGCCTGCTCGACGAAGGCGCCAGCGTTCCGTTCATCGCGCGCTACCGCAAGGAAGTGACCGGGGGTCTGGACGACACCCAGTTGCGCAACCTGGAAGTGCGCCTCACCTACCTGCGCGAACTGGAAGACCGTCGCGCGGCGGTGCTGGCCAGCATCGGCGAGCAGGGCAAGCTCAGCGACGAACTGCGCAACGACATCCTGGCCGCCGATACCAAGAGCCGGCTGGAAGACCTGTACCTGCCGTACAAGCCCAAGCGCCGTACCCGCGCCCAGATCGCCCGCGAGGCCGGTCTGGAGCCGCTGGCCGATGGCCTGCTGGCCGACCCGACGCAGGACCCGCAGGTCTTCGCGGCCACCTTTGTCGACACCGACAAGGGCGTGGCCGACACCAAGGCCGCGCTGGAAGGCGCCCGCGCGATCCTGATGGAGCGCTGGGGCGAAGATGCCGCGCTGGTTGGCGAGCTGCGCACCTGGCTGGGCGAGACGGGCGTGATCCGCGCCCGCGTGGCCGAGGGCAAGGAAACCGAAGGCGCCAAGTACCGCGATTACTTCGAGCATGCGGAGGCGCTGGCGAAGATTCCATCGCACCGCTTGCTGGCACTGTTCCGTGCGCGCCGCGAGGAGATCCTGTTCCTGGAACTGGACCCGGGCAGCGATGCCGAGGCCGGCCATCAGTACGCCGAGGGACGCGTGGCGCGCAAGGCCGGCATCGCCGACCAGGGCCGTGCCGCCGACCGCTGGCTGCTGGATGCCTGCCGCCTGACCTGGCGTGCCAAGCTGCACACCCATCTGCTGCTGGACCTGTTCAACCAGGCCCGCGAAAAGGCCGAAGCCGAAGCCATCGCGGTGTTCGGCGACAACCTGAAGGACCTGCTGCTGGCCGCACCGGCCGGCCCGAAGACCGTACTCGGCCTGGACCCGGGCATCCGTACCGGCTGCAAGATTGCCGTGGTCGATGCCACCGGCAAGCTGGTCGCCACCGACACCATCTACCCGCATGAGCCGCGTCGCCAGTGGGAGCAGTCGCTGCAGACGATCAAGCAGCTGTGCGCCAGGCACAACGTGGAACTGATCGCGATCGGCAACGGCACCGCCAGCCGCGAAACCGACAAGCTGGCCGGCGAAGCGATCAAGGCTGTCGCCAACCCGAAGCTGCAGAAGGTGGTGGTCAGTGAGGCCGGCGCCTCGGTGTACTCGGCCTCCGAGTTCGCGGCCAAGGAGTTCCCGGGGCTGGATGTGTCGCTGCGCGGTGCGGTGTCGATCGCGCGCCGCCTGCAGGACCCGCTGGCCGAGCTGGTCAAGATCGAGCCCAAGGCGATCGGCGTCGGCCAGTACCAGCACGACGTGGATCAGTACCGCCTGGCACGGGCGCTGGATGCGCGCGTGGAGGACTGCGTGAACGCGGTCGGCGTGTACGTGAACACCGCGTCGGCTGCGCTGCTGTCACGGGTGTCCGGCCTGTCGGCCACGGTGGCCGAGAACATCGTGCGCCATCGTGACGACAACGGCCCGTTCAAACGTCGCAAGGATCTGCTGAAGGTCGCGCGCCTGGGCGAGAAGACCTTCGAACAGTGCGCCGGCTTCCTGCGCATCGCCGACGGCGATCAGCCGCTGGATGCCTCGGCGGTGCACCCGGAAGCCTATCCGGTGGTCGAGCGCATCGTGGCCAGCACCGCACGTCCGATCAAGGCGCTGATCGGTGACGGCAGCTTCCTGCGTGGCCTGAAGGCCGAACAGTTCACCGATGCCACCTTCGGCGTGCCGACCGTGCGCGACATCCTCAAGGAACTGGAAAAGCCGGGCCGCGATCCGCGTCCGGAGTTCAAGGCGGCGCGTTTTGCCGAGGGCGTGGAGGACATCAAGGACCTGCGCGAAGGCATGGTGCTGGAAGGCGTGGTCAGCAACGTGGCCGCCTTCGGGGCCTTTGTCGATATCGGCGTGCACCAGGACGGCCTGATCCACATTTCGGCGCTCTCCGATACCTTCGTGAAGGACCCGCGCGACGTGGTCAAGGCCGGTGACATCGTCAAGGTGAAGGTGCTGGAGGTGGACGTGGCGCGCAAGCGCATCGCCCTGACCCGGCGCCTGGACGATACCCCGGGCCAGGCCACCAGCCGCCCGGGCCAGCGCGATGAGCGCGGCCAGGGCCAGGGGCCGCGCCGTGACGCGGGCGGCCAGAACCGTGGACCGAACCGCGGCCAGGGCGCTGGCGGCCGTCCCGCCCAGTCTGCGCCGCCGGCCAACAATGCCCTGGCCGAGGCCTTTGCCCGGGCGAAGCGCAGCTGAGGATCGTGCCCCCCGTCACGGTTGATCCGGGGCGGGGGACTTGTCGGTTTTCCCCGTGATTGCGCACACTTGCGCCTGAGGGGGGCCTTCGGCCTCCCCGCTGTCGCTGGGGAGGGCCATGACGCCAGCAGGACCCGCCGTCTTCGTCGCAGGCTGCAGCGCTTCGCTGCGGTCGGCGCCTGCCCGTGCCGGCAGGGGACCGGAGTGATGGCGGGCCAGGGAAACAACGGTAACGGGCTGCTGGAGCGGCGCCTGCAGGAGCTGGCCGAAGAACGCCGCCGGCTGGCGATGATCATCGATGGCACCGCTGCGGGCACATGGGAATGGAACGTGCAGACCGGCGAGATGCGGGTCAATGCGCGCTGGGCCGAGATCGTCGGCTACCGCCTGGAAGAACTGGAACCGATCTGCCAGAAGACCTTCCTGAAGCTGGTGCACCCGGATGACATCGCGTTGTCCGATGCAGCGCTGGATGAGCATTTTGAAGGGCGCGCCGACAACTACGCCTGCCTGCTGCGCATGCGCCACAAGAATGGCCACTGGATCTGGATCCAGGACCGTGGCCGGGTCTTTGAGTGGGATGGGCAGGGCAAACCGCTGTGGATGGCCGGTGCCCATGCCGATGTGACCGAGCTGCAGCAGGCCCGCCAGGATGCGGCCGAGACCCGCCAGCGCCTGCAGGCGGTGGTCGATGCCTCCGACGAGGTGGCGGTGATCGCCACCGATACCGACGGCACCATCACCCTGTTCAACACCGGCGCACAGCGCCTGCTCGGTTATACCGCGTCGGAGGTAGTCGGCCAGCGCCGCCTGGATGCCTTCCATGATCCGGCCGAACTGCAGGCCTGGTTGCAGCCGCTGGCCGATGCCGATGGCAATCTGCCCGGCGTCTTCGAGGCGCTGAGCGCGCGTGCGGACGGGCAGACCTACTCGCGGCAGTGGACGCTGCTGCGCAAGGATGGCCAGTCTCGCCAGGTGCGCCTGTCGATCAGCCGCATGGAGAGTGCCGATGGAGCGCGCATCGGCTACGTCGGCATGGCCATCGACATCACCGAGATCCTGCAGGCGCGCGCCGAAGCGCGGCTGTCGGCGGAGAAGTTCGCCGGGGCGTTCACCTCCGCCGCGCTGGGCATGGCACTGGTGTCGCTGGAAGGACGCTGGCTGGACGTCAACGACGCGCTGTGCCGGATCCTGGGCTACCCGCGCGAAGAGCTGCTGCAGGTCGATTTCCAGCGGCTGACCCATCCCGACGACCTGCAGACCGATCTGGCCCTGGTGCAGGACCTGCTGGCCGGGCGGCGCAGCCACTATCACCTTGAAAAGCGCTACCTCGATCGCGATGGACGCGTGATCTGGGCGCGGCTGTCGGTATCGCTGGTGCGCAACGAGCACGGCGAGCCGCTGCATTTCGTGTCGCAGATCCAGGACATCAGCGCCCAGCGCAGCAGCGAGCAGCGCCTGTTCGAGAGCGAGCAGCGCAGTCGTATCACGCTTGATGCGGTGGCCGATCTGGTGCTCAGTGTCAGCCTGGATGGCCGTATCGACTACGCCAATGCCGCCGCGGTGCGCACGCTGGCGGGCGACGGTGCACTGTCGCTGGCCGGGCACAAGGTGCAGGACGTGCTGGCGCTGACCACCGAGTACGCGCCGGGCTCGGTGCTGGATGTCTCGGTACTGCTGGACCCGGAAAGCAATGCCGTGGACCTGCATGCCGATCTGTTGCTTCGTCTCGGCACCGCCACGGTACCGGTGGACCTGACCCGCGCGTGGCTGCGCGATGACGAAGGCCATGTGCGTGGCGCGGTCTGGGTACTGCGCGACGACACCCAGCAGCGTGCGCGCCAGCGCGAAGCCCGCCACCTGGCCGAGATCGATCCGCTGACCGAGCTGAGCAACCGCCGTGGTTTCGAGGTTCACCTGCAGCAGGCCATCACCCGCGTCGAGCGCACCGGCCAGGCCGCCTCGTTGATGTACATCGACCTGGACCGCTTCAAGCCGGTCAATGACACCTGGGGCCATCTGGCCGGCGATGCCGTGCTGTGGGCGGTGGCCAGCGTGCTGCGCCACGGCGTGCGCGATTCGGACGTGGTGGCGCGGCTGGGCGGCGACGAGTTCGCGGTGATCCTGTCCGGGTGTACGCCGCGCCGCGCGGCCCGCATCGGTGCTGAACTACTGCACACCTTGGCATCGCTGTCGATTCCGTGGGACCGGGACCGCCTGCATGTGGGCGCCAGCATCGGTATCGCGCCATTGGCGGGTGGGATGAGCGTGGACCAGGCCGTGGCAGCGGCTGATGCCCAGTGCTACCGGGCCAAGGCGATGGGTCGCAACAACGTACAGGTGCAGGGCGAGGCCAGTGAGCTGCCGGGTGACGACATCGACCCGACCGAGAGCTGATCTCAGCCTGTGAGAGGACGTGCGCGAATACTGCGCGCACATCCACTCATGCAGGTGATCCCATGAAGGTCTGGAACCCGGTTGCGATGCGGGCCTACGCCCCGGCGATGGTTGGCTGGTGCCTCGCGCTGGCCGCCTGCCTGCGTGCGGAACAGCTGCGCGGCGACCTGCACGCGCAGGCCCTGCTGCCGGTGCTGCAGGGCGGCGCGGTCGCCCTGCTGGTGTTCACGCTGTCCTGCATCGGTGCCGCCAGCATCGTGCTGTGGCGGGCGGGCAGGAACGCGGTGGAGTGATGCGGTGGACGGTAACCGCATCCCCCATGTCATGTTGCATCAGCGCAGTACTTCATCCGAACTGACCAGCTGCACGTCGTGCATCAGGTTGAGGTAAGCCTCGTAGTAGCCCTTGTGCGAGGCGCCGACGATGGTCAGCATGCGCGCCCCCGGCTGTTGCCCAAGTACGTCGCGCATGTTGGCGACCATGCGCAGGTTGCGGGTTTCCCAGTAGCCCACATAGTTGCGGCCGAAGCCCTCGGGTGATGGTTCCACCAGGGTCGCACCGAAGTCGCTGTTGTAGGCCATCATCGCGGCGTCCGAGGTGTTGTAGGCGCGATACATCGCCAGCAGCCCCTCGGGTTTGTCGAGGTTGGCCTCGAGTTGCTCGTCAGCGGCCATTCGCGTCTTGACGAATGGATTGTCCCAGGCGGCCCGGATGGCTGCGATGTAGGCCTTCCTCCGGGATTCTGGCGTGGGCGAATCCGCGGTGTGGTCATCGACCGACCACAACCGTTCAAGACCCAGCCGTGCGGCCAGTACGCCTGCGACCATGCCCACTTCGTCCGGCCTGGTCATGCGGGTGTCGAGATAGCGCACCAGTTCAGGGGTCAGGCTGTCACCGGCACGACGCTCTTCGCCGGGCAACCGCAGCCACTGCACGACGGCCGAACCGTTCTCGCCTGCAGCGAGGAAAACCGCGGCCAATCGGCGCCGCTGGGCGGCGGTGGGTTTGCTTGGCCAGTCCGCAAGCAGGCGCTCCATCTCGGCGTTGGCGCTGGGGACGTCCAGGCCGGTTGCTGCCTGCGCCGGTGCCGGATCGACGCAGTAGTCCTCGACACTTCCGGCATAGCGGCCTGGATTGCGACGCATGAAGTCGCACTGCAGGCCGGACAGGTTCTCCACCGCGATCACCGTTGGCTGCCAGGCCTGCAGACGTTGCAGCAAGGGCTCCAGCATTGCCGGCTTGAAGGTCTTCGGCAGGCTGGACAGATGCGGGCTGCCCAGCACCAGCACCTCGTTCGGGCGACCCGCAGGCGGACCCTTCAGCTGGTCGGGATGGAAGGACGGCCGATAGGCGGCATCGGTAGCCAGGGCACTGGTACTGCACAGTCCCAGGAAGAGGTAGCTGGCCAAGCGTGCAAACATGTGATCTCCGTGTCCGTGAACATCCTTCAGGTCACTGCATGCTGGCCGTTTCCCTGCCTCCGGGAATCCCCCGTTGGTCATGGCCCATTCGGCTTGCGTTGCACGCGTCTCTTGAGCGAGGCTGGATTCAATGGAATCGTGCTGCAGGACATGACCCCAGGCAACCAGGCGATCGAAAGTGCGAGGTTGTGCCTGCGGCCTTTCACGGCGGCGGATGCCGATGAGGCATTCGCAGCGATCACGCCGGGGCTGACGCGCTACATGGCCTTCGAACCGCCGCCGTCGGAGGAGGCCTTTACTGCGGTCTGGCAGGCGTGGTTGCCCACCATCGCCGAGGGGACGGACATCACCTTTGTCATCCGCCGACGTGACGATGACACGTTCCTTGGTCTGGCCGGCCTGCATCGAACCATGGACGACGAGCCCGAACTCGGCATCTGGATCGACGAAGCGATGCATGGGCAGGGCTACGGCCGGGAAGCCGTGGCGGCGGTGTGGTCGTGGGCTTCGGGGCGCCTGCGATGCGCGGCATTCCGCTATCCGGTGGCCGAGCAGAACGCGCCGAGTCGGCGTCTGGCCGAATCCCTGGGGGGCGTGCCCGTTGCGCGTGAGCAGGAAGTGAAGTACACGGCGATCGTCTATCGCATTCCTGCGCGTATGCCTGGAGTTGCGACGGACGTCGCGGAATCCGGCTAAAGCCCCGATCCCCATCGCCGATATCCCCTCTGGATCCCGCTCCAGTCACCCGCTGCAGGACCCCAGGCTGCCCCCGATGGGCGGTCCGCGCTGTGTGTTCCGCCGTTCCCTATGCCGATCGCACCCGCACCAGACGTTCTTGCCAGCCGCTCGAGGGGTGCCTGCCGGTACCTGTAGTCCCAAGCAACTGAAGTTGCCGCCGGGCATCCCGCCCGTCGGGTCGCAACCGCTTACCGGACACCGAGGATCAGACAATGCTCATTCCAGGCTTCACGGCGGGCGCGCAGGCGCCGGCCGAGCTGCATACCCGCTGGTCGCCGTGGCGCGCGCTGCTGGGCGCACTTGCTCCGCAGCAGCGCACCCGCACCGAGCCGGCGGCAACCGACCGCGCCGAACTTGAAGCCCAGGTCGCGGCGCTGCATCGCGTGCAGGCGGTCATCGAGTTCGCGCTCGACGGCACCATCCTGCAGGCCAATGACAATTTCCTGCAGGCGATGGGCTACCGGCTGGACGAGATCCAGGGCAAGCATCATTCCCTGTTCGTCGACCCCGAACAGGCGCGTAGCGCCGAATACCGCGACTTCTGGGCGCGGTTGGGGCGCGGCGAATATGACGCCGGACAGTACCGCCGCTTCGGCAAGGGGCAGCGCGAGATCTGGATCCAGGCATCGTACAACCCGGTGCTGGACCGCCAGGGGCGGCCGTACAAGGTGGTCAAGTTCGCCACCGACATCACCGCGCAGAAACTGCAGGCGGCCGATTCGGCCGGGCAGCTGGCCGCGATCGCCAAATCGCAGGCGGTGATCGAGTTCAGCATGGATGGGCGCATTCTCTCGGCCAACGAGAACTTCCTCTCCGTCACCGGCTACAGCCTGGATGAGGTGCGTGGACAGCACCACTCACTGTTCGTCGAGCCGGGCCATCGCAGCAGTGATGAGTACCGCCGCTTCTGGGAGAAGCTCGGACGCGGCGAATACGATGCCGGCCAGTATCGTCGCTTGGGCAAGGGCGGGCGCGAGGTATGGATCCAGGCCTCCTACAACCCCATCCTCGACCTCAACGGGAAGCCGTTCAAGGTCGTCAAGTACGCGACCGACATCACCGCGCAGGTGCATGAGAACCAGGCCATGCAGCGCGCGGTGGCGCAGACCCGGGAAGTGGTGGCGGCTGCCAAACAGGGCGATCTGACCCGGCGCGTCGCCATGGCCGACAAGCAGGGCTCGATCGCGGAGCTGTGCGAGGGCGTGAACGCGCTGGTCGAGGCGATGGCCGCCATCATTGGCCAGATCAAGTTCGCTGCCGACACCATTGCGGTCGGTGCCACCGAAATCGCGCAGGGCAACAGCGATCTGTCGCAGCGCACCGAACAGCAGGCCGCCTCGCTGGAGGAGACCGCTGTTTCGATGAAGGGCCTGGCCGAGACCGTGCAGCGCACCGCGACCAACGCACGGCAGGCCAGCCAGCTGGCCGGTGGCGCCGCCGACGTCGCCGCCCGCGGCGGCAACGTGGTGCACGAAGTGGTCGAGACCATGGCGGTGATCAACGCGTCCTCGCGGCGCATCGTCGACATCATCGGCGTGATCGATGGCATCGCCTTCCAGACCAATATCCTGGCGCTGAATGCAGCGGTGGAGGCCGCACGTGCCGGTGAACATGGCCGTGGCTTCGCCGTGGTCGCCACCGAGATCCGTGAGCTGTCGCAGCGTTCGGCCAGCGCAGCCAAAGAGATCAAGCACCTGATCGACGAGTCGGTTGCCAATGTGGGGGCCGGCACCGCCCAGGTCGAGAGCGCGGGCCGCACCATGGATGAAATCGTGACCAACGTCCGCCGGGTGAGCGACCTGATGACCGAGATCAGCACTGCCTCGCAGCAGCAGAGTGACGACATCCAGCAGATGAACCATGCCGTCGATCTGATCGACCAGGGCACCCAGCAGAACGCGGCGCTGGTCGAGGAGGCCTCGGCGGCGGCACGCAGCATGGAGGAACAGTCGGCGCAACTGCTGCAGACCGTGGCGAGCTTCCGTGTGCAGGGCGGGGGCGGCCATCCGCATGGGGTGGCCGCGCTGCACGCGGTCTAGGCGCGGCGTCCGGCAGTCGCTTCCCCGGCCACCTCGGCCGGGGCGAGCTGCACGCAGTTGCGGCCGGCGTGCTTGGCCCGGTACAGGGCCTGGTCGGCGCGGTCGACCAGATCATCCGGCTCGCGCTGGTCGCTGGCGGACTGCCAGGCGACGCCGACGCTGATGGTCACATGGCCGTCCGGGGCGGGCAACGCCGCGTATTCGACAGCAGCACGCAATCGCTCGCCCAGATCCAGCGCATGCGAGGTGTCGGATGAGGGCAGGGCGGCGATGAACTCCTCGCCACCGTAGCGGGCCAGCAGGTCATCACCGCGCTGCAGGCAGCCGTCGAGGATCGCGGCAACGGCGCGCAGGCGGCGGTCACCTTCAGGGTGACCGTAGGTGTCATTGAGCCGCTTGAAGTGATCGATGTCGATCATCAGCACGGCCAGGCCCAGGCCTTGGCGGCGAGCGCGGCGGTGGGCCGCGCCAAGCGATTCATCGAAGCTGCGCCGGTTGCCCAGCCCGGTCAGCGGATCGCGCCGGGCCAGTGTTTCCAGCTCATCGCGCTGGCGCTGGATCTCGGCCTGGCTCAGCACGCTGCGCAGCGCATAGCCGAGCAGGGCGCCGATGAAGCCGACCGTGGCCAGGGTCGGCTGCAGGCGTGCGACCAGCAGCGCCACCATCATCAGCAGCAACGGCAGCATCAGTGGCACACCGGCATCGACGATGCGGCGCAGGTTGGGCGATACCTGTGCTGCAGAGCGGCGACGGTTGCTGCCGGCCATGATGGCCAGCAGTACGAACAGTCCGCTGATCAGCAGGTCGCCCCAGTTGCCGTCGGGAACCTGCGGCTGGTAGGTGTTGATGTAGAAGGCCAGCAGGAAGTAGCCCAGCGCGTAGATCGTCAGCGTCCGGAAAAAATCGCGGCGGTCCGGGTTGTCCTCGGCCAGGAAGCGGATCAGTGCGAAGCAGAACACCAGGCTGTTCTGCACGCTGCTCATGGTGTTCAGGCATTGCGTCCACAAGGCCGTGTTCAGCGGTGCCATCGCCCGCGTATGCCCGTAGTACAACAGCCACAGCAACGCGATGATCGCCAGGTCCACCGCACGGATGCAGCGGTTCCCGCCGCCCGGGCTGGCGGCCACGTAGGTCAGTGGAATCCGGTAGAACACGTACAGGATCAAGGATGACGCGGTCATCTGCGCAGGGTCGAGGCCGGCCACGTTGCGGTACAGCAGGGCCAGCAATGCAAGCGAGAACAGGCCCACGGCAGCGCCCAGCGTCCGCCATTTGCAGGCGGCCTGGCTGTCACGTGCGCGCCGCACGCAGGCCAGTGCAGCCAGCAGCGGGGCGGTGATCAGCATCAGGTAGGAACCGACCGGGTCCTGGGGGCCGATCAAGGCAATGACGAGCGCGTGCGTGACCAGAAAAAACAGTGCAGCACGCAACGTCATGCATTCCCCCGCCCCCGGAT
This sequence comes from Nocardiopsis yanglingensis, assembly GCF_045809185.1. NCBI lineage: Bacteria > Bacillati > Actinomycetota > Actinomycetes > Streptosporangiales > Nocardiopsidaceae > Nocardiopsis > Nocardiopsis yanglingensis. The sequence goes on along the minus strand of NZ_JBJNRH010000001.1, from coordinate 195,652 downwards.
CCGGCAGGATCACGATAGGCAGATGTACGTGAGGCTGGCAAGAAAAGTGTGCGCTGCGTCTAGTGACAACCTTGTCAGAAGTCGCAGTTGTATTTCACAGGGGTGACGCGACGGTGCCCTCAAGGTGGGCGTACATCCAGAAATTCCGGGGGCGACCCCGCACCTTGCGATAGGCGTGCAGCAGTCCTTCGCGCTGCATGTCGAGGCGTTCCAGCACGGCGATCGAGCGGGCGTTGCTGTCCAGAACGGTCGCCTGGATGCGCGTCAGGGACCGTACCGCATGACCCCAGTCGAGCACCGCGCGTGCCGCCTGCGTGGCCAGCCCCTGTCCCTGCCAGTGCGGGTCGAGGTCATAGGCGAGCTCGCCGCGGCCATGCAGGAGGTCGATGCCGTTCAGGCCGAAGGTGCCGATCAGGCGGTCGCCGGCATCCACCAGTGCCCAGCGCTGGTCGGGGGACGTGGGCAGGTAACCGGCGATCAGCTGGCGCAATGCGGCTTCCGAGACCTCGTCCCAGCTGGTGTGTTCGATCACGCCCGGCAGAGACAGGTAGCGGGACCATGCGGCCGCATCATCCATCCGCAGGGCGCGCAGGCGTGCGGGCAGGGTGTCTGGAAGTGACGGCAGAAGTGACGCAGGCATGCCGGGCAGTGTGGGCATCCTGAGCCTGGAAAAGCAAAAGGCCAGGTCGAGGACCTGGCCTTTGATGCAGTGGTGCCGGTGAAAGGACTCGAACCTTCATGGGGTCACCCCCGGCTGATTTTGAGTCAGCTGCGTATACCATTCCGCCACACCGGCAGGCAGCATGCGAGTGTAACCGAGGTCGGCACGGCTTTCATAGAGGCAAGGCCAATCGGGGCGCTTCCTGTCGGCATCGACTCTGTGATGGCTATACTGCGGCGGCTTGAATGCCTCCAGGAGCGGTAGCCGATGACAGTGTTGCAGGACCTGAGGGTGCTGGTGGTCGAGAACGACGAGATGAGTGCCGCACTGCTGCAGATGCAGCTGGTGCATGCCGGCGCGACCGTGGTCGGGTTGGCGGCGAGCGTGGATGAGGCACTGCGCCTGTTGAAGGAAAGCTCTCCAGACGTGGCTCTGCTCGACTACCGCCTGGCCCGGAACGAGACCAGTGAGCCGGTGGCTGCAGCGTTGTCGGCACGCGGCGTGCCGTTCGTACTGGCGACCGGGATGCTGGCCGAGCAGTTGCCGGCGTCGATGCTGACCGGCGTGCTGCTGGTCAAGCCGTACCTGTCGGCGGATCTGTGCCAGGCGCTGGTGCGTGCCGTGGGTCGCTCCCGGGTCAAGGCCTGAGACCTGCGTTTCAGCCAGCTTCCTCATACACGTAGCGGATGTCCTCACGGTCGTCGAGGATCAGGTACTGCTGGGCCAGATCATCCGGATCGGGATTGAGCCAGGCGTCCAGGTGCTCCCTGCGGATCGGCACCACGCCGCGGTCGTGGCCCGCAGCGGCGACGTCGTGCGGAGGGGTGTCGGTGATCGTGGCGAATGACAGCAGGCGACCTTCCGGCCCTTCCCATTCCGCCCACAGGCAGGCCAGCAGCAGGTCACGCTGTGGATCGGGGCGGAACTCCAGTACCACGTCATCCTCCTTCTCGCCGGCGTCGAGCGTGCGCCCGGCGATGGCATGTCGGGGTACGTGTTCGTAGAACGCCTGTACCACCACCACGCCATGACGCAGGCCGAACGCGCCGCGCCAATAGCCTTCCAGGCTGTCTCGCCGCGCGTTGTAGGTGCCCGGATAAAGCACGTCGTTGCGCGCGGGTTTGTCCGGCAGCCGGCACTGGTAGCGCATCGGCTTGATCACGCGCTTGCCGTTCTCGCTGACCATCACAGGTGCGTAGGTGCCCGGGAAGATGCGGTTGTCGCGTGGCAGCAGCTGTACCCGGTGCAGGTCTTCCAGGCGGGACTGCGCGCGCTCGATGCGGTTGCCGGCCACGCGCAGGTCGTTGCGTGCCTTCTGGGTGGGGCGGGTCGCCAGGGTGGCGTTGGCGATATCGCGTCGTTCGCGCTGGCGCGCCAGCTCCGCTTCCAGGTCCTGGCGTTCCTGCGCATGCCATTGCTGGATCTTTGCAACGATGTCACGGCCCTGCTCGGTGCGCGCAGCGGCAAAGCCGTCGTCCATGGCCTTGGGCGTCTTCGGGCGCTTCTTGCCGGGATCGTGTGCGTACAGCTCCGCGAAATCTTCCAGCGACAGGATGGCGCCGAACTCGCGGACCAGCTTGGCGTAGTCGGCGCGGATCAGGGCGGAATAGCACATGGATGTTCTGCCGGCATGGGTCGCAGCGGCTGCGACGTGGATGCGGCAGGATAGCCCGACCTACAGGGAGATGCCGCATGAACAATTCCGTCGCCTGCCAATTCCGCGAGGGCGTGCCCACGGTCGAGGACTACTGCCAGCTGCGTGTACTGGCGGGCCTCAGCGCCAAGAGCCAGGAGGCGGCAACGCGCGCACTGCCCAACACGCTGTTTGGTGTCTGTGCGTACCAGGGCAGCGAGCTGGTGGCGATGGGGCGCATCGTGGGTGATGGTGGTTGCCACCTGCAGGTCTGCGATATCGCCGTGCTGCCACGGCTGCAGGGACAGGGGCTGGGCAAGGAGGTGATGCGCCGCCTGGATGGCTGGATGCAGGCGAACCTGCCGCCGTCGGCGTACGTCAGCCTGCTTGCCGATGGTGAAGCGCATCGGTTGTACGCGCAGTTTGGTTTCGCGCCCACCGCGCCGGCATCGATCGGGATGTATCGCCGGTTCTGAGGTGTGGTCGAGGTGAGGCCATACATGCATGGCGTGGATCTACTGGGCCAACCGGCCGCCGGATCCATCCCGGCCCTGCAGTAGATCCACGCCATGCGTGGATAGGGCCTTCCCAGGAATCGCAGGCAAAGAAAAACCCCGGCCGAAGCCGGGGTTTTAAAGAATTGGCGTCCCCACGGGGATTCGAACCCCGGTCGCCACCGTGAAAGGGTGATGTCCTAGGCCTCTAGACGATGGGGACGCACGAAAACTTCAAGTTGTAGATCCTTCGACGGCCTAATGTCGAAGTGGTGGAGCCAAGCGGGATCGAACCGCTGACCTCCTGCATGCCATGCAGGCGCTCTCCCAGCTGAGCTATGGCCCCATGAAACTCCGGATGTTCTGCCGGGAGCAGAGTCCGTTTTGAAACTGGCGTCCCCACGGGGATTCGAACCCCGGTCGCCACCGTGAAAGGGTGATGTCCTAGGCCTCTAGACGATGGGGACGCACGAAAAACTTTAAGTTGTAGAACCTTCGACGGCCTAATGTCGAAAGTGGTGGAGCCAAGCGGGATCGAACCGCTGACCTCCTGCATGCCATGCAGGCGCTCTCCCAGCTGAGCTATGGCCCCGTGTTACCGAGCCGCCTATCATACCTGCGTGTTCACGTTTGTGGAAGTCTTTTTTAAACTTTTTCGTTTCGGTTCAACCGCAGCCACGAGGGCAGGGGAACCGCAACGCCACAAGCTGAATGCCGGTAGGCGGTGAACAAAAAAGACCCGGTTATCGGCCGGGTCCTCGTTGTTCGTGATGAGTGGCGTCCCCACGGGGATTCGAACCCCGGTCGCCACCGTGAAAGGGTGATGTCCTAGGCCTCTAGACGATGGGGACGCAATTCTCATCAATGTTCTTTAGCGACCTTTCGACGGCCTAATGCCGAAAGATTGGTGGAGCCAAGCGGGATCGAACCGCTGACCTCCTGCATGCCATGCAGGCGCTCTCCCAGCTGAGCTATGGCCCCACGTCGCTGAGGAGCGAAATAATAGCCTTGCCCCAGGGGGTTGGCAAGCATTTGTTGCACTTTTCTTCACGTGCGCCGCAACGCCGATATCAGTCGCCCATGCCTATGCGTTGTCGTCGGTCAGTGCCGCCAGAATCGGGCACTGATCCAGCGAGCCGTGGCCGGGACAGGCGTCGACCAGCTGCGACAGCGCGGTGTGCATGCGCTGCAGTTCGGCCATCCGTTGCGCGATGTCCTGCAGGCGGGCCTGCGCGGTTTCGCGCACGCTGCCCATGTCCTGCTGATGGCGATCGCTGAGTGCGAGCAGTTCGCCGATTTCCTCCAGGCTGAAGCCCAGCGCCTTGGCGCGGCGGATGAAGCGCAGCCGGCGCAGGTCCGGCTCACCGAAGATGCGGTAGCCCCCGGCCGAGCGGGCCGCCGTCGGCAGCAGCTGCTGCCGCTCGTAGTAGCGCACCGTATCGATCGGCACGCCCGCCTGGCGGGCCAGTTGTCCAATGTTCATCGCGGATTCCTGCGGATGCTGCGGCCATTGTGAAGCCTTGAGTCTGGTCGAGGGTCAAGGCTTTACGCCGATGTGCGCATTCAGCGCACTTTGCAACTTTCTTCATAGCCCTGCCGCTGGACCAGTTTCTACCCTTCGCCTGAACCGGCCATTCGATGGCCTGCAACGAACCGAGGAGGTGGTCAGTGGATGGAATCAGGAACGAAGGATTCGTCGAGGTCGCGGTGGTCGAGTATCCCGGAGGCGACCCGTCCGCGGCGTCGGTGCTGGCGGAAATGGCCCACGTCGCCAATCGCCTCGCCCAGCAGCAGCGCCGACCGTTCAAGCGCGTACTGGTCACGCGCTGGATCGTACCGGCCAGCCAGACCGGCGTGCATCGCATTGCCGGTGCGGAAATGCTCGAAGCCGCCATTCCTGCGGTGATCGCGGTTCCCGGCCAGATCAGCCCCGGAACCTGCCTGCGTGCCGAAGAAGTCCTGCTGGACTGGCTGCGTGCCCACTACGACGGTGGCAGCCTGCTGGCCGCCGCCAGTGATGGGGTTGGTGTGCTGGCGCGTGCCGGCCTGCTGGCCGGGCGAACGGTCAGTGGACCCGATCTGGGGCGACATCCCGGATTGCAGGCGCAGGCGATGAGCTGGGTACCCAGTGAGCGTGCGCTGGTCGACGATGGCGATCTGCTGACGGTCGGTGGTTCGCAGGCCTGGCGTTTCCTGGGCCTGCGGCTGCTGTACCGGCTGCACGGGCAGGGGGTGGCGAGCGCGGTCGCGCAACAGCTGGGCATCACTGTGCCAGCGGGGATCCAGCAGGATCTGGAGCGTTTCAGTGCCAATTTCGCCCATGGTGATCGCGACGTGCTGAAGGCACAGCGGTGGCTGCATACCACTGCGGCACGAGGCGCCACCCTGGCGGCGATCTGTGAGGTTTCCGGGTTGGAGCCGCGCACGCTGCAGCGACGTTTCCTCCGGGCCACCGGCCTGCGCCCGATCGAGTACTGCCAGCGGCTGCGCATTGCCAAGGCCCAGACCCTGCTGCAGCAGGGGGCAGGTATCGACGAAGTTGCCTGGGGCGTGGGCTATGCCGATCAGAGTGCTTTCCGGCGCCTGTTCCTTCGTATCGTGGGCATGACGCCGGCCAACTATCGTCGCCACGTCAGCAGCAAGCGGCGCGAGAGGCCTCTGATGCCCTCGGTCGCAGGCAGTCTGCGCGGGTTGCAGGCACCTTCTGCTGTGCAGTTGGGGCGAAGTGCCGCCTGATGCCTGATATCGGGCGTCGCTTGCAACCTGGGCGCGACGCTTCGACCATGCAGGCAGTGGACGATTGAACAGGTGGGCTGATGTCGAGTGTTGGACCGGTACCCATGCCGGTGGTGTTGATCCTCGTTTGCATGTTGCTGGCGGCGGCTGTCGCCCGTCTGTGGCCACACAGGAAAGACGAAAGACCGCTGCCATCGGCAGCAGGCATGGTGTTGGACATGCTGCTGATCGGCCTGTTGTGTGGCCGCCTCAGTTTTGTCGCCCTGAACTTCGCGCTCTATCGCGAGGCTCCCTGGAGCATTCTGCAGATCGCCGACGGTGGCTATCACCTGGTGGTGGTGCTGGTGGCAGGACTGGCATGGGGTTTGTGGCGCTTGCGGCCGTGGCCCACGCTGCGTATGCCGGTGCTGATCAGCGCTCTGATCGGCGTGCTGCTCTGGGCAGGTGGCGGCCAGTTGCTGTCGGCCTGGCAGGAGCGCCAGATGCCATTGCCGGTGCTACAGGTAACGGACCTTCAAGGCGGCGAGGTCGATCTGCAGCAGTTCCGGGGCAGGCCGCTGGTGCTGAATCTATGGGCCACATGGTGCGGACCCTGCCGGCGCGAAATGCCCGTGTTGGCGGCGGCACAGCAGGCACATGCCGATGTGCAGTTCGTGTTCCTCAATCAGGGTGAAACCCTGGATGAGGTCCAGGGTTTCCTCGCCAGCGAACGACTGGTGCTGGGCAACGTGTTGCTGGACGATGACGCTGCCGCTTCAACTGTGCTGGGCGTGCAGGCCTATCCTTCCACGCTCTTCTTCGATGCCGACGGGCGCCTGCGTGAACTGCACCTGGGCGAACTGACTGCGGCCGGTCTTGAACACAAACTGCGCCGGCTGCGGTAGCCTGCCCGGGCATCTCACTACGGAGTTCCCATGTTGTCGACTTCCATGCGCATCGCTCCGGCGGTGCTGTTGCTGCCGGTCATGCTGGCATTGGCCGCCTGCAGCCAGGCCCAGACCCCACCGGGCAAGACGGCCCCGGCAGCAACTGCTCCGGTTGCTGCGACCAAGGGCGACCGTCCTGCCGTGCTGAAGGGCATCGAAAAGCACGGTTTCGAGGTCGTTGCCGAGTTCGATGCGCCGGGCGGCCTGCGTGGCTTTGCCGGCGTGGTGGGTGGCCAGCAACCGGCCGCGGCCTACGTCACCGCCGATGGCAAGCACGTACTGGTGGGCAGCCTGTTTGACGCCGAGGGCAATGACGTCGCAGCCGAAGCCGTGGAGAAACTGGTCGCCGCGCCGATGTCGGCCAAGATGTGGACCAAGCTGGAAGCCAGTGCCTGGGTGCGTGACGGCAAGGCCGATGCACCGCGCGTGGTCTATACCTTCAGCGATGCCAACTGCCCCTACTGTCACAAGTTCTGGGAAGCAGCACGGCCGTGGGTCGATGCCGGCAAGGTGCAGCTGCGTCACATCATGGTCGGCGTCATCCGCGAGGACAGCCCGGCCAAGGCAGCGGCCATCCTCGCTGCACGTGACCCGAGCGCGGCGCTGCTGCAGAACGAACACGATTTTGATCGCGGTGGCATCAAGGCGCTGCCGAACATCAGCCGCGAGATCGCTGGCAAGCTCGACGCCAACCAGGTGTTGATGATCGAGATGGGCTTCCAGGGCACGCCGGGTATCCTGTTCCAGGACGCGCAGGGCCAGGTGCAGCGTCGCGCCGGCCTGCCGCAGGGCGCTGACCTGCAGACGGTGCTGGGCCCGCGCTGAGTCGCGCCTCTCATCGTGAATGACCCACGGGCCCGCATGGCAGCATGCGGGCCTGTTGCTTTCCGTGATCAGGATCGATGTGCGGCCTGCGCATCATCTGTTCGTCGTCACGTCTGAATAGTGACTGACATCAAGCCTCGCGCCTTGATTCCAATCAAGGCCAAAAACGACAGGAGAGCTAGCCTGTGACGCATGGAATACAGCGTCAATGCGCGATGGATGCCGCGCTCGCCAGGCTCTGATCGGGGCCGGTCGGCTCAGCCATTCACGACACTCTCACCCTGTGCTTGTTACCCAGACCGCTGCGGTCGCCACCTCTCTGGCAGTGCGGCCTTGATGGCGTCGACATTGGTACAGGCAGGGCAGTGTCACGGTCCTGTTGCCTGTCATGCGCAGGCTGTCCGGTGTCGTCGACGCAGTATCCGCATTTCCAGCAACGGCGGCGCGAGGCCGGGGTGGCACATGCGTGCGTCCCGCCAGCGCGAATCAAGTGTTCGTCCAGGGAGGATGCAATGCGCGTGGCGGTACTGAGTCTGGCCTGCTTGACCGCACTGGCGATCACGCCGGCGTATGCACAGACGGACGACAAGGAGGACGCGCAGGCATTGCGTCGTGAGATCGCAGCCATGCGGCAGGCGCTGGAGGGCATGCAGCTGCGGCTGGACCGTCTCGAACAGCGCGATGGAACCGTTGGGCCTGCCACCGCGCAGGCGCCCGCGTCCGTGGTCGCGCCCGCCAGCTCTGCCCATCTGCTGCATCCCACCCAGGTGCCGGGCGTGGCACAACCCGTACTGCCGCAGCGCGAGTCGGTGGCCGATCCATCTACTGCTGCATCGCGTCCCGACAGTGCAGCTGGTCCGACCGATCCTGACCTGAAGGGCTTCTTCGCCATTCCCGGTACCGACACCGTGATCCGCATCGGCGGTTACGCCAAGCTGGATGCCATCGCAGATTCGCGTGCAGCGGGGGATGAGGATCAGTTCATTCCTTCGTCGATGCCGGTGGGCGGTCGTCATCGCGATGTTTCCAACTTCAACATCCATGCCAAGCAGACCCGCTTCAGCTTCGAGGCGCGACGTCCGACCACGCACGGCAACCTGCGCTTCTACCTGGAGAATGACTTCTTCGGCAGCAGTGACGGCTACGAATTCCGCCTGCGCCATGCCTATGGCCAGCTGGGCAATACCTACGCCGGTTACGGCTACTCCAGCTTCATGGATCCGGACAGCCTGCCTGACACATTGGACTTCGCAGGGCCCGGTGGTGCCGGCTACCTGTTGGTGGCGGGCATTCACCACAGCTTCGCGATGGGCAAGGGCAACACCCTGACCATCGCCGCCGAAGATCCAAAGACCGAACTGGCTGGTGCCAGCGATGAGCGGGCTGCGGTGAATCGGCTGCCTGATGTGACGGTGACGGCGCGTATGGAGCGCGACTGGGGTCACCTGCAGCTTGGCGCGGTGGCACGCAGCCTGGCCTATGACGGCGATGGAGAGCGCGACCGGCGCATGGCCGGCGGCCTGCAGCTGAGTGGCTCGGCATCGGTGGGCGAGCGTGACCTGCTGCTGTTCGGTGCGCTGGGTGGTCGCGGTCTCAGCCGCTACACCGCCGACCTGACCGGCTCCGGACTGGACGCGGTGGTCGGTGCCGATGGTCGCCTCGATGCACTGGATCTGCACGGCGGCTTCGTCGGCTACACGCATTACTGGTCCGGGCTGTGGCGTTCGAACCTGATCTTCGGCCAGCTGACCCTGGAGCGGAACGCCGCACTGGCGGCCGAGGCCTTCCGGCAGAGCCGCTACGGCGTGTTCAACCTGATCTGGAGCCCGGCGCCCTCGTGGACGATGGGCATGGAGCTGCTGTACGGCCGCCTGGAACAGCAGGGCGGCGCGCGCGGCGACACGGTCCGGGTGCAGGGCAGCCTGCAATACAACTTCATCAAATAGGCGCCAGCGGTCGTACGCCAGCGTAACCCGTCCCCACGCCCGGCTGCACCGGGCTCATGCCAGTACAGGAGATTGTCATGGCAGAAGCAAAGAAAATCGGGGTGGTCGGAGCCACCTTCCTCGTCGCCGGCAACATGATGGGCTCAGGCGTGTTCCTGCTGCCATCCAGCCTGGCCAAGATCGGTACCGCCTCGATCTGGGGCTGGCTGATCACCACCGCGGGCGCGCTGCTGCTGGCCTTCGTGTTCGCCAAGCTGGGCAAGCTGGCCCCCAAGGCGGGTGGCCCCTATGCCTATGCACGTGACTGGTTCGGGCCCTACATGGGCTTCCAGACCAATACCATCTACTGGTTCGCCAACTGGATCGGCAACGTCGCCATCCCGATCGCGGCGGTGGGCTACTTCAGCTACTTCTTCCCGATCCTGTCCGAGCCGCTGGTGCGCTGCATCGCGGTGCTGGTGCTGGTGTGGGCGCTGAGCTTCGCCAACATGATCGGGCCGGCCTTCGTCAGCCGCGTGCAGACGGTCACCACCAGCTTCGCGCTGGTGCCGATCCTGGGCATCGCGATCTTCGGCTGGTTCTTCTTCGATGCCGACATCTTCAAGGGCGCCTACAACGTGTCCGGTGAATCCAACTTCGGCGCGATCTCCAGTGCCGCGGCACTGACCCTATGGGCCTTCATCGGCGTCGAATCCGCTTCGGTCACTGCCGGCGTGGTGGAGAATCCGGAAAAGAACGTGGCCCGCGCCACCCTGGCCGGTGTGTTCCTGGCCGCCATCGCCTACATCGCCAGCTCCTCGGTGATCATGGGCATGGTGCCCAATGGCGAGCTGCAGACCTCCGATGCGCCGTTCGCGCTGGCCGCGGCCAAGGCGGTGGGCGGTTGGGGCGGTGCGCTGGTCAGCCTGTGCGCCTTCATCGGCGCAGCCGGTTCGCTGGGCGGCTGGATCCTGCTGACCGCGCAGAGTGCCAAGGCGGCCTCCGATGACGGCCTGTTCCCGAGCATCTTCAGCAAGACCAACAAGGATGACGTGCCGGTCAAGGGCGTGCTGATCGTAGCGGTGCTGATGACCCTGGCGGTGCTGGTCACCTCTACCTCGGAAACCGCGTCGGCACAGTTCGACGTCATCACGTCGGCGGCGGTGGTGCTGACCCTGCTGCCCTACATCTATTCGTGCGTGGCCTGCTACTTCGTGGTCGAGCGTTCGCACACCCTGGTTCACACCGGTGCGTTCTGGACGCTCACCAGCCTGACCGTCGTGTACTGCCTGTGGGCGATCTACGGCTCGTCGGGAACCATCGTGCAGTACGCCTTCCTGTTCGTGCTGTTCATCACCGTGTTCTATCCCTTCTTCAGCGAGGAGCGCCGCCAGCAGCGGCAGCGCGCCCGCGAGGCCTCGGCGATCAGCGCCGGCGCCCAGCGTTCCTGAGTTCGACAAGGAGAATCAACGTGTACTTCAAGTCCCTGGACTATCCGGTCATTGTCATCGACAACGACTACGAGTCGCCGCGCATCGGCGGCATCCTGATCCGCGCCCTGGTGGAAGAGCTGCGCAGCAACGACCAGCGCGTGCTGTGCGGCCTGAACCTGGATGATGCCCGTGCTGGTGCCCGCACCTACGTGGCGGCCTCGGCAGTGCTGATCTCGATTGATGGCAGTGAAGAGGTGGATGGCGAGTTCCAGCGCCTGACTGCCTTCCTGCGCGAGCAGAGTGCTCGCCGCGCCAATCTGCCGGTGTTCCTGTACGGCGAGCGCCGCACCATCGAAAAGGTGCCGAGCAAGCTGCTCAAGTACATCCACGGCTTCATCTTCCTGTTTGAAGACACCAAGAGCTTCATCTCGCGGCAGGTGATGCGCGCGGCCGAAGACTACATGAAGAACCTGCTGCCGCCGTTCTTCAAGGCGCTGATCCATCATGCGGCCGAGTCGAACTACTCCTGGCACACGCCGGGCCATGCCGGCGGCGTGGCGTTCACCAAGTCGCCGGTCGGTCGTGCATTCCATCAGTTCTACGGCGAGAACACCCTGCGCAGCGATCTGTCGATCTCGGTGCCGGAGCTGGGCTCGCTGCTTGACCACACCGGCCCGATCAAGGATGCCGAGAACGAGGCCGCACGCAACTTCGGTGCCGACCATACGTTCTTTGTCACCAATGGCACCTCCACCGCCAACAAGATCGTCTGGCATGGCACGGTGGCGCGCGGTGACGTGGTGTTCGTCGATCGCAACTGCCACAAGTCGCTGCTGCACGCGCTGATCATGACCGGTGCAGTGCCGGTGTACTTCACCCCCAGCCGCAACGCGCACGGCATCATCGGCCCGATCAGCCTGGACCAGTTCACGCCGGAGTCGCTGCAGCAGCGCATCGCTGCCAACCCGCTGGCCAGCCAGGCCTACAAGGCCGGCTCAAAGCCGCGCATCGCGGTGGTCACCAACTCGACCTACGACGGCCTGTGCTACAACGCCGAGAAGATCGCCGACGAGATCGGCAGCGCGGTCGACTTCCTGCACTTCGACGAAGCCTGGTACGCCTACGCCGCGTTCCACCCGTTCTACGAGAACCACTACGGCATGGCCAAGGGCAAGCCGCGTGAGCAGGATGCGATCATCTTCACCACGCATTCCACCCACAAGCTGTTGGCGGCGTTCTCGCAGGCGTCGATGATCCACGTGCGCAATTCGGCGCAGCGCAACCTGGATGCCGAACGCTTCAACGAGTCGTTCATGATGCACACCTCGACCAGCCCGCATTACGGGGTGATCGCGGCCTGTGACGTGGCCTCGAAGATGATGGAAGGCGATGCGGGCCGTTCGCTGGTGCAGGAAATGCACGACGAGGCCATCGCCTTCCGCCGCGCGATGCTGCATGTCCGCGATGATCTCGGCCGCGATGACTGGTGGTTCAGCGTGTGGCAGCCGACCCAGGTCGAGCGCAGCCTGGACAAGGGCGATACGCCGGCGCCGCTGGTGGCCAAGCGCGAGGAGTGGTATCTGCAGCCGGATGCGCACTGGCATGGCTTCGAGAACCTGGTCGACGACTATGTGCTGATCGACCCGATCAAGGTGACCCTGCTGACGCCGGGCCTGGCGATGGACGGCAGCATGGGCAAGCTGGGCATCCCGGCGGCAGTGCTGAGCAAGTTCCTGTGGGGCCGCGGCATCACCGTGGAGAAGACCAACCTGTACTCGGTGCTGTTCCTGTTCTCGATGGGCATCACCAAGGGCAAGTGGAGCACGCTGGTCACCGAACTGATGGCCTTCAAGGAACTCTACGACCGCAACGCGCCGCTGAGCCAGGCACTGCCGACGCTGGCCGCCGACTATCCGAATGCCTACGCCGGCTGGGGCCTGCGTGACCTGTGCGACGCGCTGCATGCGTTCAACCAGGAATTCGCCGTGGCCAAGGTGATGCGCGAAATGTACGTGGATCTGCCGACGCCGGTGATGACCCCGGCCGATGCCTACAACCACCTGGTCAAGGGCGAGATCGAACGGGTCGACATCGAGCAGATCAGTGGCCGCATTGCGGCGACCATGCTGGTGCCGTACCCGCCCGGCATCCCGACCATCATGCCGGGCGAGCGCTTCGGCGACAGCGACGAGCCGATCATCCAGTCGCTGCGCATCGCCCGCGAGCAGAACGCCCGTTTCCCGGGCTTCGAATCGGACGTGCATGGGCTCATCATCGAGCAGGAGGGGGATGCGGTGTCATACAAGGTGGAGGTGCTGAAGGCCTGACCCGCAATGGTCGGCCCTTCGGCGAACGATGGATACCGCGCGCGAGCAACGCATCCTGAAGTTCTCGATCGGGGTCACCCTGGCGGTGAGCGCGGTCGGCTTCATCGGTGGCCTGCTGGTGGGATCGCAGGCCATCCTGTTCGACGGCGTGTACAGCCTGGTCGACGTCGCCCTGACCCTGGTGTCGTTGTCGGTGCTGCGGCTGGTGGCGCGGGAGCAGAGCCCGCGCTTCCAGTATGGCTACTGGCACCTGGAGCCGATGGTCGAGGCACTGGGCGGTGTGATCCTGTCGCTGGCCTGCGTGTATGCGCTGGCCAACGCGGTAATTGGTTTGACGACGGGCGGGCACGAAGTGAAGTTCGGGCCCGCGCTGTGGTGGGCGGCACTGCTGAGTGCCAGCAACCTGGCGATGGCGGCATTCGTCGCGCAGCGTGCGCGGCACCTGCGCTCTGCTCTGTTGTGGCTGGACGTGCGCGGCTGGCTGCTGGGCGGATTGATGAGCCTGGCGGTGGTGCTGGCCTTCGTGCTGGCGCTGATCCTGCACGGCGGTGAGTGGCACCACTGGGTGCCGTACCTGGATTCAATCGTGCTGGCGTTGATCAGCCTGGCGGTCTTGCCGGTGCCGGCGCGCAGCGCGTGGAAGGCCATGCGGGAAGTGCTGCAGGTGGCACCGGATGATCTGGACCGGCGCGTGCAGCAGGTGATGCAGGCGTTCGTGACCGAGCGCGGCTATGCCGGTTTCACCAGCCACGTGGCGAAGATGGGGCGGATGCGCTTCATCGAGATCCACGTGTTGGCTGACCCGACCACGCCGATGGGGTCGGTGGGCGAAGTCGATGCGATGCGCGATGAGATCGCGGTGCGGCTGGACGCGCGCGCCAGCACATTCTGGTTGACCATCGATTTCACCGCAGACCCGGCGTGGACGTGACCTTGAATCTGTAGAGCCGAGCCCATGCTCGGCTGCTCCACGCGAACGGTAGCCGAGCATGGGCTCGGCTCTACAAGCGGGCGTGATCGTTACGCGTGGCAGACCACTCTGTTGCGCCAGTTCCATTTGACCTCAACCGAAGTTGAGGTCGCAGACTGCCTCGTATCCCCCACGAGGCATGCGGCATGAACCTGCTGACCACCCCGGACCTCAGCCATGGCCTGCTGGAACTTTTCAATCCTCCCGGTCTCTACGACCCTTCCGGCAACGGGTACTCACACGTGGCCGTGGTGCGGTTGCCGGCGCGGGTGATCCATATCGCCGGGCAGGGCGGAGAGGATGCCGATGGCCATCTCTCCCCCGGTTTCGAGGAACAGGTCGGGCAGGCACTGGACAACCTGCAGATTGCATTGCGTTCGGCGCAGGCCAGCCTGGCCGATGTCGCACGGTTGCGTATCCTGGTGGTCGACCACGACGAGGACCGGCTGGGCATCATCGCCCATCAGGTGCGGCGGCGCTGGCCGAACCGCGCGGCGCCGACCTGCACCCTGATTCCCGTGCCGCGGCTGGCGCTGGACGGCATGCTGTTCGAGATCGAGGCGGAGGCCTATGCCGCCTAGCGCAGGTAGTACTCCACCGGTACCACCAGCTCCTGCGGTGCCTTCATTTCCACGGGAATGGGCGGCAGCGGCTGTGCACGACGGAAGGTCTGCAGCGCTGCGTCATTCAGCATCGGCTGGCCACTGGACTGCTCCAGCCGCAGGGCCAGCAGGCGGCCCTCGCGGTCGATGCTGGCCCTGACCCAGGCGGTGCCCTGCTGCCGGCGCGAGCGCGCGGCGGCAGGGTAGTAGCGATAGCGCTCCAGCCGCGCCATCAGGCGGGCTTCCCACTGGTCGCTGGCGGCGCCGGCCTGGAAGTCTGCCGGTGGCGCGTCCGGAGCGGGCGGCGCGGCCGTGATCGATGCCGGTGCGGGACTTGCATCGGTCGCGGCCGCAGGCGGGGCGACCGGCAGCGGCTTTCGACCCGTCCCGCTCGTTTCGCTGGCGGCCAACTCGCCCTCGCGCGCGGCGGTGGGTTTCGGTGGCGGGGGCGACTTTGTCGGCTGCGACGCACGCGCCTGCTGCGCCTGGCTGGGGGTATCGGCCTGGCGCTCCTCGACCGGCTGCGGCGGCGTGGCCGGTGCCAGCAGGCGCAGGCTGATGCGCACGTCCTGTTCCGGTGGCGGCAGCATGGGTGGCGTCGCGACCCAATGCACCAGCAGCAGCAAGGGCAGCAGATGAAGGCCGATGGTGATCGCGATGGCCTGCCAGTGTTGGCCGCGCTCACTCATCGCCCGGCACCCACAGCAGATCGGCATCCGCCGCATCGACGGTTTCACCCGGCGAGGCCAATGCGATCACCAGCGCAGGCGTACCCGGTGACAGGTACCCCGGCACCCCGGTGCCGCGCAGTACATGCCAGCGACCCGCGACCAGCAGCGCCGGCGCGGGCGCATCAAACAGCACCTGCGCCATGCGCGTGTCGCGGGCCTGCTGCACGGCCAGCATCCCTTCCAGCAACGGTGCCGCGTCTGTGTGCTGGGCCAGCACCACCGCCGACAGGCGCTGGCGGGCAGCGGCCACCGGGAAACGCACCGCCTCGCTGGAGGCGAGCAGCGCGTTGACCTCGGCACGCGACAGGTTGCCGCCGAACAGCGGCGTGCCTGCATCGGCAGCATCCCGTACCAGCCCGCCATACGCGGCCCACGGCCAGCGCGTATCCCAGTCCAGCAGTTCCTGCAGGCGTGCACCTTCGGCCTGGTTGCCCTTGGCCAGCCAGCGCTGCACCCGCTGCAGGCGTGGCTGGCGCTCACTGGCGATCATTTCCAGCACCAGTGAACCCTGCGGGCGCTGCCGCTGCAGGGCCTGCAGCAGCCAGCGCTGGGCGGCGTGGTCTCCGGCGAGGTCATGGCGTTCACCCAGCAGCAGCCGCTGGGCATCCGCCGCACGCGTCACGAATGCGGCTTCGTCCAGGCGCTGGCCGGTATCCAAGTCGATCACCGTGCCAGGCATCGGCTGCGCGCTGGCCGCTCCCGCCAGGGCCAGCAGGCACAGCTGCAGCCAGCGACGGCTAGAACGCCACATTGACGCCCATCGAGACGGTACGGCCACGGCCGTTGCCGCGGTCCAGGATCGGGCTGAAGATGCTGTCGATCGAGGCATTGTTGTCATAGGCCTTGTTCTGCAGGTTTTCGATGTTCAGCCACAGGGTTGTATTGGCCTGCGGCTTGAAGCTGGCGTAGAAGTCCAGCAGCACGCCGGTGCCGCCGGTCTTGCGGGTCTGGAAGAAGTCGTAGCCTTCCTCGGTCGGGCCGGAGTACTCGGCGCGCAGGCCGGCCTGCACGCGCTGCTGCCACCAGCGGCCGCCCACGTCCAGCGTCCAGTAGCGGTCGGGCAGGGCGGTGATGTCTTCCAGGTTGACGAACTCGATGGCCGGCGCACTGGTGCGCGAGCGGGTCCAGCTCAGTGTGGCGTGGTAGTGCTCGCTGGCGTAGTGCGCCTCCAGCTCGATGCCATGCATGCGCACCACGCCGGGGTGATTCATCCAGCGCGTGGTGGCACTGAAATCGTCGGCATCCAGCACATCGGTCCAGGCATTGAGCTGCGGGTCGCTGTCGATCGGTACCACGAACGGCTCTACTTCCGGCGGGTGCACGATCAGCAGGTACTGCGGCTTGATGTAGTCGCGGATGCGGTTGTCGAAACGGGTGATGCGCAGCTGTGCCAGGTCACCGTCAACCAGCAGCGAATCGGTGCTGAGGTTGGCGCCGAACTGCAGGTTGCGCGAGCGTTCGCGACGCAGGAACGGATTGGCGCCGATGCCGTCGGCGACGCTGGCGTCCTCCAGCGGGATCTTCTCGAAGAACATCTCCTGCACGCGCGGCGGCCGCGACGTGCGCGAGACCTCGGCGAACAGCTGCAGCCAGTCGGTGGCCTGCAGTGAAACCGCCAGGCTCGGGCTGAGTGCGCGTTCGGTGCGGCGCACGTCGATGTCGCCGCCATTGATCTGCGCGCACTGGCCGGGCACATCCGAGCACACCGGGATGTGGCCACGGATGCCGAAGCGGTCCTGGCGCAGTCCTGCGGTGAGGGCGTAGATGTCGTACTGCAGCTCCAGCGTGCTGAACACGCTGTCCAGCTGGCTGCGGCCCTGCGGGTTGGCACCGCGCAGGGTGGGCGTATCGGCCACATAGATGTCCGATTGGTGCTTGATGCCGGTGTTCCAGCGCGCCTGCAGTGCACCGATGTCGAAGCGGCTGGTGTTGTCCACGGTCCAGCTGCTCAGGCTGCT
Source organism: Nocardiopsis yanglingensis (assembly GCF_045809185.1). Taxonomy (NCBI): domain Bacteria; kingdom Bacillati; phylum Actinomycetota; class Actinomycetes; order Streptosporangiales; family Nocardiopsidaceae; genus Nocardiopsis; species Nocardiopsis yanglingensis. The sequence continues at coordinate 178,431 of NZ_JBJNRH010000001.1, read as the reverse complement.
GTGGGTGCGGCGACCGATGTAGCTGGAGTCCTCCACCGGCGGGTAGAACAGCCGGGTCTTGTTGCTGGCGAAGGTCGCACGCAGGTCGATCCACGGCGAGTAGGGCGTGTAGTGGTAACTGACGCGCTGGTTGCGCGCGGAAATCTGCCACGGGTAGTTGTGGTAGAAGTCGTTTTCGTAACGCATGTGGCTCAGGTCCAGCCGATGCTGGTCGCTGGGCTGCAGGCGCGCTTTCAACAGCCAGCTGCTGGGCTGCTGGCTGCCGGGGTCGGCACTGTTCTTCTGCCCGCGTGCCGTCGCGTATTCGCTGCTGCGGCTGCTGCTGGCGGCGGCCAGCAGGCCGAACTGGCGGTCGCCACCCTCTTCGCTGTGGCGCCAGGCACCGGCGAAGGTACGGCCGCTGCCGTAGCCGTTGTTGCCGTGGCGATAGCCAGCTCGCAGGCCCCAGTCGCGCCCCTCACCGAGCAGGTCGTCGATATCCAGCGTACGGAAGTTGGCACTGCCGGCCAGCGTACCGGCGCCATCGCCGCCGGCAACCGCACCGCGCTGCACGTCCACGCCTGCCAGCAGGAAGGGGTCGACATAGGCGAACGGGCCGCCCGAGCCATGCCCGGCATTGTTGCGGAAGGTCTGGGTGACACCATCGATCATGGTGTTGACCCGGCCGGCACCGGTCATGCCGCGGATGTTGACCTGCAGGCCCGGCTGGCTGCGCGAATGGAAGCTGTGGGTGCCGGGCATCGAGCGCAGCAGGCTGTTGCCTTCCTGGCGTTCGGCCATCGCCACGCGCTCGCTGCCGACCGAGGGCGCAAAGCCATCGCGGGTGGCCGGTACGTATTGGCTGGCACCGGCACCCGGTGCCTGGCCGTGCGCGGTAGTGCCCTGCACCCGCAGCGGGCCGGTGCGGCGGCTGCCATCGGCGCGTTCGGCCGGCGCCGGTTCCAGGGCGGCACGACGCGCATCCACGAAGCGCGGGCGCAGGCCGCTGCCCGCCAGCAGGCGCGTCAGGGCCTGCGCATCGTCGAAGTCACCGCGCAGAGCAGGCGCCGAATGACCGGCAGGCAGCGCCGCGCCGATCACCAGATCGACACCGGTCAGCCGGCTGTAGGCGTCCAGGGCGGCGGCCAGTGGCTGGGCGGGCAGATCGTAGCTTCGAGTGGCGGCCTGCGCGTGGGCGCTGTTTGGCAGCAGTGGAACGGTGCTGGCGCAGGCCAGCGACAGGGCGAGGACAAGGGGGCGGGGGCACAGCATCGGGGGCTCCAGGGGCTGACGCAGAGCGTCGTCATCCTGGGTAGACGCAGTGGTGCGCCCAATGTCAGGGTGCATCGCGCTGCTCCTCGCGCGGCGGCAACCACACCTGCATGCCCGCGCCGATACGCAGCACACGCACATGCAGCTGCGCGGCGAGCTGGTCGCGGTTGCTGGCGGCACCATCTGCATTGCCCAGCAGGGTGACCGGCCATTGGCGAAGCCGTGCACCGACGATCCAGGTATGTCCGCCATGCCAACGGTCCAGCCCCTGGGTGACGTCGGCCAGCGGGGCCGAAACCCAGTGCAGGCGCCGTTCGCGCCACGCCAGGGTGCCGCCGTCTGCGGGATGTGCTGCAGCAGTCGCTTGTCCGTTGAAGCGTATCTGCTGCCCCTCGCTGGCCTGCACGCTGGCGGTACCGCTCTCTACGCGGACGCTGTGCTCGGTGACCGTGACCACGCTGTTGTCGCCCTGTACGGCCAGATCAAACGCGGTTCCCAGCGCAGTGACCGTGCCCTGTGGGGTGTGTACCTGGAATGGCCGGCCGGCATCCGCGGCGACCTTGAACCAGGCTTGCCCCCGCTGCAGCTGCAACTGGCGGCGCTGTGCATCGACGCGCACATGTACTTCGCTGCCTGGTGACAGCAGGACATGCGAACCATCGGGCAGGGCTTCGTCACGGATCTCACCGGCGGCAGTGCGCAGTACCTGCGCGGCGGGTGGCGAAGCGGTGCGGCTGTACAGGCCTAGTGCGCACAGCAGCAGTACCGCAATGCCGGCCTCGCCCAGGCGCCGTCGCTGCCGCCGTTGCTGTTGCCGTTGCAGGCTGGGCAAGGTTGCACCGGCCTGCCACAGCTGCTGCAGATGCTGGTATTGCGCAACATGGCGCGGATCGGCCTGGCACCACTGGTCGAACGCGTTCTCGTCGCGGGTGCCATCGTGTCCATCCAGCCACCAGCGGGCGGCTTCGCGTGCGATCGCGTCCTGGCTCATGCACCCGGCACCTGCTGCAGGGCGACCAGGGCGCGCAGCAGATGGCCGTGCGCGGTCTGTCGGCTGATGCCCAGCTGGCGGCCGATCTCGGCCAAGGCCATCTGTTCCACACGCGCCAGCAGGAACACCTGGCGCGAGCGCGGTGGCAGCGCGGCGATGATCGCATCGAGATGGCGCAGCTGTTCGGCGTCGAGCAGGCGCTGCTCCGGCAGCGGTGCAGGATCGACGAGAGCGTGCAGCTGCGCCTCATCCAGCGCTTCCTCACGACGGCGCTGACGTTGCCGGAAGTGATCGGCGATCAGGTTGTGGGCAACGCGGTACAGATACGCGCGGCCATTGCTCAGCAGGCCGCTGGTGGCGACTTTGACGACACGCAGCCAGGTTTCCTGGACGACGTCATCGGCGTCGCTGCGTTGCGGGAGTTTGCGGCGGACATGGGCGTGCAGCGGCCGGTAATGGGCCGCACACAGCTGCGCGACATCCGTCGGTTCGACAGGCGTGGACACGGGGCGGGCGACAACTGGGAAAGGGAACAGCCCGCGGCGGCAAGGGCAGCGGCTGCACCTTACAGCAAAAGAGAATCATTTGCATCAACGAGGCGGGCGGCGAACGCTGCACAACCAGCCGCGGGGATCACCGTGGTGGGTAATCGCAGTGGATCTGCAGCGCTTCGGTGGGGTTGTGATGCAGCTCGAAGCCGCAGTCCTGCAGGCTGCGCTTCGCTCGTGCGACCAGCTCGGCATACCGGGCGACGCGGCGGTGCTGCCAGCGCGGTGGGGTGAATACGCCCAGGGGCAGCAAGCGCAGCCGCTTGCCGTGGAGTACCAGTGAGACATCGACATGACGGCCATCGATGTCGTGGCCGTTGGCGCCGAAGATGGCGTCGATTTCATCGCGGCGCTGCGGGTAGCAGGTGCGGAACACGGCAATGCCGATCCGTCGCACCACGCGGCGGAAGCCACCGAGACGGCTGTGGCTGGGTTCGAAGCCACGAGTGAGCAGCAGGCGCAGCCCGGTAGGCAGCAGAGCCTGCGCGTCGAGCAGGCATTGCAGTACCTCTTCTTCCAGTTGGATGCGGGTGGAGGGCCAGCGCGGGGCGATGAGCAGTCCGTGGTGGCTGCCGCGTTGCAGGGTCAACATCGGTGAAGCTTCGCACGCGGCCGAACAGCCGGGGTAGTGCCGGCCGCTGGCCGGCAAACCTGTTCTCCCGTCGGGTACCGGCCAGCGGCCGGCACTACCGTGACGATCGTCAGGTGTCGCGGTACTGGATCTTCGAAGCCAGTACGCGCAGGCCATCGGCATTGCTGGACAGGATGCGCTCTTCGCCGATGCCTTTCTGCCGTTTCAACTGGAAGCCCTGATCGGCAGGCAGCTGTGCGGCAATGGCGTCCATGCGCTGCAGGGCATCGGGGCCGCTGCAGTCGAAGTGGCCCCAGTGGGCGCCATCACGGTGGATCTGCAGTCGGTAGTTCATTGCGGTGTCTCCGGCAGGTCCTGCAGCCAATGGTCGAACATCGCGGTGGCGGCTGCGGCCAGTGGCGCGCCATAGCGACGCGCCTGCGCGCGCAGGTCGTTGGGATCGATGCCGGCCTGGGCCAGCTCCAGCGTGTGGCCGATCAGCCAGCGCTCAAACTGGCGGGCGTCCAGTTCCGGATGGCATTGCAGGGCCAGTGCGTGGCTGCCGATGGCGAACGCCTGGTGACGGCAGGCCGGCGTACTGGCCAGGCGGCGTGCGCCGGCCGGAAGCTCGAAGGCTTCACCATGCCAGTGCAGTACCGGGATGCCCTGCAAGGCCTGCAGCGGCGAGCGCTGGCCTTCATCGGTCAGCAGCAGTGGCGCAAAGCCGATTTCCTTGCCGCCACTGGGAGCAACGCTGGCACCCAGTGCACGCGCCATCAGCTGTGCACCCAGGCAGATGCCCAGGGTCGGCCGCTGTTGTTGCAGCCGGCGCTGCAGCAGGGCGATGCTGTCGGTGACGAAGGGATAGGTCGCTGTGTCATTGACACTGATCGGGCCGCCCAGCACCACCAGCAGGTCGGCTGTTTCGGCGGAGTCCAGCGCGTCGATACCGGCCTGCAGCACCTGCAGCTGCCAGCCCTGGGCCAGCAGCAACGGTTGCAGGGTGCCGAGGTCTTCAAAGGCAACGTGTTGCAGCACAACCGCGTGCTTCATGCCGGGGCTCCGCTGTTCGGCCAGTAGAAGCTGTCCGGTGTGGCGCGGGCGCCGAAAATGGCCTGGCCGACGCGGACTACGGTTGCACCTTCCTCGATGGCCACTTCGAAATCACCGGACATGCCCATCGACAGCTGCGACAGGTCCAGGCCGGGCGGAGCGGTGCGTTGCAGCTGGTCGCGCAGTTCACGCAGGCGCACGAAGCAGGCGCGCACGCGTTCCACCTCCGGGGTGAAAACGGCCAAGGTCATCAGGCCGCGCACGCGCAGGCGATCGAATGCAGGAAGCTGCTGCACGAAGGCCTCGACCGCGTCGGGTTCCAGGCCGTACTTGCTCGGTTCGGCCGAGGTGTTGACCTGCACGAATACATCCAGCGTGCGGTCTTCCAGCTGCAGGCGCTGCTGCAGGGCCTCGGCCACGCGCAGGCTGTCCAGTGCCTGGAACTCGCTGGCAAAGCGCGCCACGTAGCGCGCCTTGTTGGTCTGCAGATGGCCGATCACCGACCAGTGCACGCCCAGGTCGGCCATTGTTTCGGCCTTGCGCTGCGCCTCCTGCACCTTGTTCTCGCCCAGTTCGTGGCAGCCTGCGGCCACCGCCATGCGGATGCGGGCGTCATCGACGGTCTTGCTGACCGGCAGCAGGCGCACGCTGGCCGGGTCCCGGCCGACCCGCGCGCAGGCATCGGCGATGCGTTGGCGCACCGTGACCAGGTTGGCGGCGATCTGTTCAATGGACTGGGCAACGGGCCAGTCGGCAGCGGCAAGGGGCATGTGGGCACCTCCAATGCAGGGTGGCCAGGGTGGGATACACTGGCACAGGACAAGAGATATTTTGGCATAGGACAAAATGAAAATCACCGGGCATAGCGCCGAGTCGATCTTCGACAGCATCCGCGATGGCATCGGCAAGGGCCGTCTGCCGGCCGGCAGCGTGCTGCCGCCAGTGCGTGAGCTGGCCGAGCAGCTGGGCGTGAACCGCAATACGGTGGCCGCTGCGTACAAGCGATTGGATGCGGCGGGCCTGGCCAGCACGGCGGGCCGTCGTGGCACGGTGGTGCGCGGATTGCCGCCGACGCTGGCGCGCGAGGGCAGTATGCCCGGGCTGGCGCTGCAGGACCTGGCCGGTGGCAACCCGGACCCGCGCCTGCTGCCGAACCTGCGCCTGGCCCCGGCGGCGCCACGGCTGTATGGCGTGGGCACGGTCGACCCGAGGTTGCAGGCGCTGGCACGCGCCTCGCTGGATGCGGACTGCCCCGAGGGGTACGCCCTGGAGCTGACTCATGGCGCGGTCGATGGCATCGAACGCCTGCTGGCGGCGTGGCTGCTGCCGGGGGATCGCATCGCGGTCGAGGATCCGTGCTTCCTCGGCAGCCTCAACGTGCTCAATGCGGTGGGCCACGCGCCGTTGCCGGTGGCGGTGGACGCGCATGGCATGCAGGTCGATTCGCTGCGTGCGGCACTGGAGGCCGGCGCACGCGCGGTGCTGCTGACGCCGCGCGCACACAACCCGACCGGGGCCAGCCTGGATGCGAAGCGGGCGCGGGCGTTGCGGCAGCTGTTGGCGGCCTACCCGCAGGTGGCGGTGCTGATCGACGATCACTACGCGCTGCTTTCGCAGCAGGCCTATCACTCGGCGCTGCCGCTGGATGGTCGTCGCTGGGCCGTGCTGCGTTCGTTGTCCAAGCCACTCGGTCCCGACCTGCGGCTGGCCTGGCTGGCCTGCGATGAGGAGACCGCATCGCGGTTGCGGTTGCGGTTGGCGTCAGGCACCGGCTGGGTCAGCCATCTGCTGCAGGATGCGGCGACTTCGGTGCTGGCGTCGGCGACGCAGCGGGCGAAGATCGCCTCGGCGGGGGAGCGCTATCAGCAGCGGCTGCGGTCGCTGCAGGAACTGCTGCGTGCGCGGGGCGTGCCGACACCGCAGCCGATGGAAGGATTGAACCTGTGGCTGCCGTTGCCAACCGACAGCCATCCACAGGTGCTGGCACTGGCTTCGCGTGGATGGCATGTGCGCGCAGGCGAAGTGTTCGCGGTGGCGGCGCCGGGGCATGGCCTGCGCATCACCTGCGCGGCACTGGGGGGAGTGCAGCTGCGGCAGCTGGCCGATGATCTGGCGGCGGTGTGCGGTCTGTAGCGTCGCGCCATGCTCGACTTTGCTTCGCTTTTGTAGAGCCGAGCCATGCTCGGCTGCTGTTGTGTAGAAGCAGTCGAGCATGGCTCGACACTACACAAGCAGATCAGGGTGCGGCGTTGGCGCCGGGGCGCACGTAGTAAGACTGGCCGCTGTCATCGACGAACATCAACTCCGGCTTGCCCTGCCAGGAGGTGAGCATGGCGCCGGTGTTGTTCTGGTGCTTGACCATCAGGCTGGCGCCGCGGTCCGGGTTGGCGACGACCTTGAATACTTCGGTGGTGCCGGTGGCATCGTCCAGGGTCAGCAGGGCTTCGCCGCCGCGGTCGCTGGTGCCGTAGCCGCCGCGTTCAGAGCCGTCGGGGCCGAGCAGGATCAGACCGGACAAGGCGGTGGCGCGCGGCCCCTGGGCACGGCCCTGGCTGAGCGGATCGGGAACCGGTGCGCCGAGGATCACCCGCGGCTGGCCGCTTGCATCGTGGATGACCAGCCCGCGTGCTTCGATGATGCGCTGTGGTGATTGGCTGCGATGCAGGTTCCAGGCGGTCCAGCCGGAAACAAGCAGGGCGAGGGTCGAGACCACCAGCGTGGTCAGCAGCAGTGCGCGGGGCATGGCGTCGTCCTTCCTTGGATGTGCCGACGATAGCGGATGCGGACCGGCAATGGCCAGTTCGTTGTGTGACGTTGTGTATCGTCAATGGAAATCGCGGCTGTGGCTGCGCAGTCCCTGCAGCAGTTCATCCAGGCAGTGCATGCGCTGCACGATGACATGCTGCACGCCATCAACGCGTTCCAGGCGGCCGTCGATCTGCATCAGCTGGGTGTCGACCAGTACGCGGTGCTGGCGGTCGGCCAGGTGCCGCCAGACCACGGCGTTGACCATGCCGGTCTCGTCTTCAAGGGTGAGGAAGGTGACGCCGCTGGCGGTCTGTGGGCGCTGGCGCATGCGCACCAGGCCGGCGATACGCACGCGCCGGCCATAGCCGTGGCCCGCCAGCTGTGCGGCATCCAGGCAGCCGCGGCTGCGCAGCTGTGCGCGCAGGAACGAGATCGGATGGCGGCCCAGCGTGGTGCCGGTGCTGCGGTAATCGGCCTGCATGTCTTCCCAGGCACTGGGCAGGGGCAGCGGCACGCGGGCTTCGGCGGTGGCGCGGGCCTGGTCGAACAGCGGCAGCCGGTTTTCCACGCCGGAGATATCCCAGCGTGCACGATGGCGATGGCCACTGAGCCCACGCAGTGCCCCGGCATCGGCCAGCAGGCCCTGCTGGCGGCGGTCCAGGGCGGTGCGCTGGCACAGGTCACCCACATCGTCGAACGGGCGCCGGGCACGTTCGCGCATGATGGCCTGCACGGCGGGTTCGTTGCAGCCATCGACCAGGCGCAGGCCGAGCCGGATCGCCGCCGCGCCCTTGCTGAAATCCAGGGCGCAATCCCAGTCGCTGTGGCGCACGTCCACCGGCAACACGCCGATGCCATGCCGGCGCGCATCCTGCAGCAGCTGGTCGGGGCTGTAGAAGCCCAGCGGCTGGCTGTTGATCAGGCTGGCGGTGAACGCGGCGGGATGATGGCACTTCAGCCAGCAGCTGGCATAGGTCAGCAGGGCGAAGCTGGCGGCGTGGCTTTCCGGGAAACCGTAATCGCCGAAGCCCTTGATCTGCTCGAACAGGTGCTCGCCGTATTCGCGGCTGAAGCCATTCTTCAGCATGCCGGACAGCAGCTTTTCGCGATGAGGTTCCAGCCCACCACGACGTTTCCATGCGGCCATCGAGCGGCGCAGGGCATCGGCTTCGCCCGGGGTGTAACCGGCCGCATCCACCGCCAGCTGCATCACCTGTTCCTGGAACAGCGGCACGCCCAGGGTGCGCGCGAACACGCGCTCCAGCTGCGGCGGGTACAGCGGCTCCTCCAGGTTGTCCAACGCCTCTGGACCCTGTTCGCGCAGCAGCCGGCGTCGCTCCAGGTAGGGGTGCACCATGTCGCCCTGGATCGGGCCGGGGCGCACGATCGCCACTTCGATCACCAGATCGTAGAAATTGCGCGGCTGCATGCGCGGCAGCATTGCCATCTGTGCGCGCGACTCGATCTGGAATACGCCAATGGTGTCGGCGGCGCTGATCATGTCGTAGGTGGGGGTGTCTCCGTCGGGGATCGTATCCATGCGTCCTTCGTGTAGGCCATGTTGCTGCAGCATTGCCAGGCACTTGCGGATGGCGGTGAGCATGCCCAGTGCCAGGCAGTCGACCTTCATCAGGCCGGTGGCATCCAGATCGTCCTTGTCCCATTGGATGACGGTGCGATCGGCCATCGCCGCGTTTTCCACCGGTACCAGGGTCGACAGCGGGTGCTCGGAAATCACGAAACCGCCTGGGTGCTGCGACAGGTGGCGTGGGAAGTCGATCAACTCGGCGGTCAGTGACAGCAGCCGGCGCATCAGCGGAGTTTCCGGATCGAAACCCCGCTCGCGCAGGGTCTCGGGCAGCGGCACGTGGCCGCCCCAGTGGTCCATCGCCGCGCCCAGCTCGTTGACCTGGTCCATCGGCAGGCCGAGCGCGCGGGCGACGTCGCGGATCGCGCTGCGGCCACGGTAGCTGATCGCCACTGCCGTCAATGCGGCACGTTCACGCCCATAGCGCTTGAACACGTACTGCAGCACTTCCTCGCGGCGCTCGTGCTCGAAGTCGATGTCGATATCCGGTGGTTCATCGCGTTCGGCGGAGATGAAACGCTCGAACAACAGGTTGCTGCGCGCCGGGTCGATCTCGGTCACGCCCAGCACGAAGCACACCGCCGAGTTGGCCGCCGAGCCGCGGCCCTGGCAGAGGATGTCCTGGCTGCGGGCGAAGCGCACGATGTCATGCACGGTAAGGAAGTACGAGGCGTAGTTCTTCTCCCGGATCAATGCTAGTTCGTGCTCGATCTGTTTGCGCTGTGCCGGTTCGATGCCGCCTTTCCAGCGCCACGGGATGCCGCGCTCGACCAGCACGCGCAGCCAGCTGTCCGGGTCGTGGCCTTCCGGTACCAGTTCACGTGGATAGGTGTACTGCAGCTGCTCCAGGGTGAAGTGGCAGCGCTCGGCGATGCGCAGGGTCTCGGCCAGCAGGGCGGGCGGATACAGCTGGGCCAGCGCAGTGCGCGGGCGCAGGTGGCGCTCGCCGTTGGGGAACAGGCGCCAGCCGGCCTCGGCCACGCTGCAACGGTGGCGGATCGCGGTCAGGGTGTCCTGCAGGGCGCGGCGGCGGCGCACGTGCATGTGCACATCACCACTGGCGACCAGCGGCAGGCGGTGGCGTTCGCCGAAGGCCTGCAGCTGTTGCAGGCGACGCGCGTCGTCATGCTCATGGTGCAGCTCCACCGCCAGCCACAGCCGATCATCGAAGCCGGTGCGCAGCAGTTCCAGATCGGTGGCAGCCGGTTGCCGGTCCAGCCACAGGCACAGCAGACCGTCGGGCAGGCCGAGCAGGTCCTCGCGCAGGCAGCGGTACTCGCCCTTGGCGGCCCGTCGCCGGCAGGTGGTTATCAACTGGCATAAGCCGGCGTAGGCGGCCTGGTCGGTGCACAGCAGGGCCAGCTTCGGCCCGTCCTCGACCTGGAATTCGGCGCCGACGATCAGTGCCACGCCATGCGTCTTCGCCGCCTGCCAGGCGCGCACGATGCCGGCCAGCGAGCATTCGTCGGTGATCGCCAACGCGCGGTAGCCCTGGCCGGCGGCGCGCGCGAACAGTTCCTCGGCGATCGAAGCACCGCGCTGGAAACTGAAGGCCGACAGGCAGTGCAGTTCGGCGTAGCCGGGCAGTTCGCTGTGCATGGCGGCTCAGCCGAACCAGCCGTGCAGCATCCACGGCGCCTGCGGATTGTTGCGCTCACGGAAAGCCCAGCCGCGCTGGCCGTGTGCGGTCTCCACCACGTAGTAGTCGCGGCGTGCGTCGGCCTGGTCCCACCAGCCCGATTCGATCCGCTCCGGTCCGGTGACGATGCGCAGCCGTGGATCACGCAGCGGTTGCGGGGTGTCCAGCAGCCAGCCGGGGCGCAGCGGCCAGTACGACGGAGGCTTGGCCGCAGGCTGGGTGCCGCTGGCACGCTCGGGGCGGTGGTCGGCCTGCACGGCCAGCGGTTGCACGGCGTCATCGCCGAGCCGCGCACGCAGGCGCTCGCGCAGCTGGTTCCAGGGCATCGCCTGTGCCGGCCGGGTGTCGAACAGGTCACGCGCGGCGGGCACGAACGGTGGCAGCTGTTCGGCCTGCAGGCGCAGTGCGCGGCTGCCAGCGGGCAAGGCGAACGCTTCCATGCGGTTGCGTGCGATCTCGAACAGCAGCGCGGGATCGCGCTCGGGTGCCAGCAGGCCGATGGTCAGCACGCTGGCCGGCAGCAGGTCATGCTCGAAGTGCAGGTCGAAGCGCTGTACGCCGCCATCGCGCGAGCACAGGAAGGCCGCCAGGTCCAGCAGCAGGCGGCGCAGCGGGAACAGCAGGGCCTGGCTGGATTCGATCTCGTATTCGAATTCGATGCGTGCATCGAAACGGTCCGGTGGCTGGTAGTAGCGCAGTGGCGCGGTGGGCAGGCCGCGCAGCGCATCCAGTTGCTGCAGCACCTCGGGTGAGAAGCGCCGGGCCAGGCTGTCGCGCGGCAGCTCGAGCACCGCACCCAGCGTGCGAAGACCGGAACGGCCGAGTACGGTCACCGCTTCGCTGGGCAGGCCACAGCGCGGCAATGGCAGCTGCGCCAGTGCCGCTGGCAGCTGCTGCGCATCGATGCCGAGGCCGTCGTGGACGTTGGCCAGCACGCGCGCGGCATGCGCGGTGGGCGCGGCCACCAGACGATGGCGGAAACCAAGCTCATGCAGTTCGTTGCGCAGCCGCTGCTCGATCGTCAGCCAGTCGCCGAACAGGGCACGGCTGGCACCGATTTCCATGACCAGCGCGTGTGGAAAATCGAGGCTGACCTGCGAGCTGTAGGCATAGGCCCAGCTGGCCAGCAGCTGCCGGGTGTGCTGTTCGGCGGTGGGATCGTAATCGTGCAGATGCAGGTCCTGCACCAGTACCTGCGCAGCCGACAGCAGCATGCCTGGACGCAGCCCCGCTGCGCGTGCCGACGGGCTGACCGCACGCAGTACGCGACGTTGTGCCGGCCCCTGCAGCAACACCAGTGGCCGCTGCGGATCCGGTTGCAGGCGCAGCACGCTGTCCAGCGCCAGCTGCGGCAACAACAGGCAGGCCCAGTGCATGGCGCGGCCTCAGTGGGCGATGGCCAGCGGCAACGGCTGCGCGGGTGGCAGGCCGCCACGGCACTTCAGCACCCGTACCTGGCCGTGGTCGAGCTGCAGGCGCAGGCTGGCCGGGGAGGGGTTGCGCGCCGCCTGCGCCTCGCGGAACACGAAGCCCAGGCACTGGCCGCTGTCGGCAGCCACCTGCAGCCGGCGCAGGGCGCGATCATCGGCCTGGTGCGGCCAGCACAGCACCGCCGCGCAGGCCGCAGAGCGCAGGCATTGTTCGGTGGCCCACAGCGCCTGTTTCGGCGCGGCGTGGATGATCTGCAGCTGGGCCAGGTCCAGCCCGGCGGCGGCCCAGGCCGGGGCATGCGGGCGATAGGGCGGGGCGACCAGCACGATCGGGCGGTCGCGCTGGCTCAGCTTCGCCAGCGCCGGCCAGACCAGGGCCAGCTCGCCCACGCCGGGCGCTGCCTGCAGCACCTCGCACAGCCCGCTGGCCGGCCAGCCACCGCCGGGCAGGCGCGCATCCAGTGCCGGGTGGCCGCTGGCCAGGTGGTCGCTGGCCGGTCCCTGGCGGGCTGGGCCGCGCCACAGCTGGCGGCCGTCCAGCAGCCGGTCGAGGGCGACGACGGCGCCCATCAGCCGGTCCTCCAAGGGAGGCGCCGGGTGGGCTGGAAGCGGCAGGAACGGGCGGAAACGACAGGCATGGCGCGAGTATCGACGGGCCGGTATCAGGGGCTGAGACCGGACATGCTACTCGCCTTGTGAGTAGAATTACTAATGAAATTGGCGGGTCGGGTTTCAGGTTGCTGAAGGGGGAAAGCATCCACGCATGGCGTGGATCTACTGGAGAGAGCCTCGGTAGATCCACGCCATGCGTGGATGGGAAAACGGTGCCGACCAGGGTCGGCACCCACAGGCCCCGGTTACGGGCGGACCGGCAACGCGACCGGGCGCAGCGGCGCGGCATCGCCGCCGCGGATCTTCAGCGGGCCGCCGATGAAGGCGAACTCGTAGACCTTGTCGCGGGCCAGTTCGTCCAGCGCCACCAGCTCGATGATCGGCGCACCCTGCTGGGCCAGCAGGTAGGTGTGCAGCGGCACGTAGTCGTCGGACACCTCCGAGGGGAAGGTCTCGAAGCTGAGGTTGTCGGCGCCGACGATCATCGCGCCGCTGTCCTCGACCAGGAAGCGCGCGGCGTCCAGGCCCATTCCCGGCGGGTTGGCCATGTACGCCTTCGGCTGTTCGAACAGGCGCATGCGGCCGGTGCGGATCAGCACCACGTCACCCTGCTGCAGCTTCACCTGCTGGCGTGCCAGCGCATCCTTCAGGTCCTGGCGGGTGACGCGGTAGCTGTCCGGCAGCATGTCCACTCCCTTGGCGCCGGCCACGTCGATCAGCACGCCACGCGCGATCAGCGGCGGGAATTTCTCGATGCCGGTGACGTTCCAGCCACGGTCGCCGAGGTGCTTGTCGGCCTCGAAGCCGTTCCAGATCTTTCCGTGGATGCCGAAATGGTTCAGCGCATCGATGTGGGTGCCGGTGTGGCTGTACATCGAGAACGCGGTGCCGGTGTAGCTGCGGGTGAGGTTCATGGTTTCACCCACGCCCATCGGATCATCCATCACCGTGCCGCGCGGGGTGTGGGTCATCCAGAACTGGTAGTGCGGGTCGCCGGCATCCTGCCAGCTGGGCATGCCGACGTAGTATTCGGTGGCCAGGTCATAGGCCTTGCCGCCGCTGACCCGCGACAGGATCGCTGCACGCGAGGCCTCGGTGATCAGGTTGAGGCGGCCGATCTCGTCCTTCGGCCCCCAGGGGCTGGTGCCGACCTGCTGGCCGGAGGGAACGCGTTCGTGCGCGGACACGGTGGTGGAAGCGGTGGTGCCGGCCAGCAGCAGGGCCAGCGCGGTGGCCAGGGTACGTGGGGTCATGGGGAGTCTCCTTGCAGGGTGGGGGATGGTGCGGCTCAGGCCGCGACCAGGTGCGCCAGGGCCTGGCGCAGGTGTGGCAGCGGCAGGGTCTGCAGGCGCAGGCCGTTGCCGCCGATCACGGTGGGAATGGAACGGATGCCGAGGGCAGCGGCTTCGGCACGATCGGCCTCCACGCGCTGGCGCACTGCGTCGCTGCGCATGTGGTCAGCGAAGGCGCCACGTGGATGGCCCAGCGATTCGGCGATATCCAGCAGTACTTCGGCGTCGCCGATGTTGCGGTGCTGGTGCAGGTGCGCCCATTGCACGGCATCGAACATCGCGCCATGGGCGTCGTTGCCACCGAGCATGCCGGCGGCCTGGCAGGCCAGTGCGCCGAGCCAGCCGGACGGATACTCGAAGTCCTGTGCGCGCATGCCTTCGATATCGATGCGCGCGGTATCTTCGTGCGCGGCGCAGTCGGTCCAGTGGCGCAGGATGATCGCCTTGGCGCGTTCCATCGAGCCGAACACCTCGATCATCTGCGCGCGCGAGTCCTGCAGCACGAAGCTGCGGTGGCGCACCTGGATGCCGAGTTCGGCCGAGACCTGCTGCAGGCGCGGGGCCAGCACGAAGCACCAGCCGCAGACCACGTCGTGGAAGAAATCGACCACCGGCGCGGCGGTGGCGGGGGAAGGAACGGGAGACATCTGCCTGCCATCGGGGAGAGGGGAGGCGGCAGATTAGGCAGCGCGGCGTGGCTGAAACAGCACGCCGCGGGCAGCTCAGTTTTCGCTGACGGTTACGAATCCAGGCCAGCGCAGCCGGGCAGCTCGGCGTGCAGGAAATCGATGAACGCGCGCACCTTGGGCTGCAGGTGGCGCGACGTGGGATAGACCGCATGCACGAAGCGCGGCGGATAGCGGTGGTCGGGCAGCACCTGCTGCAGTTCGCCACGAGCCAGTGCCGGTGCCGCCAGGAACGAGGGCAGGGCGCCGATGCCCATGCCGGCCACCAGCAGGTCGCGCAGCAGCAGGCTGTTGTTGACGGTGACGCGCGCCGGCAGGGTGATGGTCACCTGGCCGTCGGGGCCGAGCAGCGGCCAACTGCCGGGCGAGTCGGACAGGCTGTAGGCCAGCACGCTGTGCGCCTGCAGCTCGTCCACCGCCTGCGGTGCCGGATGCTGCTGAAGGTAGGACGGGGCCGCGCACAGCACCTGCTGCAGCGAGGCCAGCCGGCGCGCCACCAGCCGCGAGTCGTCCAGCTCGGCACGCAGCCGCAGCGACACATCGAAACCTTCGCCGACCGCATCGAGCAGGCGGTCTTCCATCACCAGGTCCAGCGACAGCTGCGGATGCTGCTGCAGAAAGCGTGGCAGCAGCGGTGACAGCGTGCTCAGCGCGAACGACTGCGGCGCATTGACGCGCAGGCGCCCGGCCACGTCGCCGCGCTGTTCAGCGATGCCGCGTTCCAGCGCCTCCAGTTCGTCGAGCAGGCGGCAGCATTCGCGGTAATAGGCGTGGCCGGTTTCGGTCAGGCTCATGCGCCGCGTGGTCCGCTGCAGCAGTACCACGCCCAGGTGCGCTTCCAGCGTGCGCAGCTGCTTGCTGAGCCCGGCGGGCGACATGCCCAGGTCTTCGGCGGCACGGGCCAGCCCGCCGCGTTCGACAATGCGGCGGAAGGCACGCATCAGGTTGAAGGAATCCATGCCGGTCCCGGGCGCGATGAGGGCGCCATTGTAGAGCCGCGCCGTGGGTGGATGTGGCAAACGCGGTGCCGACCACGATGGGCATCCAGCAGCGGCGGACCCACGGGTTGCGCCGTTTGTTCAAGCTGCCAACCCGCATGCCACGCCAGCATGCAGGCCCCTCACTTTCCGGGTTGCCCATGAAGCACTGGATGCTCCGCCTGTATGCCCCGCTGTTCCTGCTGGGTTTCGTTGCCGCCGCCGTCGTCTGGGTCGGCCGCCTCCACGGCGATCCGCTATGGCTGCTGGCCTTGCTGGCGGTCGCCATCGCGGTCTCGTTCGCCGCCGAGCGCGTCTGGCCGTACGACCCCGCGTTCAACCACGACCACGGCGACAGCCTGCGTGACACCCTGCATGCGCTGGTCAACGAGAGCCTGAATCTACTGTCGATCGCGGCGGTGCCGCTGCTGTCAGCGCTCATTCCGTGGCAACTGTGGCCGGTGCAGTGGCCGTTTGTTCTGCAGGTACTGCTGGCTATCGTCTGCGCCGACCTTGGCATCACCCTGGTGCACTACGCCAGTCATCGCATCGGCTGGCTGTGGCGGTTGCACGCGGTGCATCACAGCGTTACCCGCATGTACGGCTTCAACGGGCTGATGAAGCACCCGTTGCACCAGGCCGCCGAAGCGGTGGGCGGTGTGCTGCCACTGCTGCTGTTGGGCCTGCCGATGCCGGTGGCGGCGGTGTTGGCGTTCGCCATCGCCATCCAGCTGCTGCTGCAGCACTCCAACGTGGACATGCGTCCCGGCGTGCTGGGCCGGGTGATGGCCTGGGCGCCGCTGCACCGCTTCCACCATATGCGTTATGGCACCGCCGGCGACGTCAACTTCGGCCTGTTCCTGACCGTATGGGATCACCTGCTGGGGACTGCCTTCGATGCGCCAGGCTATCGGCTGCGGCAGCACGACCTCGGCATCGGCAGCCAACCAGACTATCCGTGCGATTATCCGGGGCAGCTGCTGGCGCCGTTCCGCGAACTGCCGCATGGCGAGGTGCCGGAGCTGCCGGAAGGTCTGCGCAGGCGCGGGTGATCGGCCGTGTCAGGCCGCGTGCAGCTGCAGGCCCTGCAGCTGCGCGGCACCGATGCCGAACATGCGGCGCAGGTTGCGCGAGAGATGGGCCAGGTCGGCGAAGCCGGCGGCATGTGCACTGTCGGTCAGGCTGTGCCCCAGCAGGTGGTGCGCGAGCGCGGCACGCAAGCGCCGCCACAGCACCCAGCCGCGCAGGGTCACCGCCAGATCGGCCTGGAAACGCCGGTGCAGCTGGCTGGTGGATAGATGCGCCGCCTCGGCGATGTCGGCGGCCGGCACCGGGCCGGGCAGGTGCTGGGCGATACGGGACAGCGCTGCCTGCACGCGGCGGTCCAGCGGTTGCGGCCGGCTCAGCCGTGGCAGCCAGTCGTGCAGCTCCAGCGCGTTGCCCGGCAGCGCGTGCAGGTGCTGCTGGATCTGTTCGAGGTCTGCATGCGCCGGCTCAAGGAACACCGTGCAGCCCGCTTCCGGCGCCGACAGGATCGCGTGCGGCTGGAATGACGGCAGCCACAGCCGCTGGCCCTGCTGCCGCACGCCGTCGACTTCGACCTGCCAGGGCGCGCCGTCGCTCAGCAGCAGTTGATGGGCGTAGTGCGCGTGCGTATCGCTGCCACCGGCGTGGCCCTGCAGCACGGCCACGTGAGCATCCAGCAGCAGCGTGCCATTCCAGGGCAGGGCGGGGGAGGACATGGAGGGATTGTAGATCCACGCCATGCGTGGATGGACCTCCACCGGAATCGAATATCTCGTGTTGATTTGAAAAGCATCCACGCATGGCGTGGATCTACTGGCCACCAGCCAGCTGTCGAAGGCGGGGCACTGTGGGTTTGCGGGGTGTGAGCCGCATGGATGCGGCGACCAAGGCTACATGGACGTACTTGCGCCGTCCCCGCAGACCCACAGTGCCCCGCCACCCCACAGGAAGCCCGCTGTTGCTTCGGCTGTTGCTTCTGAGGTTGCCGGCCAGCGGCCGGCACTACCGCGGGTGCCGGGCGCAGCCCGGCCGTCACCTCACCGCCCGTGCGGGTCGGGCCGGTGATGCACGTACTCGACCACCGTGCCATCGGGATGCACCGCATTGAATGCCGCCCCGGTGGGCACCACCTGCAACGGGAAGATGATCTCGGCGCCAGCCGCCACCAGCTTGTCGTGATAGGGCCGAACGTCATCGACCAGCAGCGTCCCCGTGGTCGAAGTGAACGGCGCCAGCGCCGCCTCGCTGCCCTCGATCAACAGAAACGCACCGACCATCGCCAGACGCAGGCCAGCCTCCGGAAACGGGAACCCCGCATCGGCCACCACACCCTGCAACTGCTCGTAGAACGCCACGCTGCGCTCCAGCTCACCGGGTGCCACGAACACCCGGATCAGCACGCGTGGCGCGCGCTGGCTGGACGTATCGCAGCGGTCACGCCAGAGATGGTCGAAGTCGCGGTGGACGGTCATGGGCTCGGTTCGTGGCCAGGGACCCTCATTATCAGCAGCCTCGCGCGGCGCGCTGATGACCGCCGGTGATGGACTGATAACCGAAGGCCAGGTTGCCCCTGTGACTTAGGTCCTGTTGACAGGTGTGAACGCCCTCGCACAATCTTCACATGATTGGGTCGCCCTGCGCGGCCCGGACAGGCAGGTTGTCACGCCGGGAGGAGGGTCCCAGGCGCAGACCGGCCCGTCCTTCGGCCTGCGGGACGTTGCCTGGCAACCCCTGTGCGGCATGAACGCTGCACCCTTCGGCGGCACTTTCCCTGGACCGATTGCCTTGGCAACGGAATTACGCCCGCTGATGAAAACGTTTACAAAGCCGCTTGCACTGTCCCTGGCCCTGTCTGCCGCACTGGCCGCCCCGGCCTGGGCCGACCCCGCCGCGTTCACGGTGCTGACCCTGGAACAGGCGCCGACCGCCGAAGCGATGCCGGCCCTGGCCGCCCAGCTGAAGACCCTGCAGGTGGACGCGGTGAGTGTGCGTCAGGTGCAGCGCGGCATCGGCCAGGTTGATCCGCTGCAGGTGCTGGCCGACGGCCTGGGCTACGAGTACCGCTTCATTGCCGCCGGCAAGGACGATGGCCAGACCCAGCGCGGCCAGGCCGTGCTGACCCGGCTGCCGATCGCCGCTGAATCCGGCCCCGACCAGCCGGGCCTGAACTACCTGCGCCTGGACGATGGTCGCCACACCGTAGCGGTCTACACCGATGCCGGTGCAGGTGCCGCGCAGTTGCCGGCGCTGGTCACGCGTTCGCGGCTGGGTGCACCGGCGGTGCTGCTCGGCGCGGTGGCCGGTGAATCGGCCAAGGCCGCAGGCTTCGATCCGGCGCGTGTGGCGCTGGAAGCGGATGCCAGCTATTTCAGCGACGGCTTCCAGGCCGCCAGCAGTGCACCGTTCAAGGTGGAAGGCAGCACCCTGCGCGCCACACTGCTGACCCTGGCCTATGCCGCCGACAAGCACGGCAACACGCCGTGGATGGACACCACCCTCAACGCCGATGCGCGCGCTGCGCTGCTGCTGAAGGCGATGACCGAGGATGAGAAGTTCCAGATGCTGCACAGCTACTTTGGGCTGGGCAAGGATGGTGGTCCGCTGCCGGAAGGTGCGGTCGGTTCGGCCGGTTTCGTGCCCGGCGTGGCGCGCCTGGGCATTCCGTCGCAGCAGTCGGCCGATGCCGGCGTCGGCGTGACCAATCCGGGTGGCATCCGTCCGGGCGATTTCGCCACGGCGATGCCGTCGGGCCCGTCCACGGCCTCCAGCTGGAACCGCGAAGTTGCCTTTGCCGGTGGCGCGACCATGGGCCGCGAGGCGTGGCAGCAGCGCTTCAACATTCTGCTGTCGGGCAGCGTCAACCTGCAGCGCGACCCGCGCAACGGCCGCAACTTCGAATATGCCGGCGAAGACCCGCTGCTGGCCGGTTCGATGGTTGGCGCGCTGATCCAGGGCGTGCAGAGCCAGCACGTGATCTCGTCGATGAAGCATTTCGCGCTGAACGACATGGAGACCCGCCGCAACTTCCACGACGTGCGCATCGGCGAACAGGCCATGCACGAGTCGGACCTGCTGGCCTTCGAGATCGCGCTGGAGGCTGGCCGCCCGGGCGTGGCGATGTGCTCGTACAACAAGATCAATGGCACCTACGGCTGCGAGAACGGCTACCTGATGAACCAGGTGCTGAAGCAGGAATGGAAGTTCCCCGGTTTCGTGATGTCCGACTGGGGCGGCGTGCACAGCGGTTCCAAGGCGGCGCTGGCCGGCCTGGACCAGCAGTCGGCCGGTGAAGTGTTCGATGCGGCGGTGTTCTTCGATGAGCCGCTGCGCCTGGCCGTGCACGGTGGCGTGGTGCCGCAGGCGCGCCTGAACGACATGGTGGCGCGCATCCTGCGTACGATGTTCCTGCACGGCAATTTCGACAACCCGCCGCAGCACCAGAAGGTGGATGCCGAGGCCGGTTTCGCCGTCCCCCAGCGCACGGTGGAAGAGGGAAGCGTGCTGTTGCGCAATGAAGGCAGCCTGCTGCCGCTGGCCGACAGCGTGAAGCGCATCGTCATCATCGGCGGCCACGCCGACAAGGGCGTGATCGGTGGCGGTGGTTCGTCGATGGTGGGTGTGACCGCCAAGGGCACCAACGCGGTGCCGGGCGTGCTGCCGACCACCTGGCCGGGGCCGGTGATCTTCCACCCGTCCTCGCCGCTGGAATCGCTGCGTGCGGCGCGTCCGGATGCAACCATCGAGTATGTGGATGGCACCAATGCCGCCGCTGCGGCCAAGGCAGCAGCACAGGCCGACGTGGCCATCGTGTTCGCCACCCAGTGGGCGGCCGAATCGGTGGACCTGCCGGACATGCAGTTGCCGGACAATCAGGATGCCCTGATCTCGGCCGTGGCCAAGGCCAACCCGAAGACCGTGCTGGTGCTGGAAACCAACGGCCCGGTGCGCACGCCGTGGCTGGCGCAGGTGCCGGCGATGCTGCAGGCCTGGTACCCGGGCATCCGCGGTGGCGAAGGCATTGCCGCGCTGTTGACCGGCCAGGTCAATCCGTCCGGCCGCCTGCCGGTGACCTGGGTGACGGATGAATCGCAGCTGCCTCGCCCGCACATCGACGGCCTCGGCTTCAAGCCGGCCAAGCCGTTCGGTGATGTGTTCGATTTCGATATCGAAGGCGCCAACGTCGGCTACAAGTGGATGGCAGCCAAGGGCCTGACCCCGACCTTCGCCTTTGGTCATGGCCTGTCCTACACCTCGTTTGCCTATGAAAACCTCAAGGTGAGCGTGGAAGGCTCGCGCCTGGTCGCCAGCGTCGACATCCGCAACACCGGCAAGCGCGCTGGTGCCGACGTGGCCCAGCTGTACCTGAAGCTGCCGGCCGGCAGCACCACGCCGATCCGCCTGATCGGCTACGACAAGGTGAACCTGCAGCCGGGCGAACAGCGCCGCATCCGCATCGAAGCCGAGCCGAAGACCCTGGCTCACTACGATGCACAGGCCCGCCAGTGGAAGATCGACGGCGGCACCTACCAGGTGCAGCTGTCGCGCAACGCTGCCGAGCCGCTGCAGACGGTGGACGTACAGCTGGTGGAGCAGGTGCTGCGCTGAGGCTTGAAGGCATGGCCCCGCAAGGGGCCATGCAAAGAAAAAGGGGACGGAGGGGATCAAGTCGTTTATGCATAAACGACTTAATCCCCTCCGTCCCCTTTTTTCATTTACCGAACCACCCGAGCAGGAAATCAATCAGCTGCCGTACCTTCGGTGAGGGCTGTGTGCTGTGCGGGTAGACCGCGTACACGCTCTGCTGCGGGAAGCGGTGCTGGCGAAGGATCGGCCGCAGCCGGTCCTGGGCGAGGTCGTCTTCGATCAGCCAGCGCGGCAGTACGGTCACGCCGGCACCGGCCACGGCGAAGGCGCGCAGGCTGCTGGCGCTATCCACGCGCACCACCGCATTGCCGGGATTGGTGGCGAACAGGGCCTCGCTGCCGTCGGCGGCGATGACCGGTACATCGGCCAGGCGCGGATAACCGAGACGGGGCAGGGTACCGACCTGCACCGGATCATCGGCGGCGTCGGCGGACACCAGGCGCGCCAGCAGCGCCGGTGCGGCGACCGCGCACAACGGATGCCGTTCCAGCTCGCTGGCATGCAGCTGCGAATCCGGCAGGCGTCCCAGCCGGATCGCCAGGTCGAAGCGTTCGGGAATCAGGTCCGCCGGCGCGGGTGACGTGGACAGGTGCAACTGCAGGGCCGGATGCCGAGCACGGAAGGCTTCCAGTGCGGGAATCAGGCGCAGCTGCGCGTACTCCGGGGTGGTGGTCAGGCGCAGCACGCCCTGCAGCTGATGCTGGTCGCGGCGTGCGGCATCAATCGCCGCCTGTGCTGCATCCAGTGCCTGCACACAGTGCTGCAGGAACTGCTCGCCGGCGTCGGTCAGCGCCAGGTGGCGAGTACTGCGCAGCAGCAGGGTCACGCCCAGTTCCTGCTCCAGCCGCTTCAGGTTGAAGCTGACCACCGCGCGGCTCAGGCCCAGGCGATCAGCCGCGGCAGTCAGGCTGCCGGCGTCGACCACGGCACGGAAGATATCGAAGCGATCGAGGCTGACCATGGCGATCCATTGTCAAAATAGATTTGACAGTGTTGCAGCTGTCGTCGTGTTTTTCCAACAAGCCCCGGGCGGCATGCTGGTGGCTTCTCTGCTGGAGCGCCGCCGATGCCGTCCCCCCGCCTGCGCCATGAGGTGATCTTCCTGCTGGTGTTCGCCCTGGATCTGGTCAACATGTTCATCGCCACGGTGGCCTATCCGGCATTGGAAGCGGAGATGCACACCGATATCAGCACCCTGGCCTGGGTGGGCACCGCCTACATGCTGGGTCTGAGCGTGGTGATTCCGCTGGCGCCCTGGTTGGCCGCGCGCTGTGGCGAGCGTCGCCTGCTGCTGGTGGCATTGCTGTTGTTCGCGGCTGCCGCTGTGCTGGCCGGCGCTGCACCGGGTATCGGCTGGTTGCTGGGCTGGCGCCTGCTGCAGGGCCTGGCCGGTGGCCTGCTGATTCCGGTGGCACAGGCGGCAGCGTACCGACAGTGCACGCCGGACCAGCGTGGCGCGCTGACCCGCCGCATCCTGCTGGTTGCGCTGCTGGTACCGGCACTGGCGCCCGCGCTCGGTGGGCTGCTGGTGCAGTGGTTGTCCTGGCGCGGCGTGCTCTGGGCCAGCCTGCCCTTGGCGGTGGTGGCGATCGGGCTGGTGCTGGCGTGGATGCCGGCCGATGGCGCGCGCAGTGCGCCGCGCCTGCAGGCCTATGCGCTGTCCACCGCGATGCTGGCGCTGGGCGCGCTGCTGCTGGCGCTGACCTGGCTGGGCGAGTCCGGACACCGCGGCGCAGGTGCCGTATTGCTGCTGGTCGCGCTGCTGCTGGCGGCGGCCCACCTGCGGCATGCACGGCGGCAGGCGCAGCCACTGCTGCGCTGGTCGCTGCTGTCCCATCGTGGGCTGCGGCTGGCGATGCTGGTCTATCTGGCAGTGCCCGGTGTGTTCATCGGCAGCCAGCTGGTCAGTACCCTGCAGTTGCACCAGGCCGGCTACAGCGCGGCACGCATCGGTGGGTTGATGCTGCCGTGGGCGCTGGCTTCGGCCATTGCGATCACAGCCAGCAAGCGCCTGCTGGCCCGTTTCGGCGCAGCCAGGGTACTGCGTGCGGGCATGGTCCTGCAGGCCAGCGGCCTGCTGTTGATGGCGCTGCTGCCGCAGCCGGCCTTCGCATTGGCCGCGCTGTTGTTCGCGCTGATGGGTGCCGGCGGCAGCCTGTGCAGCAGCACGGCGCAGACGCTGGCCTTCCAAGGCGTGGAGGGTGAAGCGCTGGGCGATGCCAGTGCCCTCTGGAACCTCAATCGCCAGCTCAGTTTCTGCCTTGGCACCGCCGCCATCGCGCTGCTGCTGGCATTGACCATGCAATGGCTGCCGGAAAACGCCACGCGCGTGGCGTTGGGGCTGGCCGCCGTACTGACCCTGCTACCGATGGCATTGCTGCATCGACCGCAGCGGACCACCTTTTCGCAACCGGAGAACACCTGATGGATACCACCGCAGAACATGAAATCCACCACCTGCACGACAAGCTGCAGGCCTGGTTCCGTGCCGACATGCGCGCCGACGCGCTGGAGGATCTGATGGCGCATTTGTGCGCGGACTTCAGCATGGTCGGCATCGCCGGACGCCGATTGGATCGGCAGGCCGTCCAAGCGTTGTTCGCGGGTGGTCATGGCGCGCGCCCAGGCCTGCAGATTTCCATCGACGCCGTGCAGGCGATGGACGCGCCGTTGCCGCTGGCCGTGCTGCGTTATCGCGAAGGGCATGCCGTGGGTGCAGGGAAAGTCGCGTGGCGGGAGTCGCTGGCGGTACTGCGGCAGGAAGAGGGCCGTTGGCGCTGGCTGGCGCTGCATGAAGTGCCGGTGGCCTGACCGGTAGTGCCGGCGAGCGCAGCGGCACCGGAGGCACATGTGCCATCAGTCCTGCCCATATCCGCCGCAGAATGCAAAGCCCGCCCACACTTCACGGCGCAGGGCAGGAGTAGGCTTGAGGCTTTCCTGCCGGGAGGGGTTGTCCATGCGTGTGCGTGCCGTCGCTGTAGCCATTGCCCTTTGCCTGTCCAGCACCGTGCTGGCCGTCGAAACCCCGCCGATGACCCCGGACATCAGCGGCAAGCCCTTCGTTGCCCCTGATGTCGGCCGCGACTACGACAAGCGCGTGGTGATGGTGCCGATGCGTGATGGCACCAAGCTGTATACGGTGATCGTGGTGCCCAAGGGCGCCCGCAATGCACCGATCCTGCTGACCCGTACCCCCTACGACGCTGCCGGTCGCGCCAGCCGCAGTGATTCGCCGCGCATGCGTGACCTGCTGCCGCAGGGCGACGAGGTGTTTGTCGACGGCGGCTATATCCGCGTGTTCCAGGACATCCGTGGCAAGTACGGTTCCGAAGGCGATTATGTGATGACCCGACCGCTGCGCGGGCCGTTGAACAACACCAAGGTGGACCACTCCACCGACGCCTGGGACACCATCGACTGGCTGGTGAAGAACGTGCCGGAGAGCAACGGCAAGGTCGGCATGCTCGGCTCGTCGTACGAGGGCTTCACCGTGGTGATGGCGCTGACCGACCCCCACCCGGCGCTGAAGGTGGCTGCGCCGCAGAGCCCGATGGTTGATGGCTGGATGGGCGACGACTGGCTCAACTACGGTGCGTTCCGCCAGGTCAACTTCAACTATTTCGCGATGCAGACCGAGAAGCGCGGCAAGGGAACACCGCTGCCCAGCCTCGGCTACGACGACTACAGTACTTTCCTGCGCATCGGTTCGGCCGGTGACTACGCGCACTTCACCGGTGTGGATCAGCTGACCTGGTGGAAGAAGCTGGTCGAGCACCCCGCCTATGACGCCTTCTGGCAGGGCCAGGCGCTGGATGCGGTGATGGCGAAAACGCCGTTGAAGGTGCCGACCATGTGGCTGCAGGGCCTGTGGGATCAGGAAGACATGTGGGGCGCCAACCACGCCTACCAGGCGATGGAAGGGCGCGACAGCGGCAACAACCGCAACTACCTGGTGATGGGCCCGTGGCGGCACAGCCAGGTGAACTACAGCGGCAGCGAGCTGGGTGCGCTGAAGTTCGATGGCGATACCGCGCTGCAGTTCCGCCGCGATGTGCTCAAGCCGTTCTTCGACCAGTACCTGGTGGACGGTGCGCCAAAGGCCGATACGCCGCCGGTGCTGATCTACAACACTGGCGAGAACCACTGGGACCGCTTGAAGGGCTGGCCACGCAGCTGCGACAAGGGCTGTGCCGCCAGCAGCAAGCCGCTGTACCTGCGCGCCGGCGGCAAGCTGGCGTTCCAGGCGCCGGCGGCGGGCGAGGGCGACTTCGAGG
Source organism: Nocardiopsis yanglingensis (assembly GCF_045809185.1). NCBI lineage: Bacteria > Bacillati > Actinomycetota > Actinomycetes > Streptosporangiales > Nocardiopsidaceae > Nocardiopsis > Nocardiopsis yanglingensis. The sequence goes on along the minus strand of NZ_JBJNRH010000001.1, from coordinate 153,101 downwards.
AGTACGTGTCCGACCCGGCCAAGCCGGTGCCGTTCGTGCCGCGTCCGGTGCGTTTCGGTGACCGTGACATGTGGACCACCTGGCTGGTCAAGGATCAGCGTTTCGTTGATGGCCGCCCGGACGTGCTGACCTTCATCACCGAACCGCTGACCGCGCCGCTGCGCATCGGCGGCGCGCCGGTGGTGCATCTGCAGGCTTCGACCAGCGGCACCGACAGCGACTGGGTGGTGAAGCTGATCGACGTGTATCCGGATCAGGAAGCGTCGACGCCGGAGATGGGCGGTTACGAGCTGCCGGTGTCGCTGGCGATCTTCCGTGGTCGCTACCGCGAAAGCTTCAGCGATCCGAAGCCGCTGGCGGCGAACCAGGTGCTGCCGTATCGCTTCGACCTGCCCAACGCCAACCACACCTTCCAGAAGGGGCACCGGGTGATGGTGCAGGTGCAGTCCAGCCTGTTCCCGTTGTACGACCGCAACCCGCAGACCTATGTGCCGAACATCTACCTGGCCAAGCCGGGCGATTACCAGAAGGCCACGCAGCGGGTCTGGCACAGCGAGGCGCAGGCGAGCTACATCGATCTGCCGGTGTATTGAGGTTGGTGAGATACGCCGGGTGCGCGATGCCCGGCGGCTGCGGCAGTGCCGGCCGCTGGCCGGCGTTCGCGATGGCGCGGGAGCGTGTCGACCAAGGTCGACACCTACCAGGGCTGGGCCATGGCATGTAGATCGACCAAGGTCGACACCTACCGGGGCTGGGCCATGGCAGGTTGATTCAGGCGGGTGTGGTAGTGCCGGCCGCTGGCCGGCAACTGCAATGGCGCGAGAGCGTGTCGACCAAGGTCGACACCTACCGGGGCTGGGCCATGGCAGGTTGATTCAGGCGGGTGTGGTAGTGCCGGCCGCTGGCCGGCATTTCCGATGGCGTAAGAGCGTGTCGACCAAGGTCGACACCTACCAGGGCTGGGTCATGGCAGGTCGATTTCAGCGGGTGCGGTAGTGCCGGCCGCTGGCCGGCATTCCCGATGGCGTAAGAGCGTGTCGACCAAGGTCGACACCTACCAAGGCTGGGCCATGGCATGTAGATCGACCAAGGTCGACACCTACCAGGGCACAGGCCTTCAGCCCACCTTCGAAGGGCCGGTGCGCCAGCGGCTGGGCACCAGGCCGAAGCGCTTGCGGAACGCAGCCGCGAAGTTGCTGGGGTGGCGGTAACCACTGGCGGCCGCAGCCTGCTCGACAGTCCAGCCGTCCTCGCGCAGGCCCTGTTCGGCGTGGCGCATGCGTTGTTCGTGCAGGTAGTCGAATACCGAGCAGCCGTATTGCTGGGCGAAGTGGCGGCGCAGCGAGCTGGGGCTCATGCAGGCCAGCTGGGCCAGTTCGACCAGGCTGTGGGCATGGCTGGGATCGTCATGCAGATAGGCGCGCACACGCTCCAGCCGTTCGCGCTGACCCGCGCGCAGCGTACGCACATGGTCGGTCTGCAGATCTTCGGCCTGTAGACCGACGGCCAGCAGCTGCAGGGCAACGCCTTCGCGCCACAGCGCATCGATGCCGTCCTGCCAGGGGCTGTCGAAGAGCTGGCCGAGTACCGGCAGCAGGGTATGCGGAATGGCCCAGTGGCGGCATTCCAGGTGGGTGTTGAGCGCGGTCTCCAGCTGCGGCAGCTGGAACAGGTCCGGATCGATCTGGCCGGGCACCATCACGCTGACGCCGCGCATGCGCGTTTCGCCAGGATGCGCACCCGTCATCTCGACCTGTTCGCGGTGGTGCGCGGTCATCGCCGTGCCAGCGCGCAGGGTGAAACCACCGCGTCGCGGAATGCGCACATCGACCTGGCCCTGCAGCATCACGCGGATGGCCAGGCCGGGACTCTGCTGGGCGGTGGCGACATAAGGGAAGCGATTATGGACGTCGGAGGCGATCAGGCTCATGCCGCCGCGCAGGAACTGCTCGTTGACCTCGCCATGGCCGGCCCACTGGTCGTCGCGCAGGTGTTCCGGGTCGGCGCGGTAATCGAAGCCATGGCGGTGGCCGAAGCGGCGGTAATCAGCAAAAGTGAAATATCGGGACATCGCTCGGCACGTGCTTTGGAGGTGGACGCTGGCATTACCTCGCCCACGCGCTCTGCAACGCAGATGCAGATCCGGTCGTTACCCGTGCAGACATGCTGGGAAGCAGTGGCGTGGGCACTCTGGATGGTGGGGAAACACCAGGTTGAATGGAATGTGTCGAAGAAACTGGAAACGTTTCCCATTGTCGCCTCGATTCGCGCGCTTTTGATTTCAATACGGTCAAAACGATTGACGATTACGGCCAAAGTGAAAATGCCGCCGAACATACGCCAGCGTTTTGCATGCATATCCGTACGCAATTCCATACATCAACTTGAGTTGAGGTTTCATGACTGGAACGATCACCCGTAGACCCGATGTCAGCCAGGTCATCACGGGCGCGCGCGTAGGGTGGGGCGGTTGGCTGTTGCAGGCCACTTTGATACCCCCACCGATGGAGAATGCAGATGATTGATTACCAGTTGACCGGCAAAACCGCGATCGTGACCGGCGGCGTGTCGGGCATCGGCCTGGCCGTGGCGCAGACGCTGGCCGCGTCCGGTGCCCGTATTTCGGTCTGGGACCTGAAACAGGATGCAGTCGATGCCACCGTGGCGCAGCTGCGCAGTGCCGGTACACAGGCCATCGGCATCGCGCTGGACGTCACCGACGACGCGGCGGTAGAGGCAGCAGTGCAGCGCACGATCAAGGAACTCAACGGCCTGCATGTGGCGGTCAACAATGCGGGCATCAGTGGGCCGGCCGCCAGCAGTGGTGATTATCCGATCGAGGGCTGGCAGCGGGTAATCGACGTCAACCTCACCAGCGTGTTCCTGTGCCAGCGTGCGCAGATCCAGGCGATGCGTGCGGCCGGAACCGGCGGCAGCATCATCAACATGGCCTCGATCCTGGGCCAGGTGGGCTATGCCGGTTCCACAGCGTACGTGGCGGCCAAGCACGGCGTGGTCGGGCTGACCCAGACTGCCGCCTGGGAGCATGCGGGCGACGGTATCCGTGTCAACGCGGTCGGCCCGGGCTTCATCAGCACACCGCTGCTGGAGAAGATGGACCCGAAGGTGCGTGCCACGCTGGAAGGACGGCACGCACTGAAGCGGCTGGGCACGGCCGAGGAAGTAGCGGCACTGGTGGCCTGGTTGGCCAGCGACGACGCCTCGTTCGCGACCGGTACCTATTACGCCATTGATGGTGGCTACCTGGCGCAGTGATGCGTTGATCACAGATGGTGCAGGCGTTGGGCACGGCCCGGCGCTGTCGGGTGAACGGGCTGTGGTGTGGCCTTCACCTCTGTGCCACGGGTGCCACGCGACGCTCCGGGAAACTCCCGGAGCCTGCCCATGGAACTCACCCAGGATGTCTCGATCCTGCTGCGCGTGGCCGCGGCAATGCTGTTCGGCGGCGTGCTCGGCGTCGAGCGCGAGATGGGCAAGCACGCTGCGGGCCTGCGCACCCACATGCTGATTGCCGGCGCTGCTGCGCTGATTGTTGGACTCGGCGATTCAGTGGCAGAGCATTTCCAGCAGGAGCGTTACCGCGACCTGCTGCAGGTCGACCCGGTACGCCTCATCGAGGCCGTGGTGGCCTGCGTTGGCTTCGTTGCTGCCGGCACCATCCTGCGCGGCTCGCGCGAGGACCAGGTCAGCGGGTTGACCACGGCCAGCTCGCTGATCATGGCCGCGGCCATCGGCATTGCCGTGGGTATCGGCAAATACGTGATTGCGATTGGCGTCAGCGTGCTGTGCGTGCTGGTGCTGGCGGTGATGCGGCGGTTGGAGAAGCGGATTTCGTAGGGAGTCGCGAGTTGCCGGTCGGCGGCCGGCACCACCATGCGGCCTAAATGGTCGGACCAATATCGCATCTAGCCCTATGGTCTAATAGGCTATTCGTCGGAGTGGCGGTTAAATCCGCTGCAAGTGGTCTGATCGCGATCATTATTGGTATGACCAATAATCGGCAGCCACGGAGATCCACCGCCCGCGGTGGGGCACCTTCCGCATCCAGTCGAGAGTCTTCATGCAGCCCTGGCAACACCTGTACGACCCCGCCGGCAACCTATGGTTGTCCAGCCTGATCGCGCTGCTGCCGATCGCGTTCTTTTTCATTGCCCTGGCCGTGCTGCGCATGAAGGGTTGGCTGGCCGGCACGATCACCGTGGCCATCGCGCTCGGCGTGGCTCTGCTGTTCTACCGCATGCCGCTGAGCCAGGCGCTGGGCGCGGCCGGTTTCGGCTTCGTCTACGGCCTGTGGCCAATCGCCTGGATCATCATCGGCGCGGTGTTCCTCTACAAGGTCTCGGTCAAGACCGGTCAGTTCGACATCATCCGCGCTTCGATCCTGTCGGTGACCGAAGACCAGCGCCTGCAGATGCTGATGGTCGGCTTCGCCTTCGGTGCCTTCCTGGAAGGCGCGGCAGGTTTCGGTGCGCCGGTGGCGATCACCGCGGCACTGCTGGTCGGGTTGGGCTTCAAGCCGCTGTATGCCGCCGGCCTGTGCCTGATCGTCAACACCGCGCCGGTGGCGTTCGGTGCAATGGGCATTCCGATCATCGTGGCCGGGCAGGTCACTGGCCTGGATGCATTCGAGATCGGCCAGATGGCCGGCCGCCAGCTGCCGTTCCTGACCATCGTCGTGCTGTTCTGGATCATGGCGATCATGGATGGCTGGCGCGGCATCAAGGAAACCTGGCCGGCGGTGCTGGTGGCCGGTGGCTCGTTCGCCATCGCGCAGTACCTGACCTCCAACTTCATCGGCCCGGAACTGCCGGACATTACCGCGTCGCTGGCGTCGCTGGTCTGCCTGACCCTGTTCCTGCGCCGCTGGAAGCCGGTGCGGATCTTCCGCTTCGACACCGAAACCAGCGCCGAGGCGGCTGCGCAGGCGTTGGAAGCACCGCGCTACAGCGTCGGCCAGATCGCCAAGGCGTGGTCGCCGTTCCTGATCCTCACCGCGATGGTCACGCTGTGGAGCATCAAGCCGTTCAAGTCGCTGTTCGCGGCGGGTGGCCCGCTGGAAAGCTGGGTATTGAAGCTCCCGGTGCCGGGCCTGGACCAGATGGTGCAGAAGATGCCGCCGATCGTGGATGCGCCATTGAGCTACGAGGCGATCTACAAGTTCGACTGGTTCTCGGCCACCGGTACCTCGATCATTCTCGCCGCAGTGATCGCGATCATCGCGCTGCGCATGCCGGCCCGTTCGGCGCTGCAGACCTTCGGCGAAACCGTGCGTGAGCTGCGCATGCCGATCTACTCGATCGGCATGGTGCTGGCCTTCGCCTTCATCGCCAACTACTCGGGCCTGTCGGCGACGCTGGCGCTGGCACTGGCGCATACCGGTGATGCGTTCCCGTTCTTCTCGCCGTTCCTGGGCTGGCTGGGCGTGTTCCTGACCGGCTCGGACACCTCGTCCAACGCGCTGTTCTCGGCGCTGCAGGCCACCACCGCGCAGCAGATCGGCGTATCCGACGTGCTGCTGGTGGCGGCCAACACCACCGGTGGCGTTACCGGCAAGATGATCTCGCCGCAGTCGATCGCCATTGCCTGCGCCGCGGTCGGCCTGGCCGGCAAGGAATCGGACCTGTTCCGTTTCACGGTCAAGCACAGCCTGATCTTCACCACGATGGTCGGCCTGATCACCCTGGCGCAGGCCTACTGGCTGACCTGGATGATTCCCTGAGCCATGCACCGTCAGCCGACCACCCGCTGCGCGCTTCGGGCCACAATGGCGCCATGAGCACGCAACGTATTTCGGACAAGGTGGCCGCGCAGCTGCGCGGCCTGGTGCAGGAGCAGCGGCTGCAACCGGGCGACCGGCTGCCGGCCGAGCGTACCCTGGCGGTGCAGCTGGGGGTCTCGCGCACCGCGCTGCGCGAGGCCATCGCGCAGCTGGCCAGCCAGGGCCTGCTGACCGCACGGGTAGGTGGCGGCACCTACGTGGCCGAACCCGCGGCGCGCGCGCGGCAGGCGCTGGATGAACCGCTGGCGCCGTACCTGCCGCTGTTCCAGGGCGACCCGGAGTACCGCTTCGACGTGCTGGAGATCCGCCATGCGCTGGAAGGTGCCACCGCCTGGCATGCGGCGCTGCGTGCCACCGATGAGGACCGCACGCGCATCGCCCAGGCCTTCCAGACCATGATGGACGCGCACGGCAAGGACGACCCCACCGGCGAAGCCGAGGCCGACGCCGCCTTCCACCTGTCCATCGCCGAGGCCTCGCACAACCTTGTGTTGCTGCAGGTGATGCGCGGCCTGTTCGAGCTACTGCAGACCAATATTTCGCAGAGCCGCGAGAAGCTCTATACCTCGGCGAGAACCTTTTCGCCGCTGTCCGACCAGCACCGCGAGATGATGGACGCGGTGCTGGCCGGTGACCCCGAACGCGCGCGCGCCGCCGCGCATGCCCACCTCGAGTTCGTGCACACCACGCTGCGCACCCTCGATGACAACGAAGCCCGGCGTGCGCGGGCCTCGCGTCTACCTTCCCCACACGGTTGACCCCATGATCATCTCCGCCTCCACCGATTACCGTGCCGCAGCGCAACGCCGGCTGCCGCCGTTCCTGTTCCACTACATCGATGGCGGCGCGTATGCCGAGCACACGCTGAAGCGCAACGTTTCCGACCTGTCCGACATCGCGCTGCGCCAGCGCATCCTGCGTAACATGTCCGACCTGAGCCTGGAAACCGAGTTGTTCGGCGAAAAACTGGCGATGCCAGTGGCGCTGGCGCCGGTTGGCCTGACCGGCATGTATGCCCGACGCGGTGAAGTACAGGCGGCGCGCGCGGCCGACAGCCGAGGCATCCCGTTCACCCTGTCCACCGTATCGGTCTGCCCGATCGAGGAAGTGGCACCGGCCATCCAACGGCCGATGTGGTTCCAGCTGTACGTGCTGCGCGATCGTGGCTTCATGCGCAATGCGCTGGAGCGCGCGCAGGCCGCGGGCGTGACCACCTTGGTATTCACCGTGGACATGCCGGTGCCGGGTGCGCGCTACCGCGATGCCCACTCCGGCATGAGCGGTCCGAACGCCTCGCTGCGCCGCATCGGCCAGGCCATCACCCATCCGCACTGGGCGTGGGACGTGGGCCTGTTCGGCCGTCCGCACGATCTGGGCAACATTTCCACCTACCGTGGCAACCCGACCGGGCTGGAAGATTACATCGGTTGGCTGGGCAGCAACTTCGATCCGTCCATTTCGTGGAAGGACCTGGAATGGATCCGCGAATTCTGGAAGGGCCCGATGGTGATCAAGGGCATCCTCGACCCGGATGACGCGCGTGATGCGGTCAAGTTCGGTGCCGATGGCATCGTGGTCTCCAACCACGGTGGCCGCCAGCTGGACGGCGTGCTGTCCACCGCGCGTGCATTGCCGGCGATTGCCGACGCGGTACAGGGCGACCTGAAGATTCTCGCCGATTCGGGTATCCGCACTGGCCTGGACGTGGTGCGCATGCTGGCACTGGGCGCCGACACCGTGCTGCTGGGCCGTGCCTTCGTCTACGCGCTGGCCGCGCAGGGCGAGGCCGGCGTGGCCAACCTGCTGGACCTGATCGCCAAGGAAATGCGCGTGGCGATGACGCTGACCGGCGCGCATCGCATCGCCGACATCGGCCGCGATTCGCTGGTCAGCCTGCCATGAGTGGCCACGATGCCGTGCTGGCGCAGTTGCGCGACGCAGTCGGTAGCCGCCATGTACTGACCGGCGACAAGGCCACGCGCCGCTTCCGCCGCGGCTATCGTTTCGGCGACGGCCCGGTGCTGGCGGTGGTGCGCCCGGGCACCTTGCTGGAACTGTGGCACGTGCTGCAGGCAGCGGTGCAGGGTGGGGCGGCGATCATCCTGCAGGCGGCCAATACCGGCCTGACCGGCGGCTCGACCCCGGATGGCAACGACTACGGGCGGCCGATCGTGCTGGTCAGCACGCTGCGCCTGACCGGCATCCAGCTGCTGAACGAAGGTCGGCAGGTGCTGTGCCTGCCCGGCGCAACGCTGGACCGGCTGGAGCAGATGCTGGCACCACTGGGCCGCGAACCGCATTCGGTGATCGGCTCGTCCTGCATCGGCGCCTCGGTGCTGGGCGGCATCTGCAACAACTCCGGCGGCGCGCTGGTGCGTCGCGGCCCGGCCTACACCGAGCTGGCACTGTATGCACAGGTCGATGCGCAGGGCCAGCTGCAGCTGGTCAACCATCTGGGCATCGCGCTGGGCGATACGCCCGAGCAGATCCTGCAGCGCCTGCAGGCGGGTGACTACCGTGCTGCCGACGTGGGTGACGGCGATGGTCGCGCCGCCTCCGATCCACGCTACGCCGACGAAGTGCGCCGGGTCGATGCCGATACGCCGGCACGCTTCAATGCCGACCCCAGCCGTCACTTCGAAGCAGCGGGGTCTGCCGGCAAGCTGGCGGTGTTCGCGGTGCGTCTGGACACCTTCGAAAAGGAGGCCGCTGAGGTCTTCTACATCGGCAGCAACCGCACCGACAGCCTCACCGCGATCCGGCGCCAGCTGCTGACCGGCTTCGAACGCCTGCCGATTGCCGGTGAGTACATCCACCGCGATGCCTATGACATCGGCGAGCGCTACGGCAAGGACAGCTTCCTGCTGATCGACCGCCTCGGCACCGCGCGTGTGCCGGCCGCGTTCGCACTGAAGAGCCGGGTTGACGGCTGGTTCGAGCGGCTGGGCCTGCGCGGGGTGACCGACCGGGTGATGCAGATGCTGACCGGCCTGCTGCCCTCGCACCTGCCCAGGCGCATGGGCGAGTTCCGCCAGCGCTACGAGCATCATCTGCTGCTGAAGGTCTCCGCGCAGGACGCAGCGGAAACCGAGGCCTGGCTGCGCGGCTTCTTCGCCGACCATGAGGGTGGTTACTTCCACTGCACGGCCGACGAGGGGCGCAAGGCCTTCCTGCATCGCTTCGCCGTGGCCGGTGCCGCGGTGCGTTACCGTGAAGTGCATCGTGACCAGGTGCAGGACATCGTGGCGCTGGATATTGCCCTGCGCCGCGATGATGCAGACTGGTTCGAGCAGTTGCCGGCCGATATCGACGGCCGCCTGCTGCACAAGCTGTATTACGGTCACTTCCTGTGCCACGTGTTCCACCAGGACTACATCGCGCGCAAGGGCGAAGACCCGATGGCGATCGAGCATGCGATGTGGGCGCTGCTGGACCAGCGTGGCGCCGAGTATCCGGCCGAGCACAACGTCGGCCACCTGTACCCGGCCAAGCCGGCGCTGGCGGGGTTCTACAAGCAGCTGGACCCGAGCAACACCTTCAATCCCGGCATCGGCCAGACCTCGAAAGCCAAGGGCTGGGGTGGCTGCGACTGTAGTGGGCATTGACGGATACAACGCGGCTTTACTGTAGAGCCGAGCCTATGCTCGGCTGCTCTTCCCGACAGACAGCAGTCGAGCATGGCTCGACTCTACAAAGGCAGCGGTTACCATCTGGATTCCACAAGCAGGAATCTCCTCCATGCCCACCATCGTTGCCCGCGCGACCCTGTGCGCCACACTGCTGGCAACCACGGTGCTGGCGTTGGCCCAGGGCTCGATCCTGCCGCAGCAGCGTGATGCCGCCGGCAATGTGATGGAGCCATTGGGGCAGGTGCTGATCGCCCATGAGACGGGGCCGGCGGGGCTCTATGAGTGCACGCGGGACGGCAACTGGTGCGTGCGCGTGCAGCCGGTTGCTGAGGATGGTGACCGGCCGGCTGCGCTGGAAGTGCTTGAGAAAGTGCCGGGCCAGGGCACGCCGCACACCTACCACGTCAGCATCGACGTGCCGCATGAAAGTGATCTGAAGCTGTGGCCGTGGATCGTGCGACTGGCTCCGGGAGTTGGCAGCGACGCGCCGGTGACCGACCCGCAGCAGCGCGCCCGCCAGAACGTGCTGGTGGGTGGCATCGTCACGTTCAGCGCCATGTATTCCGGTGGAGGTGCCGACGCATCCACGCTGCAGCTGGCACGCGTGCGCCACCTGCAGGACGACATCCAGGTGGACGACGACGTGCTGACCGTGCCATGGCTGGGCAATGCGATGATCCGCGCCTGTTTCAGCGAGCAGGACATCAAGCAGCGCGCAGGCGCCTGCCACGATGAGTATGGATTCTCGGCAAAGCTGGGGCTGGAGACGGCGGCCGAGGGCATGCCGGTGCTGCGCTACCAGACCGTGGCGACACGGTTTCCGGCCGGTGTCTCGCGCTTCGAGGATTCGCTGGCCAAGGGGCCGCTGAAAAAGAAGGATCTGCGCAGCGAGCAGGACCCGGCGTGCACCTACACGCGGCTGTTCCGCTTCGCGGAGGGGATGTTCCACCCGGACCAGGCGCTGCCGGACTGTGCCGGCTATACCGAACCCTGAACCCTGAACCCTGTAGAGCCGAGCCTACGCTCGGCTGGCGTTCCGTGCGGCCTGACCGGAGAGCAGCCGAGCGTGGGCTCGGCTCTACAGAAACCTGCCGCGGTGCTTACTCGCAGCGGGTGGCGGTGATGATGTTGTCCTTGTCCACGAACACGCGCAGGCGGTCCTGACGGATGTCCTTGGTGGTGATGGTGCTGGGGCCGATCGGGTTGACCAGGCCGGCACCGCTCTCGCTGGACAGGCGGCGGATGTTGGGCTCATTGGCCGGCTGGCCGATCGCCCAGCCCAGCTGGCTGGCGTCGCAGCGGCCGCTGCCTTTGACTTCCGGACCAGGCGTGCTGACACAGGCCGACAGCAGCAGCGCAGAGGCCGGCAGCAACAGGGACAGACGGAATGCAGACATGCGAGCGCTCCTGCGCAGGGGAAGATGGCGGGAACGATAGCACCCGGCGTGCGAAAGGCGTCAGCGCCCCGGTCATTGCCGGCACAGCGTGGCCGTTGCATAGTGAGAGGGATGACTGGCACCACGCCAGCGGGTAGGCCGGGCTCTTCCGGCCCAGGTATTGGATACGGTATGACGGCAGGCAGTTTCCGCAGGAAGCACAAGACGATGACGGCGCTGGTGTTGTCGTTGCTGGGCGTGGCGTTTGCCGCCTCCGCTGCCGATCCGGAACCCGCGCCGGTCGAAACCCCGGTATTCGGTGCCTGGCGCAACCTGCAGACCGAATCCGGCTACGCGCCTGCGCAGCGCAACCTGGCCTTTGCCATGCTGCCGCAGGCGGCTACCCGCGGCGACCGTTTCGCCATCCTCGACCGTGAAGGCAAGCGGACAGTGTGCTGCCTGCAGGTGGCCAGTCCCTCGCTGGGCGTGGCCGCGCTGCGCGGTCAGTACCACCTGCCACAGGCCTGGGTGACCGACCTGAGCAATGGCCGCAGCCCCGCACGTCCCTATGTGCCGAACGTCTATGCGATGCAGCGGGTGGACGAGCTGGCTGACTACAGCTTCGCCGATGTACCCGGCGCTTACAGCGACCTGGGCGGGCTGCTGATTCCGGAAGGTGCCGCGCTGGAGGCCGACGGCAGTGCCGTGCGCCTGGGTGAGACCCGCTATCCGCTGCGTTTCCAGCGCCAGCCGCCCGCCGATGACGATGGCGCGCTGGACCGCTACATCCTGCAGGCCGGCGAGGGTGCCGCCCCGATCGTGGTTGAAGTGCCGTTCGGCACCTACTGATTGCAGCACTGCACTGGCTACAATGCCGCGCGGCGCTGTCTGCCGTGCCTGTTCCGTGAGCCGTTGCCGTGTTCCTGCGCCCCTTCCTGCTGCCGTCCCTGCTGTTGTTGTCCGCTTGTGCCAGCGCACCACCACCGCCGCCGGCCCATTCCGATGCATTGTGGCGGTTGATCGAGCGTGACTGCCGGGGCGCCGAAGGCCCACGCGGCGATTGCCTGCGCGTGGAGATGGCCGCCGACCGCCGCAATGTGCTGGTCAAGGACGCGCACGGCGACTACCAGTTCCTGCTGATGCCGCTGGACAAGGTCAGCGGCATCGAGAACCGCAGCCTGTACCAGCGTGGTGCACCGAACTACTTCGCTGCAGCCTGGCAGGCGCGCAGCCACACCGAACAGGCCCTGCGGCAACCGCTGCCGCGCAATGTCGCCAGCCTGGCGTTGAACTCGCCGCACGGCCGGTCACAACACCAGCTGCATATCCATGTGGATTGCCTGCGTGCCGACGTGCTGCAGGCGCTGGACACGCATGCTGCCGCCCTTGGCAGCCGCTGGGCACCGTTGCCGGTGCTGCTGCGCGGCCATCAGTACCAGGCCCGCCTGCTGCCGGGCGCGGAACTGACCGCCAATCCGCTCAATCTGCTGGCCTATGACCTCGCTGGCGTGGACGACGTAGGCCAGTGGAGCCTGGTCGTGGCCGGCCGGGACGCAGTGCAGGGCGGTCCGGGCTTCATCCTGCTGGCCACCCGCGTGGACGCCGGCACCGGCAACGAGGCCAGCGCTGAAGAACTGCAGGACCACGCGTGTTCGGTGCTGACCGGTGCCGGCAACGCGCTGGAGCGGGTCCGCTAGTCCAGCACGCGATGCTGGCCGCGCCACATCGGCGCGGTCAGTGCCAGCAGCTGGCGATCCTGCCAGCCATCCAGATCCAGATGATGGTCGCGCAGCAGGCCTTCCTGCTCGAAGCCGAAGGCGTGCAGCGCAGTGGCGAACGGGTCATTGCAGTCTGGTGGCAGCATCACGAACAGGCGATGCAGGCCGACATCCTCGAACAGGAACGGGCACAGCGCCCGCAGCGCCGCGTCGGCATGCGGGTGCCAGTGCTGCAGCGACAGCAACTCGGCACTGCGCGCGTGCAGCGACTGCAGGCGGATATGCAGCTGATCCAGCACCGTGCCGTGTTCGTCGTCGAACACCCCCAGCAGCAGCTGATCGTTGTCCTGCTCCAGGCGCGAGCGATGCATGTGGGCGAGAAAGCGCGCCTCCTCGTCGATGTCGCCGGGGTGACGGCGGCCGCGCCGGCGGCGGTCATCGAACAGGCGCCAGCGTGGCAGATCGGTGCGTAGGAATGGGCGCAGGGTGACCGGCGCCGCCTGCAGCTGCAGCAGATGGCGGCGCTGCACCGGGCGCAGCGGGGGAAGAGCGGAGATCGGGTACGGGGTCGTCATCCCAGCAACGATGACCGTGCCCGCGGCGCCAGACCATTCAAAACATTGCAAAAACGCTGTGATTGTCCCTGACGGGTCTGATTCGGTTCAGGCATAAGGCAATCAGGGCTGGTCATTTCCGTTGAAACCACCCATTCAGGACACTTTCGTTACGGGATCGTTATGCGCCGTATAGGCCGCTGCCCCCGTACCACCACCCGCCCAACTCCCCAGGAAGCCCATGTCCGCCTCCCACAAGGCGCTGCGCCCGCGTCCGCTGGTGCTCGCACTGTCGTCCCTGATGCTGGTCTCGCTGCCGGCCTTCGCGCAGGAAAGCGCACCCACCACACTGCAGGAAGTGAAGGTCACCGGCTCGCGCATTCCGCGCGCCAGTGTCGAGGGCCCGTCACCGGTGACGGTGATCAGCCGCGAGCAGATCGATGCACAGGGCTACCGCAATGCCTTCGATGCGTTGAGCGCGCTGACCGAAAACACCGGTAACGTACAGGGCGAGGACTTCGGCAATACGTTCACGCCGGCCGCCAACACCATCAACCTGCGCGGGCTGGGTCCGAACCGCACGCTGGTGCTGGTAAACGGCCGTCGCCAGGCCGATTACCCGCTGGCCTACGAGGGCTCGGTGAACGTGGTCAACCTGGCCAACATCCCCAGTGCGCTGATCGAGCGCATCGAGGTTCTGGCCGCTGGCGCATCGGCGGTATATGGCTCCGACGCCATCGCCGGCGTGGTCAACATCATCCTCAAGGACCGCTTCCAGGGCGTGGACGTGAACGTGCGCGCCGGTGGCACCCAGCAGGGCGGTGGCGACAATCAGCGCGCGCAGGTGGTCGGCGGGAGTTCCGGCGAGCGTTGGGATGCGCTGTTCGGCTTCGAGTTCGATGTGCGCAAGGCGATCCACGCGCGCCAGCGCGACTTCATGGATTCGCTGGACGATGACCCGGCTGGCAAGGCACCGCAGGCGACTGCGATCGCCTATCGCCGCAATGCCGCCACCGGTCGCAACATCGATCCGGGCGTCAATGGCTGCGACGGTTCGTCTGACATCTATGGCGGCAGCGTGTTCCGCGCCTACAACCCGCGGCAGGGCTGGTACTGCGGCAGCAATGAGGCTGCCGCCAGCTACTGGACCGTGCAGACCCAGAAGCGCAACCTCAACGGCTATGGCCTGCTGACCTTCCACGTCAACGAGACCACCGACCTGTTCGCCGATGTCGCCGTGGGCAGCGCGCGGATCTACAACAACACGCGTGCGCCGACCTGGACCTCGGCCCGCAACTACTTCTACAACCAGACCACCGGCAACCTGGAAAGCTGGTACCGCCGCTTCGCGCCGGAGGAAATCGGCGGCCTGCCGCGCAATGCCAACCGCTTCCTGGAAAACTCGTGGTCGTTCAATGTCGGCGCACGTGGCCAGATCGGCGACAGTGGCTGGGATTACGAAGCGGTCTACAGCCGCTCGCGCTACGAGAACCGCACCCGCCGACCGGTGCTGCTGGCCGGCATCAACGAATACCTGCTCGGCCCGAAGCTGGGCGTACGCAATGGCGTTGAGGTCTATGCGCCGGACCCGGCACGCCTGTTCAAGCCATTGACCCCGAACGAATACGAGGGCCTGTCCGACTACCAGGAAAGCCGCAATGCGGCATGGCTGCAGACCTTCAGCGCCAGCGTCAATGGCCGCCTGTTCGCGCTGCCTGGGGGAGATGCGGCGTTGGCAGCGGTGGTTGAAGCCGGCAGCCAGGGCTACCGCAACCGCCCGGATCCGCGTCTGGGCAGCGGCGAGTTCTGGAACACCAGCGCCGGCATCGGTGCCGGTGGCGAGCGTGACCGCTACGCTGCAGGTGTGGAGCTGCAATTGCCGCTACTGCAGTCGCTGACCACCACCCTGGCCGGTCGCTATGACCAGTACCGTGCCGGTGGCGAGCACATCGGCAAGGCCACCTGGAGTTTCGGCGTCGAGTTCCGTCCGATCGAGAGCCTGCTGATCCGTGGTACCGCGGCGACCAGCTTCCGTGCGCCGGACATGAACTACGTGTTTGCCACCGAAACCCGCGGCTACAACCCGGGCATGACCGATTACTGGCGCTGCCGCACCGCAGGCCAGTCGTACGACAACTGTGACTACAACGGCCTGTCGATCGACTACAGCAACCGCGCCAATGCGCAGCTGCAGCCGGAATCGGCCAAGTCCTATGGCTTTGGCGTGGTCTGGTCACCGCTGTCCGGGCTGGATTTCAGTGCCGACTACTACGACATCCGCATCGACAACGAGGTGACCAGCCTCGATACCAGCCGCATCCTGCGTGACGAGGCCGATTGCCGCCTGGGCCGCACGCTGGGCGGCGAAGCGCGCGATATCGGTTCACCGCTGTGCCAGGACGCGCTGTCGCGGGTGATCCGCAACCCGTCCACCGCAACCGTGCAGCCGGACCAGGTGACCCGTGTGCTGATCAATCCGATCAACGCGGCCTCCGAATCGGTTCGCGGCCTGGACCTGAAGGGCAACTGGCGTTTCGATGCCGGCCGCTACGGCCGCTTCACCACGCGCCTGGCCTATACCGTGGTGCTGGAGCATAAATACCGGCAGTTCTCCGATGATCCGGAGCGTGACATCCGCAATTCGCTGGACGACTACCAGTGGCGCAGCAAGGCCAACGGCAGCATCACCTGGAACCAGGGTGACTGGACCACCACGCTGTACGGCAACCGCTTCGGCTCGCTGCCGAAGACCGATGGCAGTGGCCGCATCGCGCCGTACATGACGTACAACGCGAGTGTGTTCCGCCAGTTCGGCGAGAACCTGTCGGTGGGCGTAATCGTCAACAACCTGCGTGACAGCCGCCCGCCGGCGGACAAGAACGGAGGCGGCTGGCCGTTCTATCCGGTTGGCAACTACGACCCATATGGCCGCCAGTACTGGGTGCAGCTGGACTACCGGTTCCGCTGATTCCGCAGACGAACGAAAGGCCCGGCATTGCCGGGCTTTTCTTTGTGCAGTGCACCCGTGTTGCCGCTGCGCGCGTGGCATGCTGTGGCGATACATGGAGGATGATGCGCATGGATGTCAGGGTGTGGGGTCTGATTGCAGTGGTGGCCATTGCGGGTTGCAGTGGCAAGCAGGCGGCCAAGGTGGATGATGCCGCGGAGGTGACCAATGCCGCGCCTGCGCAGTCTCACGTGCAGCCAGCGGAGCACGCTGGGCCATCGCGCGCGGCAACCGCGTCGAGTGCCACGACGGCTGCCGCTGGGCTCGCGCAATCGGAGGGGCACTTCCTCGAGGGTGAGCGCATGCTGCTGAGCGAGGGTGCGGTGTCCGTGCAGAAGAGCGAGGCGCTGCTGGGTTCCGACAAGGCTTTCGCGCAGGCGATCAGCCAGTTTGAGCGCGATGCGGCCGGCCACCCGGAAGTGCAGGACCTGACCCGGCTCTACAGGACGGCCGCGACCCGGCTCATCGGCAGCGACGGCACGCTGGTGTCTTTCGCCTGTGGCTACAGCCTGTGTGTCGGCGAGATCCGAAGCCGTACCGATGAGGATTTCAGTGCCTGGTCCGAGGCGATCGGCATGGACAAGGCGGCCCCGGTCTACAGTCTGACCACGGCGCCGATGACATGGGGCAGGGACCAGCGTGGTGGACGCTTCGTGTTCTCGATGGATCCTGCAGCCAACGCCATCACGGGCCCGTAGCGCCGGCGGATGCCCGGCGCCACGGCGCGTTACGGAAGCGCCTGCTGCAGGTACGACTCGATGACGTAGCTGAAAGGTTGCTGCTGGCGGTCGCGCAACAGGGCGCGCACCTCCAGGATCACGCCGTGATCGCCTTCGCCCCGCGGCGGCCAGAACGTCTGGTCAGCCAGGGTCTGGCGCTGGAAACCGAGCGGGCCGACCACGCGACCGAACGGTTCATCGGTGCTGTCCAGCACCTGGTTCATGGCCGGGCTGAGGTGGCCGGGCAGGTACCAGTTGTCCGCCTCGGACAGCACGCGGCTGCCACAGACCAGCTGCACGCGGCGATAGCGCAGGTCGATGCCCGGCTTTGCGCCCAGTGCCTGCAGCACGTCGGCGGGGGCCGGCTTGTCCTGGCCGTGTACGCGCACCGCGCGCACCCGTGCCTGCTCGGCCAGGCCGTGTTCGGCACACCAGTGCTCCAGAGTCGCGGTCGCGCTCTGCCCGGACAGCACGCGCTGGTGCAGGCGCTCGACCAGCGCAGCCGGGGCGATCCGCTGCTGGCCCGGCGGCGACTGCAACGGCGCGGCGGCCGCTGCATCAGTGGCGGACAGGCTGGCGATCGGGGCGGCGGCAAGCAGGGACGCGGCCTGCCAGCGGCGGAGACGATCGTGGCGGTCGGACGGGCCCATGCGGCATCACAGCGGAAACAGGCGCCCATGTTACCCGTTCAGGGGTGTGCACGGCGTGGCTGCGACCGGTTGTCGCAGGGGGAGTCATCGTTCTGGTGAATGTATGCCATCCAGATATTTCGTTGGCCGATGGCTGTGTCGAGGCGCACGATGGCGCCATTCTTGGCTTTCCGGGAGTTCCCGATGACCCTCCAGTTCGTCCATGGCGGTGTCGACCGCGACGGCGCGCCACTGCATTTCCATATCCGTGATGGCCGCATCAGTGGGCTCAATGGCGAGGCCGCGCCGGCCGGCGGGGCGGAATGCGTCGACCTGCAGGGCTTCGCGGTGCTGCCCGGGCTGGTCGACGGCCACATCCACCTCGACAAAAGCTTCGTTGGCGACCGTTGGCACCCGCATCAGCCGGTGAACAGCCTGCGTGAGCGGCTGGCGGTGGAAAAGGCGGCAGTGGCGGCTGCGGCGCCGATGGTCGATCGCGCCGAGGCGCTGATCCGCCAATGCAGCGGCTTCGGCACAGTGGCAATGCGCTGCCATGTCGATATCGATGGCAGCACCGGCCTGCGCCACCTGGAGGCGGTACGCGAGGCCGCATTGCGCTGTGCCGACATCATGCGCATCCAGCTGGTGGCGTTCCCGCAGGCCGGGGTGATGTCCTGCCCGGGTACTGCCGCCGTACTGGAGCAGGCCCTTGCTGCGGGCGTGGAAGTGCTCGGCGGCATCGACCCCACCACGCTCGACGGTGATGCCGAAGGCCAGCTGGCGCTGCTGTTCGGCTTGGCCGAGCGCTACGGCGTGCAGCTGGACATCCATCTGCATGAGCCCGGCGAAACCGGCCTGGCGCAGTTGCTGCGCATCGCTGCGCGTACCCGGGCCGCCGGCCTGCAGGGGCGTGTTGCGGTCAGCCATGCCTATGCGCTGGGCGACGTGCCGCTGGCGCGCGCGCTGCAGGTGGGCGAGGCATTGGCCACGGCGGGTGTGGCGATCATGAGCAACGCGCCGGGCGATCATCCATTCCCGCCGCTGCGCGCGCTGCATGATGCCGGTGTGCGCGTGTTCGCGGGCAACGACAACATCCGTGACTGCTGGTGGCCGTATGGCAACGGCGATCTGCTGCAGCGCGCGATGCTGCTGGGCTACCGATCCGGCTTCTACACCGATGCCGACCTGATGCTGGCGCTGGACATGGTGACCACCCATGCCGCGCAGGTGATCGGGCTGCTGCAGTACGGTCTTGTGGAAGGGCATCCGGCCACTTTCGTGGCGGTGCGTGCCGACCACGGCCCGGCCGCTGTGGCCGCAGTGCCGGTGGAGCGACGCGTGGTAGTTGATGGCCGTTGGCTGTAGATCCAGGCCATGCGTGGATGAATGTGGCCGCGCGGTGGTTCCATCCACGCATGGCGTGGATCTACCCACGACGCCACGCCAGTTCCGGTTGCGCCGAGCCATGCTCGGCGGCCTTTCAGACGTAATCGTCGGCACGGGTGGCGACGAATTCCTCAAGCCACGCCAGCAGGTGGGCGATGTCGATGATCTCGCCCTGCTCGACGCGCTTGAGCAGCAGCGTGCTGGCGCCGATCTGCAGGCTGCTGTCGGCATAGCGCAGCACCGCGTCGATGCCCCAGGCATCGGTAACCTGCATCCAGGCCAGGCCCGGCACGCGCTGGGCCAGGGTGTCACCGAACGCCACGCCCAGTGCTTCCCAGCCATCGCAGTCATCACGGCCGATCAGCTCGGCATCGACCACGCGCTGCAGCGTGGTGGCCGCCAGCGGCCATTGCACCGGCAGGGTGGGAAAGCCGGCGGCCACGCGCGCGGCGATCAGCGAGCGCTGGTGCTGCAGATGCGTCTGCAGTGCAGCGGGCAGGGGATCGAAGCGGGCGGGGATTTCGTCGGACATGACAAGGCGCCGTGGGGCACGGAAACAACAGGCACTCTAAGGGGCGATGTTGCCCGCCGTGCGGCCGGATTGACCAAGTTTCGATGCTTGATGCGCGAACGGCATCCGCGCATGACGTGGATCTACCGCGGTCAATCCGGTTCGCGCTGCACCTGGCGCCACAGCTCGCTGGCCAGTGCGCGCACGGCATCGTCGGCGTCGGCACGATGCAGCAGGCCGATCTCGTAGTTGTCGATCACCGGCAGGTCGCGCTCGCCATCGACGATGCGATGTTCGCGGCTGACCGCGCGGCGCGGCAGCAGGCTGATGCCGATGCCATCGGCCACGGCACCCTGGATGCCGCTCAGCGACGAACTGGTGAAGGCGATGCGCCAGCGCAGGCCCAGCGCCTCCACGGCGTGGATCATCTCGTCGCGGTACAGCCCGCGTGGCGGGAAGGTGACCAGCGGCAGCGGGTCCTGCTGCAGGCAGCTGCTGCGCAGGCTGTCGATCCAGTGCATCGGCTCGCGCCGGCAGTGCACGGCCTGGCGGCTGTTGCGGCGTTGCTTGACCAGCACCAGGTCCAGCTCGCCGTGGTCGAAGCCCTGCGCCAGGTCACGGCTGAGGCCGCTGCTGATCTCCAGCTTCACCTGTGGGTGGCGACGGCTGAAGGCAGCCAGCATGCGCGTGGTCTGCGGGTTGACGAAATCCTCGGGCACACCGATGCGGACGGCGGTCTCCACCGTCGCACCGGCCAGCGCCTGTGCCATTTCCTCGTTCAGGTCGAGCATGCGCCGCGCGTAGCCGAGCAGGGTGTGGCCGGCGTCGGTGGGGTGCACGTCGCGGTGACCTCGCTCGAGCAGGCGATGCCCGGCCAGTTCCTCCAGCCGGCGCACCTTCTGGCTGACCGTGGACTGGGTTGAATGCAGGCGCGTGGCCGCCGTGGTGAAGCTGCCGCAGTCGGCCACCATCACCAGCGCCCGCAGCAGGTCCAGTTCGAACAGGGTTCTATTCGATTTGGCACTGTCTTGCATTTGAACATTTCACTTCTGGATACCCGGGCCGACTTCTACCATGCAGGGCAGGGGCCGGCAATGCCCGGCTGTTGCTACCGTCGCACGGCGTTCCGTGGCGACGGCCATGAGGAGACACCGTCATGCGCGTCCATCGTTCCCCTGGCTGGTCTGCGTCGTTCGCGCGCGTGCTGCTGTTGTGCCTGCTGGCCATGGTCACTCCGGCCTGCACCGCCACGTCCAAAGCCGACGTCGATGGCCGCCTGCGCGATGCTGCCACCCGCGGCGATGCCGATGCGGTGCGACAGGCGATCGAGGATGGCGCCACGCTGGAGGCGCGTGATGGCCAGGGCCGCACCGCGCTGCTGCTGGCCACGCATGGCAACAATGTAGACGCCGCGCGTGAACTGATCGAAGCCGGCGCCGACGTCAATGCCAAGGACGCCATGCAGGACAGCGCCTACCTGTATGCCGGTGCGCGCGGCCTGGACGAGATCCTGGCGATGACGCTGGCGCACGGCGCTGACCTGCGCAGCACCAACCGCTATGGCGGCACCGCCTTGATTCCCGCCGCCGAGCGCGGCCACGTCGCCACCGTGCGCACGCTGCTGCGTGCCGGCGTCGCTGTGGACCATGTCAACCGCCTGCACTGGACCGCGCTGCTGGAGGCCATCCTGCTCGGCGACGGCGGCGCGCGCCACGTGCAGATCGTGGAGCTGCTGCTGGATGCCGGTGCCGACCCGGAGCTGGCCGATGGCGACGGCGTGACGCCGCTGGCGCACGCGCGCCAGCGCGGCTATACCGGAATTGAAACCCTGCTGCGCCAGCACGGCGCGGTGCGCTGAATGCAAACCCCTTCCACCCGCACGCTGGGCGTGCCCATCAGGATGCTGTCCATGTTCCGTTCCCGTCCGTTGTCCCTTGCCATCCTCCTTGCGGTGGCGCCGCTGTCGGCGTCTGCTGCCGAGCGCGCCGACCTGCTGATCCGCAATGCCACCGTGGTCGATGTCGAGCACGCCAGCACCCTGGCCGGGCAGAGCGTGGTGATCCGTGGCGAGGATATCGTGGCCGTCGGCCCGGACGCGCAGCTGCGCAGCCAATGGAGTACGGCCCGCCAGATCGACGCCAAGGGCAAGTACCTGATTCCGGGCCTGTGGGACATGCATGTGCATTTCGGCGGCGGCCCCGCGCTGATCGAAGAGAACAAGGCACTGCTGCCGCTGTACATCGCGCATGGCATCACCACGGTGCGTGACTGTTCCGGCGATCTGCCCGAGCAGGTGCTGCAGTGGCGCGGCGAGATCGCCAAGGGCACCTTGTTCGGCCCACGACTGCTCAGTTCGGGCGCGAAGATCGAAGGCATCAAGCCGGTCTGGAAGGGCACGATCGAAGTGGGCAGCGAGGCCGACGCCGACAAGGCGATCGCCCGCCTGCAGCACGACAAGGTTGATTTCGTGAAGATCACCGACAGCACGCTGAAGCCGGAGCTGTTCCTGTACTCGGCCAGTGCTGCGCGCAAGGCCGGCTTCAAGGCCTCGGGTCACATTCCGATGGCGCTGACCGTGGAGCAGGCGGTCGATGCCGGCCTGGCCTCGATCGAGCATCTGGACTACGCATTCAAGGCCGGCAGCAAGGACGAAGCGCAGATCGCCGCCGACTTTGGAGCCGGCCGCATCGACCGCGCCGAAGCCAACTGGCGCCTCGACGCCAGCTTCGACCGCTATACCGCGATGCATGCCTACCGCGATTTCGCCAGGCGCGGCGTATTTGTAACCCCGACCCTCAACGGTGGCCGCATCCTCGATTTCCTTGACCAGGATGACCACGCCAACGATCCGTACCTGGCCTACATCGGCCCGGGCCTGCGTGCGACCTACCAGTGGCGTGTGGACCGCGCGGCGAAGGCCACGCCGGCACAGATCGAAGCGCGCCACGCGCAGTACCACCAGGTGGCCGCGGTGCTGCCGATGCTGCAGGAGGCGGGGGTGACGATCATCGCCGGCACGGACGCAGGCTTCCTCAATTCGTTCAACTTCCCGGGCATCGCCCTGCACCAGGAACTGCAGCTGTTCGTGAAGGAAGGCCTGAGCGCACCGCAGGCGCTGTCGGCCGCAACCCGTTCCGGCCCGGCCTGGTTCGGCCAGATGGACCGCTACGGTGGTGTCGCGCAGGGCAAGGCCGCCGATCTGGTGCTGCTGACCGCGAACCCGCTGCAGGACATTGCCGCCACCGAAAAAATCGACAGTGTGATCCTGCGTGGCAACGTGTATGACCGCGCCGCGCTGGACAAGATGCTGGCCGACACCAAGGCCAAGGTCGCGGCGTGGAATGCCGAGGCTGCGAAGGCGCAATGATCGACAGGGTCGGATCCCTTCCCACCGGGAAGGGCTCTGATCCTGTCCTGTGGACTCGAACTGAATCCACGCATGGCGTGGATGATGCGGCCGGTGACCTAGCGCGGTGCCGGCCGCATTCCGTGCAACTGCGGCAGTGCGGCCTTCATCGCATCGATGAAGGCGCGCAGCCGCGGCGGCTGCTGGCGCGCGGCGGGAAACACCACGTGTACCGGCAGTGCCGGTGCCTGCCAGTCCGGCAGCAGCTGAACCAGCCGCCCGTGTGCGATGTCCTCGGCCACCAGCCAGGCCGAGACCACCGCTGCGCCCAGCCCGGCACATGCGGCCTGTTGCACCACGAACAGGTTGTCGCTGAGCAGGCGCGGGCTGATCGATAGGGTATGCGCGCGCCCTTGTGCGTCATGCAGCAGCAGGCGTTCGCGGTAGTAGGTGACCAGTGAGATCCACGGCAGTGCCTGCGCCTGTTCCGGCGTACTGACTGTTGTGGCGTCCACCAGCGAGGGTGCCGCCACGACGATGCGCGGTACTTCGGCAAGCGGCAGCGCGACCATGCGTGGTTCGTCGACCGGGCCCACCCGCACCGCGCAGTCGATGCCTTCTGCGATGAAGTCCGGGCGCCGATCCTCCAGGATCCACTCCAGGCTCAGCTGCGGGTGCTGGGCGAGGAACGCGAGCATGGTCGGCAGCAGCTGCGCCTGGCCAAAGGCGTGCGGCACCATCACCCGCAGGCGTCCGCGCAGTGTCTCTGGCTCGCCGTGCAGTTCGGCCTGCAGCGACTCCCATTCGTCGACCACGCGTTGCGCATGGCGCTGGCAGCGCAGGCCATCTTCGGTCAGCTGCAGGCCGTGGGTGGAGCGCTGCAGCAGGCGCAGACCGAGCTGGCGCTCCAAGGCCTGCAGGCGGCGACTGACCGTCGGCTGGGTGGTGCCCAGCTGCACGGCTGCGGCAGACAGGCTGCCGGCATCGACGATGCGCAGGAAGGTGCGCAGCAGATCCAGGCGATCGGCGCCGGTGGCGAAGTCATTCATGCGTGTAACGTATGAAGGATATGTAATGCAGCCTACTACAGACGTTTGGCGAATACCGGCAGGATACGCCCACTTCTTCCACCGGACGCTCCCATGTCTACCCCTTCGCTATCCGTCGCCGCCGCACCCTCCACCCCGCTGGTGCTGGCAATGGCGGCCGGCGCTGGCTTTTCGGTCGCTTCGCTCTATTACAGCCAGCCGATGCTGGGACTGATCGCCCGGGACCTCGGCGCCGGTGAGCGCGCCGCCGGCCTGGTACCGACCCTGACCCAGCTCGGCTATGCACTTGGCATCCTGCTGCTGGCGCCGTTGGGCGACCGCTTCGACCGCCGCAACCTGATCCTGTTGAAGTCCGCGTTGCTGGCGCTGGCATTGGGCGCTGCAGCGATGGCTGGACACCTGCCTGGCCTGCTGATGGCCAGCCTGCTGGTGGGGCTGATGGCCACGCTGGCACAGGACATCGTGCCGGCCGCTGCGGTGCTGGCGCCGGATGCACAGCGCGGCCAGATCGTCGGTCGGGTAATGACCGGCCTGCTGCTCGGCATCCTGTTGTCACGGGTGGTCAGTGGCGTAGTGGCCGAGGCGTGGGGTTGGCGCACGCAGTTCGTGCTGGCTGCGGTATCAGTGGCGGCGATGGGAGCGGTGATGGCGCGTGCGCTGCCGCGCTTCGCACCGACCAGCACGCTGCGCTATCCGGCGTTGTTGGGTTCGTTGCTGGCGTTGTGGCGGGAGCAGCCGCAGCTGCGCCGTGCGGTGGCCAGCCAGTCGTTGCTGGCGGTGGGCTTCAGCGCGTTCTGGTCAACCCTCGCGCTGATGCTGCATGCACGGTTGGGGCTGGGTAGTGCCGCAGCGGGTGCATTCGGCATTGCTGGTGCGGCCGGCGCATTGGCCGCGCCGTTTGCGGGTCGATTCGCCGATCGCTTGGGTTGCCACGCCGTGGCGCGGCTGGCGATCGCGGTGGCGCTGCTGGGCTTCGGCCTGCTGCTGACCGAGTCCTGGCTGCCGGCCGCTGCGCTGCTACCGCTGCTGGTGGTGAGTGCGCTGCTGTTCGACTTCGGCTTCCAGTCGGCGCTGGTGGCGCACCAGACGCTGGTCTACGGCCTGGTGCCGCCGGCACGCAGCCGCCTCAATGCGTTGCTGTTCACGGGCATGTTCATCGGCATGGCCGCCGGCGGTGCGCTGGGCAGCCTGGCGCTGGCGCAGTGGGGGTGGCACGGCGTGGCCTGGCTGGCGGTGGTGTGTGCGGGCGGCAGCCTGCTGCTGCGTTTGAAGTAAGGATGGTGTTCGGCAGGGCTTGCAGCCCTGCACCTGCGGTAGTGCCGGCCGCTGGCCGGCAACAGCACAAACAGCGGGTTTCCTGTAGGTAGGCGGGGGGGCCGGTTGCGGGGGACGCCGTGAATCCGTCCATGAGGCTCGGTCGCGCCATCCATGGCGCTCACGCCCCCGCAACCGGACCCGCCCCGCCTTCGACAGCTTCCTGCGGTGTGTTGGAACGGCTCTGACCCCAGATGTATTTCGATATCTGACAGCTTTCATCCACGCATCGCGCGGGTCTACCGTGTCGACCAAGGTCGACACCTACGAACCGCCATCGGAATCTGTCAGAGGTGGGGCGGTGTCGGAGTGCGGGGTGTCCGCGGCATGGATGCCGCGGCCAAGCCCCCAAGGATGGGTTTACGGCGTCCCCGCACTCCGACACCGCCCCGCCATCCCACGGAATGCACGCTTCTGCTGTTGCCGTTGAGGTTGCCGGCCAGCGGCCGGCACTACCGCGGGTGCAGGGCCGCAAGCCCTGCCGAACAACCCGCTAATCGTGACCGCTGTCGTCCAGGCTGATGATGCCGCGCCTCAGCGCCTGGGTCAC
Organism: Nocardiopsis yanglingensis; assembly: GCF_045809185.1. NCBI lineage: Bacteria > Bacillati > Actinomycetota > Actinomycetes > Streptosporangiales > Nocardiopsidaceae > Nocardiopsis > Nocardiopsis yanglingensis. Next base: position 127,513 of record NZ_JBJNRH010000001.1, on the reverse strand, counting down.
CGCATGCGTACGATCGCCGACGCCCAGCTTGTCCATCAGGCTTTTCATGTGGGCCTTCACCGTCTGCTCGGAAATCTGCATGCGCTCGCCGATGCGCTTGTTCGACAGCCCGCTGGCGACGTGCCGCAGCACCTCGGTCTCGCGCGGTGACAGCCGATCCTCGACGACATGTGCCGCAATGCTCGCCGCCACCGCCGGGGGAATCGGTGCGCGCCGGCCGCCAGCGACCATGCGGATCGTATCGACCAGCTCATGGCGCAGCATGTCCTTCAGCAGATAGGCGCTGGCGCCGGCCTGCAGCGCGCGGACCGCGCGTACGTCACCACGGTAGGTGGTCAGCACGATGATGCGTGCACGTGGATCCATCGCGCGGATCCGCACGATGGCTTCCACGCCATCCAGCCGTGGCATCTGCAGGTCCATCAGCACCACGTCGGGCTGCAGCCGCTGGTAGCAGGCGATGGCTTCCTCGCCATCGGCGGCTTCGCCGAGCAGGCGCAGATCGGGTTGTGCGCCCAGCAGCGCCGCCAGGCCGTCACGCAGCAGCGGGTGGTCGTCGACCACCAGTACGCCGATCGGGGCAGGGGATTCAGTCATGGTTTGCTTTACTCCAGGGCCAGCGCCAACGCGATGGGCGGCGGTGATACAGGCGACGGGCGGGAACCGCCAGCGCTACTTCGGTCCCCAGCCCGGCGCGGGTCCACAGTTGCAGTTCCGCACCGAGGCGCTGCGCGCGCTCCCGCATGCCCTGCAGGCCCCAATGGCCATGGCCGGCATTCTCGTCGGCGATGCCGACGCCATCGTCGCGCACGTGCAGCAGGAAACACCGCGTGCCGTAGGACAGTTCTACTTCGATGGCGCTGGCGTTGGCATGACGCAACGCGTTGCGGATCGCCTCACGCCCGATCAGGAACACCTCTTCAGCCGCGTCGGCCTGCAGAGATGGCGTCGCACCTTCCACGGTCAGGCGCAGTGGGTTGGTGCCGTGACCGGCGTATTCGGCGTGCACATCGGCCAGTGCCGAAGCGAGGTCACGGCCGGCGAACGGTCCCTCACGCAGGGCATTGACCCGCTCGCGGCCCTCGGCCAGGTTGCGCTCGGCCAGTTGCATCGCCGATTCCAGCTGGCCGCGTACCGGCTCCGGGGTCTGGGGTGACTGGCTGATCGCGTGCAGACGCAGGATCAGGCCCTGGCTGCCTTGCAGCAGGGTGTCGTGCAGGTCGCGGGCAATGCGTTCGCGTTCGCCATGGCGTTCCTGCAGACGCGCGCGGAACAGCACCGCCAGCTGCCCGCTGCGGATGCGCACCGCCATCACCAGCAGCGCGAGGATCGCGGCCGCGCACAGCAGCTTGAACCACACGGTCTGCATGAAGGTGGGGGCGATGCGGAAGCTGCGGCTGGCCGGCGCGGTGCTCCAGATGCCGTCTTCGTTGGCGGCTTCCACCTCGAACCGGTAATTGCCCGGTGCGAGGTTGGTGTAATACGCGCGGGTGCTGCTGCCGGCATCCTGCCAGCCGTCGTCGACCCCGGACAGGCGATAGCGGTAGCGGTTGCGCTCCGGGCGCGCCAGCGACAGCGCCACGTAGTCGATCTGCAGCTGGCTGGTGCCGGCTGGAAGGCGCAGGCCATCGCGCAGAGGTTCGTGTGCGCTGCCGTACAGCACTTCGCCGATGCGCACGCTGGGCGCCATGGTGTTGATATGCGAGCGCGTGGTATCCAGCCAGGCCAGGCCCTGGTTGGTGGCCAGCCACAACAGGCCATCGTCGGCCAGTGCTGCGGTGGCGATCGGTCCGCTCTGCAGGGCGATGCCCGGCATGCCATCCACTGCATCGAACAGGCGCGGCGTCACCGGCTGCCCGCTGCGCAGGGCGCGCCGCAGCTGATCGCTCCCCAGCCGGACCAGGCCACGACTGCCATTGAGCCAGAGATAGCCCTTTGCATCGGCGACCATGCCGGTGATGCCTTCCATGACGCCGGCCATGTCGGTGTTCACCTGGACGAACCGGCCATTGCCCAGGCGCACCGCCAACCCGGCCTCGCCAGCAACCAGCAGCAGGTCCTGATGATCGAGTAGCGCCGTGATCGGCCCGACCGACAGGCCGTGGCCGGCGTCGAAGGTTTCGATGCGCGTCGCCCCCATGCGGCGCAGCCGGCCATCTGCATAGCCGAGCAGCAACTGGCCATGGGCGTCCAGCGCCAGTGACGAGCAGGCCTGCTCGGGCAGGCGGCGTTCGCGTTGCCACTGGTCGTGCTGGTAGTGCAGCACCCCCCGTTCGCCGGTGCAGACCCAGGCCTGCTCGTCGTCGGGGAACAGCAGGGCATGCAGTGGTTGCCCGGTGAAGGGCGCAGGCAGCGGAATCCGCGTGGTGCGGCCGGCCACGGTGCGTGCAAGGTTGACCCAGTCGAACTGCCAGATCGGGGTGGGTGCCTGGCGCGCGGCGGCCTGCAGCTGCGTGGCACTGCCATCGAGCAGGGTGCGCCTGAGGTCGTAAGGCTTGAGGTCTTCGCCATAGCCATACACATGCCCATCGCTGGCCCGTACCAGTGAGCGGTAGGGATCACTGGGGCCCACCGCCAGGGTATGCACGCTGCGTGCGCGGAAGCGGTTGAGGCCGAGATTGGTGCCGACCCAGAGATTGCCTTCGCGATCGACGATGATCGGTACCGCCGAGGTGGCGGTCAGGCCATGCGGTGAATCGAAGCGCTCCATGCGCACGGCGCGGCTGCCGTCGAAGGTGATGCGGGCCACGCCGCCGTGCGGGCTCATGGTGGCCCACAGCGCGCCATCGGCAGTGAACTGCAGGCGCGCAGCCACCAACTCCGGCAACCGCCGTGCCTCGCGCTCGCTGTCCGGCAGCAGGCCCTGTGCGTTGGCCAGCGGCGAGGTGCCGCGCACGCGGTCGGCCAGCCACACTTCACCCTGCGGACTTTCGGCCAGCGTTGCCATCTGCGAGACGGCGATGCCGGTGTCCTCGAACGTGGTCTGGCCGGCCGCACGCGTCCAGATCTTCAGGTCGGCCAGTACCCAGAAAGTGCCGCGGCTGTCGTGCAGCACCCACTGCACACGGCGCTCGGGCAGGCCGGCTGCGGCAGGAAGTGGCTGCCAGCGCTGTCCATCAAAGCGGCGCAGCCCACCATTGATCGCCGCCCACAGCTGGCCCTGGCGATCCTGGCTGAAGCGTGGGACCACGCCGACCGGCACCCCCTGCTCGCGGCCGTAGTTGTGCAGCCTCCCCTGTGCGAACCGGCTGATGCCGGCCTGGAAGTAGCCGACCCACAGGGCACCGTCGGCGGCATGCGCCAGCGTGACCATGTTGGTGGACGGGAACTGGCTGCCGACGGGCGCTGCCTGCCGTTCGAAGCGACGGCCATCGAAGCGGTACAGCCCCGAGCCGGTGGCCAGCCACAACAGGCCGTCCCGGTCCTGGGTGATGTCCCAGATGTCACCGGGTGCACCCTGGCCGACCCGCCACGCGGTGTGCTCGTAGCCAGGCAACCCGCTGCTCACGGCCGGTCGCTGCACGGCAAGGGCGGGCAGGGCGGTCCACAGCAGCAGGCACGTCAGCAGCGCCGGCAGGCGACGCAGGAACGGGAAGGGGCGGCCATGCATGGCGCGCATTCTGGCAGGTGCGGGGCAGCCCCGGGTGACCCGATCGGGGTAGGCGCCTGGTGCTGTGGTCGGCTATCACGCCGACATGTCCTGCGGAGCCCGGCCATGCAGCGCCTGTTCGTGATGTTCCCCGACCGCGGTCCGGGCATCGGCCTGCTGTGGCTGCGGCTGTGCGTGGCCGCTGCGCTGTGCACGCCGGGCGCGCAGACGGGCTGGCTGTCGGCGCTGTGCCTGCTGGCGGTGGCGATGCTCGCGCTGGGCGTATTGACGCCGCTGGCGGTAGTGCCGGCAACACTGTGCCTGTATGCACAGGCACTGCCGTGGCCACTGGTGGTGTTGCCGCTGGCCTTGCTGGCGCTGGGCCCTGGCGCCTATTCACTGGATGCGCGGTTGTTCGGGCGCCGCCTGCTCGGCCGTCGACCCCCCCCATTCGGGTAGGTGCTGGCCTCGACCGACGGGGGTAGGGCATCGTGCGGCGGCCACGCACCATGGGGCACCCCCTCGCGGCGTCCCCCATGGCCACCGTCTTTTCGCCCGATCCGCGCGCCGTGGCGCTGGCACCGCAGCAGGCCGCCGCATTGCAGCGCGCCCTGCGCTATGTCGATGAGCACCTGTCGCAGCCGCTGCGGGTGACCGAGCTGGCCGCAGCCGCCTGCGTCAGCCGCTTCCATCTGGTGCGCCTGTTCCGGACCGGTACCGGCGCCAGCCCGCTGCGCTATGTGCGCCGCCGCCGCATCGAGCGTGCGCGCCAGCTGCTGCCCGGCGCGCAGCTGCCGATGTCCCGCCTGGCCCAGCAGCTGGGCTTCTTCGACCAGAGCCATTTCGTCCGCAGCTTCCGCGCCGAGACCGGCTGCAGCCCAGGCCAGTACGTTGCCGGCGATGCGGCCCTGTTGCTTCCCCTTGATCGTGTTTCCAACGGAGTCCACCCATGAGCCTTGCCACCGCCACTCCCGCCCCGGCGCTGCTGTCGCCGACCGACCACGCCCTGGTGCTGATCGACTTCCAGTCGCAGATGGCGTTCGCCACCCACACCATCGACATCTCCGCGCTGCGCAACAACGTGTCGCTGATCAGCAAGGGCGCCAAGGGCTTCAATGTGCCGGTCGTGCTGACCACGGTGGCCGAAGCGTCGTTCTCCGGCCCGATGTTCCCGGAACTGCCGGAGATCTTCCCGGGCCAGACGGTGTTCGACCGCACCTCGATGAACACCTGGGAAGACCAGCCGGTGATCGATGAGATCAACCGCATCGGCAAGCGTCGCCTGGTTGTTGCCGGGCTGTGGACCAGCGTCTGCATCGTGGGTCCGGCGCTGTCGGCGCTGGCGCAGAGCTTCGAGGTCTACGTGATCACCGATGCCTGCGGCGATGTCAGCGAAGAAGCACACGAGCGTGCGATCACCCGCATGGTGCAGGCCGGTGCGGTGCCGATGACCAGCGTGCAGTACCTGTTGGAGCTGCAGCGTGACTGGGCGCGTGGTGAGACCTACGACCTGACCACCGGCATCGCCCGCGACCACGCCGGTGGCTATGGCATCGGCATCCAGTACGCCAAGCGCATGTTCGGCGCGCAGGAAGGCGGGCACTGAGCATGCTGGCTGGCCATGGCCTCGACCTGGCCCTGTTGATGCTGCGCGTGGCGGCAGGAGGCTTCCTGCTGCCACACGCGCTGGGCAAGCTGTTCGGTTGGTTCGGTGGCCCCGGGCTGGCCGGCTTCGCCACCGAACTGCGCGGCTTCGGCCTGCCAGCGGTGGCACCGCTGCCGCTGCTGCTGGCCCTGCTGCAGGTGCTGTCCGGGCTGGCCGTGCTGCTGGGCTGGCAGACCCGCGTCGGCGCGCTTGCAGCGGCGGCCTTCATCGGCTTCACCGTACTGTTGGCCCTGCCCAAGGGCTGGTTCTGGATGCGCGGCGGCAGCGAGTACCCGTTGATGTGGACCACGGTACTGCTGGCCCTCGCGCTGACCGGGCCCGGCGCCTGGGCACTGGACGGCCAACGCCTTCCGGGAGACCTCGCATGAGTCACGATCCACTCGATCACGGCCGCCGCAACGTGGTGCTGGCCGGCAGCGCCGCGGTGGCGCTGGGCCTGGCCGGTCGTGCCGGTGCCGCACTCGATTCCACTTCCAAGGAGCGTCGCATGAGCACGCTGGTCATCCGCAATGCCCGCATCACCACCCTTGACCCACTGCAGCCGCATGCACAGGCGCTGGCCGTGCAGGAAGGGCGCATCGTTGCCGTCGGCAGCGACGAGGAGATCATGCGTGGCTGGGGCAATGAAGCGACCCTGATCGACGCCCAGGGCCGGCGCCTGCTGCCTGGCCTCAACGACAGCCATACCCACCTGATACGTGGTGGCCTGAACTACAACCTGGAACTGCGCTGGGATGGCCTGCGTTCGCTGGGCGATGCCTTGGACATGCTGAAGGCGCAGGTCGACCGCACGCCTGCACCGCAGTGGGTGCGCGTGGTCGGTGGCTTCACCGCCACCCAGTTCAACGAGAAGCGCCTGCCGACCCTGCAGGAACTCAACGACATCGCGCCGGATACGCCGGTATTCCTGCTGCACCTGTACGACCGTGCGCTGCTCAACCGCGCCGCGTTGCGCGCCTGCGGCTATACCAAGGACACGCCGGATCCGCCGGGCGGGCAGATCGTGCGTGATTCGCTCGGCAACCCGACCGGGCTGCTGCTGGCCAAGCCCAACGCGCTGATCCTGTACGCGACGCTGGCCAAGGGGCCACGCCTGCCGATCGAGTACCAGGCCAATTCGACGCGCCACTTCATGCGCGAACTGAACCGGCTCGGCATCACCTCGGTGATCGACGCCGGCGGCGGTTTCCAGAACTATCCCGAGGACTACCAGGTCATCGAGCAGCTGCATCGTGATGACCAGCTGACCGTGCGCATCGCCTACAACCTGTTCACCCAGAACAAGGGCAAGGAAGTGGATGATTTCCGCGGCTGGAGCGAGATGCTGCAGCCGCGACAGGGCGATGACCTGCTGCGCCACAACGGTGCCGGCGAGATGCTGGTGTTCTCCGCCGCCGACTTCGAGCTGTTCAACGAGCCGCGCCCGGAACTGCCGCCGGAGCTGGAACCGGAACTGCACGATGTAGTGAAGCTGCTGGTCGAGAAGCGTTGGCCGTTCCGCATCCATGCGACGTACGACGAGAGCATCACCCGCATCCTCGATGTGTACGAACAGGTCAACCGCGAGGTGCCGTTCGATGGCCTGCACTGGTTCATCGATCACGCCGAAACCATTACCCCGCGCAACATCGAGCGCATCCGTGCGCTGGGCGGCGGCATCGCCGTGCAGCACCGCATGGCTTACCAGGGCGAGGCCTTCGTCGAGCGTTACGGCGTGCAGGCGGCGCGGCATACGCCGCCGGTGAAGCGGATGCTGGCTGAAGGCGTACCGGTCGGCGCGGGAACCGACGCCACCCGGGTGGCCAGCTACAACCCTTGGGTGGCGCTGTCCTGGCTGGTGACCGGACGCACCGTGGGCGGGCTGGCCCTGTATGGCGATGAGAACCTGCTCGAACGCGAGCAGGCGCTGCGCCTGTGGACCCAGGGCAGTGCCTGGTTCTCCGGCGACGAAGCGGTGAAGGGCACGCTGAAGGCCGGCCAGCTGGCCGACTTCATCCTGCTTTCGGCCGATTTCTTCCGCGTGGATGATGCGCAGATCGCCGACATCACCAGCGTGTTGACCGTGGTTGGCGGGCGCATCGTGCATGCCGATGCTGATTACGCCGGGCTGGCGCCGCAGCTGCCGCCGGCGATGCCCAACTGGTCGCCGGTCAACAGGTTCGGTGGCTACCACGTCGGCGGCGCCGCCACCGGGTTGGCTGCCGCGCATCGCCACCATCATGGTGTGGCCTGCAGTACGCATGGTGCTCATGGTCATGCCGCGCAACATGCGGCGCCCACCGATGACCTGACCGCCTTCTGGGGCGCGATGGGATGCTCGTGCTTCGCGTTCTGAGCCTGGCGCTGCTGGCCGCACCCTCGCTTGCACAGGCCTGCGACGGTGGCCGTTGCAGCGAAGTGGGCAATGGCCAACTGCAATGGGATGCGTCACTGCGCGTGCGCGGCCTGTACTACGACCCGACCCGGTTCGGGATTGGCGGCGCAGAGGATGGCTATGGCCTGCTGCGCGCGCTGGCTTCGGCCACCTATGTGGAAGAGACCTGGCAGGCAAAGCTGCAGCTGGGCGTGCATGCTGAGAATGGCAAAGCCGGCAGCCCGGGCCGCACCGACCGCAGCGCGCTGGATGTGCAGCAGGCGTACTGGCGCTGGCAGCGAGGGGGCGTCCACCTGCAACTCGGCCGGCAGGAGGCCGGTTATGGCAGCTCGCGCCTGTTGTCGGTGCGCGATGGGCCGAACATCCGCCTGGCCTTCGACGGTGCGCGTGTGGGTTGGAAGGGCCGCCTCGGCACGCTTGATCTGATGGCGCTGCGTCCGGTGGAGAACCGACCGGGTGCCTTCGATGATCGTGGCGAACACGGTGCTCACCTGTGGGGTGCCTATGCCACCACGACACGCGGGCAGGGCGCGGGCCAGTGGGATCTGTACCTGCTGGACTATCGCCGCGACGGCGCGCGCTTCGCCGCTGGCACCGGCACCGAACGTCGGCAGACACTGGGCGCGCGCTGGTTTGGCCAGGCCGGTGCACTGGACTGGAACAGCGAGCTGGTGGCGCAGGGTGGTGAACTGCGAACGACCGTCGGTACGCTCGACATCCGCGCATGGACGCTCGCCACCGATACCGGTTGGCGCTGGCGGGATCTTCCGCTGCAACCGCGGCTGGGCCTGAAGGCCGACATCGCCAGTGGCGATGCCAACCTGCATGACGGCCGCCTGGGAACCTTCAACGCCTTGTTCCCGAAGTCGGCCTATTTCAGCGAGGCCAGCCTGCTGGCCCCGGCCAACCTGATGGACGTCCAGCCGACCCTGACCCTGCGCCTGCACGACGCGGTGACGACGGAACTGGGCGTACAGATGGCCTGGAAGCATCGCCGCGCCGATGCGGTCTACACCACGCCGGCACCGCTGGTGGCGTTGCCAGGCAGCGCCGGTGGCGCGCGCCGCATCGGTAATCAGTACAAATCCGAAACCCGCTGGCAGGCCAGCGAACACTGGCAATGGCAGCTGCAGCTGGCCTGGGTCGACGCCGGTCCTGCGCTGAAGCAGGCCGGAGGCCAGGACACGTTGTTCGCCTCGATCGTTGGAGCATGGCAATGGTGAACGCAACCGCATCGCAACCTTCCGCACAGGCCGCAGGCGCCTGGTCCCCGCTGAAGATCCAGATGTTCCGCTCGATCTGGCTGGCGATCCTGGCCAGCAACATCGGCACCTGGGTCAATGATGTGGCCGCTGCCTGGGTGATGGCCGAGCGTACCGGCTCACCATTGATGGTGGCGCTGGTGCAGTCGGCCACCACGGTGCCGATCGTGCTGCTGGCGCTGGCCGCTGGCACCCTGGCCGACATCGTCGACCGCCGCAGGTACCTGCTGGCCACCCAGGGCTGGATGCTGCTGGTCGCCGCGGTGATGGCGGCGTTGACCGCGATGGACATGCTGACCCCGCAACTGCTGGTGCTGCTGACCTTCTGCATGGGCTGCGGTGCGGCGATGGCGATGCCGGCACAGGCTGCGATCGTGTCCGAACTGGTGCCGCAGCCGATGCTGGCTTCAGCAGTGGCGCTGAACTCGATCGGCATCAACATCGCACGCTCGATCGGCCCGGCCATCGGTGGCGTGATCGTCGCCCAGCTGGGCGCCGTCTGGGCGTTCGGCTTCAACGCCATCACCTTTGCCGCGATGCTGTTCGTGGTGTGGGGCTGGAAGCGCGACCCGAAGCAGTCCAGCCTGCCGCCGGAAGGGTTCGGTGCTGGCCTGAAGGCGGGCCTGCGCTATGCCAGCCGCGCCGGGCGGTTGCAGGCGGTGCTGATCAAGTCGGTCGGCTTCTTCTTCTTCGCTGCAGCGATGAACGCAATGTTGCCGGTGGTGGTACGCGGGCAGATGCACGGCGGGGCAGGGCAGTACGGCATTCTGTTGGGCTGCATCGGTATCGGCGCGGTGGGCGGTGCGCTGTTGCTGCCGAAGCTGCGTGCGCAGATGGATCGTGACCTGCTGGTGCTGCTGGCCACCCTGTCGCTGGCCCTGAGCCTGGTCGGTCTGGCGCTGACCCGCAGCTGGTACGTGCTACCGCTGGTAATGCTGATCAATGGCTTTGCCTGGATCACCGTGCTGTCGTCGCTGCAGATCGCCGCGCAGACCGCGGTGCCGGCGTGGGTACGTGCGCGTGCACTGGCGTTGTACATCATGGTGTTCTCTGCCGGCATGGCCGCTGGCGGCCTGAGCTGGGGCGCGCTGGCACAGCGCACCTCGCCGGAACTGGCCTTGCTGGTGGCTGCCGCAGGTGCGGTGATCGGCGGATTGCTGGTGTGGCGCGTGCGCATTGCCGGTACTGAAGACCTGAACCTGCGCCCGGCGGGACACTGGCCGGCACCGGAACTGTCGGTGCCGGTATCCAACGATCGCGGCCCGGTGCTGGTGACCATCGAGTACCGCATTGACGACGCTGATCGCGCCGCGTTCCAGGCGCAGATGCGCGCACTGGGCACGATCCGTCGCCGCGATGGCGCGGTGGTCTGGGGTGTGGTGGAGGATGTGGCCAGCCCGGGCATCCACCTGGAGTATTTCGTGACCCCGTCGTGGCTGGAGCACCTGCGCCAGCATGAACGCATCACTGCCGATGACAAGGCAATCCAGGAAGTGCTGCGCGGGCTGCATCGTGGCGAACGTGCGCCGGTGGTGCGTCATTTCGTGGGCGGCCATGATCCATTGCCGAAGACCGGCGTCCCGCACCACCACAGCGATATCTGATGTTCTCGTGGTAGAGCCGGCCGCTGGCCGGCTGCGCTGGATCGCGATGGATGATCGGATTGCCGGCCAGCGGCCGGCACTACCGAAGGGGCGGCGGCACCATTACGGCGCCGCCGCGAGACATCATTTGCGTGCAAAGGCCAGCAGGTCGGCGTTGAACTGGTCGGCGTGGGTGAGGGTCAGGCCGTGCGGGGCACCGGGGTACACCTTCAGCTCGGCGTCCTTGATGATCTGCGAGGACAGTTTGGCCGAAGCATCGAACGGCACGATCTGGTCGTCATCACCGTGCACGACCAGCGCCGGCACGTCGATCTTCTTCAGGTCCTCGGTGTAGTCCACTTCCGAGAACTCGTGCACGCAATCGTACTGACCCTTGACGCCACCGAGCATGCCCTGCAGCCAGAACGAATCACGCATGCCCTGGGTGACCGTGTTGCCATCGCGGTTGGCGCCGAAGAACGGGGTGGCCAGGTCCTTGAAGAACTGCGAGCGGTCGCCGCCGGTGCCCTTGCGGATGCCGTCGAAGACCTCCAGCGGAGTACCGGCCGGGTTGGCAGCGGTCTTCAGCATCAGCGGCGGCACGGCGCCGACCAGCACCACCTTGGACACGCGCTTGCTGCCGTGGCGGCCGATGTAGTGGGCCACTTCGCCACCGCCGGTGGAATGGCCGACCAGGATCGCGTCCTTCAGGTCCAGTGCTTCGATGACTGCAGCGAGGTCATCTGCGTAGGTGTCCATGTTGTTGCCGTCCCAGGTCTGGCTGGAGCGGCCATGGCTGCGACGGTCGTGAGCGATCACGCGGAAGCCGTTCTGGCCCATGAACAGCATCTGCGGGTCCCAGGCATCGGACGACAGCGGCCAGCCGTGGGCGAACACGATCGGCTGGCCGGTACCCCAATCCTTGTAGAAGATGCGGGCGCCGTCGGCGACGGTGACGAAGTTGCTCATTGCAGGTTCCTTGGCGGAAGGGAGGGAAGGCACAGACAGTTGTGCCGGTGCCTCCGGCAGTACAGCGCAGCGCCAGACCGGCGACTTGCACAGCTGTGCTGGATTACAACGGATGTGACGCGTATCGCTCTGGCACGAAGCCGTTCCCGCATCGAGGATGGCGGCAGCCCTGTGGAGGAGCCTGCAATGTCGAAGGTGTGTTGGAGCTTGTTGTGGTGCCTGCTACTGGCCACGGGGGCGCATGCTCAGACCAACGTCTACAAATGCGTGGACGGGCCGCTTCCGGTCTATCAGCAGACGCCGTGCCAGGGGCGTGCGGAATGGCGCTGGGAGGTGCCGGCGGAGCCGCCCTCAACAGGTGCGACGGGGGCCAGGGCGGCGAGTCCAACTCCAAGCCGTCCGCGTGTGGTGCAGCAGGGGCGTGCGCGGGGGGCGCTGATACCCATCAGCACGGATCCCACCGCCTGTGAGCGTGCGCGGCAGCAACGCGGGAAGGTGCTCGCCAAGACCAAGCGCCTTGACTTCGTACAGCGGCGGCAGCTGGATGACGCGGTGTACGACGCGTGCCGCTGAATCCAGGAGTGCCAGAAGCGACAACGGCACCCAAGGGCGCCGTTGTCTGCAAATGCCAGGTGCTTGGACCTCAGCGACCGTCGCTGGCAGCCGCCGGTGCCGGCGAGGGCACGCTGTCCGGCTTGGGCAGGCTCAGCTCCGGGTTGCCCTGTTCGGCCTGCAGGATCTGGATGCGACGCTGCAGGGAATCCAGCTGGCTGTTGGTGCTCTGCACGTCGCTGCTCAGGCTGACCGCCTGCTGCTGGGCCTGCTGCAGGGCAGCGCTGACCTGGGCCGACTGTGCCTGCTGCTGTTCCATTTCCTGCTGCAGGGTGCGCAGGCGTTCCTCGTTGTAGGCCACCAGGCGCTCGGTATAGCGCTTGCCGGCTTCCAGGCGGGTGGTGTCGATGTAGACCTGGGCCAACTGCTCGGACTGCTGCGCGAAAGTGCGGTAGACACGTTCGGCGTTGTCGACGGCGTCGGTCTTGATCACCCGCCAGAAGTTCTTCTCCTGGAACAGGGCGACGTAGTAGGTCAGGGTGTTGGCATTGAACAGCAGGCTGGCGCCGTAGTTGCCGTTGTAGGTGGTCCGCAGCTCCGTCAACTGGCGGGCATCCATCAGCTGCTTGAGCTCATCAACGGTATTGCGCACTACCGGTGCGGTACGTGCGGCCGGCTCTGCGGCTGCTTCGCGGTCGCCACGGGCAGCCATCGCCGCCGGTGCCACCAGCATCATGGCCACGGCCAGCAGTGCCGCGCCGCGCGCGTGCCGGGCGAAGACCGCGCCCCCTGAAGTTTCTCGCATGTCTAGACCATCCACGGATGAGTGTGGGTTGAGATGAAGGTGGTTCCCCGCCGGGAGTCTAGCATGTGCACGGGCGCCGCCAAGGGCGCCCGTCACGGGTCAGTAGACCAGCTGCGCCGCGCTGCACTGGATCGACTGCACATTGACGTCGGTGCGGCCCAGTTCCAGGCCCAGCACGCTGGCCAGCAGGTTGGTCAGCAGGGTGCCGACGCTGTTGAGGACGGGCTTCAGCGCAGCGAGGATAGGATTCAACAGGGTACAGAGCAGGCCACTGCAGGAGACGCCGTTGCCAGGAGTGGTGACGCCCCCTCCGGAGCTGGGGTCGCCCAGACCTCCGGCCTTGGTCTGCAGGTATGACGCAAGGTTCTCCCGGACGCATTTGTTGTAGTCCAGAAGCAGGTTGCCGAGAATACTGTCGCATCGATTGACGAGCAGGCCACCCACCACAATGCTCAGCAGTTTGTCGAGCAAACCGAAACCCTCTCCCGTTACGGTCGCACGATAACTGTCCCAAACCGAACCGTCGGTCCACTTTGTTCCCAGACCACTCGGAACCGGAACACCGTTGTGCATCACCCAGTCGCCCACGGGATTCAGATTCTGGCTGGGATCACCGTTGCGGAGAAGGGGGATGACATTCTTCACGTCATAGCGCCCGCCCCCGGGGTGGGCTGCAACCAGGTACTGATTGGCCAATGCCAATGCCGTTTGCCTGCCGTCGGTGTCACCTTGTGGGGTCGACACCATGTTCGACAGCACGCGCAGCAGTTCATTGACCAGATCCGACACCGCGTCGCCCACCGCAAGCGGGTTGATCCGGGTCGAGGCAGTCTCGCCGGCAGCCAGGGTCAGGTTCTGCGAGCTGGTCAGGGCGGGAAGAGTGATCTTGTCATTGATCAAGGGTTGTCCGAGCAGCTTCAGCAGCTGTTCGTTCTTCAGGGTGGCGTCGCAGACATTGCTCTTGGAGAAGCGTTGCGCCGGGTCGACATTGCCGACACAGGCGCGCAGCACCGACGAATCGACCTGGATGGTGGCCTTGGGTGGACTGGCGCCGCACTGGATGCCGGTCAGCGTGCCCATCGCGTTGGCGACATCGACATGCAACGGCAGGTGCAGGCGTGTGCCAAGCAGATTCAGCAGCGGCCCAAGTGCGAACAGATTATTGCTGTCCACGTCCACCAGCAGGCGCACCTGCGCGTTGTACGCACGCGTGCCGACGCCGCCGATGGCGATGGACGGCGGTTCGACCACGCCTGCTTCGATATGGATGCCCAGCAGGTCCAATCCCTTGACCGCCACGCCGTTGCCGTCATTGGCGATGGAAATGGCGGTGCTGATCAGGTTGAGGACGTTGACCTTGGTTTCCAGTGCGCTGCCGACCGTGCCATCCGGCGAAACGACCTCGGCGAACAGGCCGCCGCCACCGGACTGGCTGCCCAGCACGATGTTGAGCTTGTTGATGTCCAACTGGGTGGCGACCAGGTCGGACAGGGCGCGCAGCTGCACGCCGACGGTGGTATCGCGACCAACCACGGTGGCGGTGGCATCGACCAGCTGCGCCAGCGAGATCTTGTTGACCGACAGCAGGCGATTGAAGTCGGCCACGCTGAGATTGGCGGTGACCGGGATGTTGAGCGCCTTGAGCAGGCCCGATGGGGTGATGTTGGCCTGGGCCAGACCGTCATAGGAGAGCACGGTCGCGTTGGTGACATCCAGGCCGATCATGCGCAGTGTCGACAACAGCACCGAGTTGCCGTTGGTGCGCAGCAGCTGCGAGCCCACCGCGAACACCGCTGTGGGCTCCGAGCGGCGGGCAACGGCTTGTACGCTGACGGTCGGCAGGCTGGTGTTCTGGCCGAAGAAGGGAAGCACACTGCGCTCGGCGACAACCTGCACTGCATTGCGCGGGTTGGCAGCATCGACAGTGGTGATGAAGCGGTTCGCAGTGGCGCGTGTGGCGCTCCAGTTGCCACAACGGATCTGCAGGCTCCCCGCAAACCTGTTCTGGGTGAGCGCGCTCTGCCGCGCGGCACTGTTGTCGCTGTTGTCCGAGGTACACAGCTCCAGTCGTTGCGCACCGGCCAGCGCGGCCAGGTCGGCGACTTTCTGCGCGTCACGCTTGGCCCAGAACAGGTAGCCGATCTCGATCAGGCCCAGCATCGCCAGCAATGCCAGCATGACCAGCATCATGGTGACCGACATGCCACCGCGCGGGCGGCTGAAACTGAACTGGCGTGGGCGTTTCATGGCCTACCTCAGCGTCCGGATGAGGATGTTCCCTTGGACTTGGCGACATCGGTTTCAAAGAAGTCCGGGATCTCGTGTTCGAAACTCTTGATGTAGCGGGCATAGCTCAACGTGGCCTGGTCGCCAAGGATCGGCAGGCGTTGCCCGGCCTGCTGGCCCGATGCCTGCAGGCGGAACAGGCCGCGGGCGGTATCGCCGATCTGGCTGCGTACAGGGCGGACCACTGGTGTCGCGGCATCAGTGGCGGCGATCGCCGCCGGTGCCGGCGGTGCGGGCGCGGACAGATCCACCGTCGTCAGCGCCTCGGACTGCAACGGTTGCGAGGCCGGTGCAGGGCTGCTGCCGCCGAGCATCTGCCCGGTCAGCGGCTGTTGCTGCGCCTGCGCGGCGCCTGCAAACGACAGGCAGGCCAGCACAGGCAACAGGCGTCGGGTCAGGTGCGTCGCGGTCATGGTGTGTTCCCGTTCGGGTGATCGGAGGCGCTGAAGCGTTCCAGCATCGAAGGCGGCAGGCGCTGCGGGTCGCGCTCATCGCGTGTCTGGCGACGCGGCTCGACGGCCAGCCGTGCAGCGCTGACCGTGGGGGCAGCGACGGTGCGGGCAGGCGCGGGGGCGACCACTGCTGCAGCTGCCTGTCGTTGCTGCAGGCGGGTGCGGATCTGGGTGGCCTGCTGCTGGATGCTGCGCAGGGTGTCCTCGTTGAGGCTGGCCTGCTGGGCCAGGCGCTCGGCGGTGGCGGTGTCGCCGCGCAATACGGCCCACAGGGCGAGGTTGGCAGTGGCCTTGGCGTTGCCCGGGGACAGCTCCAGGGCCTTGGCCAGCGGCTCACGTGCCTGATCGAACTGTCCGGCACGCAGGCGTGCGTAGCCGAGGTCGCCCAGATAATCGGTATTCAAGGGTTGCAGCTGCGTGGCCCGCGCCAGTGCCTGTTCACTGCCTGCATCGTCATCACGACGTGCGGCGATCAGGCCCAGGCCGTGCGCGGCGGCTGCCGCCTGCGGGCCGCTGGAAAGATCGCGGTACAAGGCGATGGCGGCATCGGCCTGCCCGGTCTCGCGTAGTGCGTCGGCCTGCAGCAGTCGTAGCGCCGGTGGGTCGCCGTAGCGCTGACGGAAGGCATCCACATGGGCCAGCGAGGCATACCAGGCACCCTGCAGCTGCATGCGCGCGATCAGCTCCAGGTAGGCATTGCGGCTGTCCTGCGGTGCCGGTTCGGGTGCGGCCAGGCTGGGCGCCCGCAGGTACTTCGGCGTGGTGGACGCACAGCCGCTGGCGACGGCGGCGAGGGCAAGCAACAGGCAGGAGGTGCGCAGGGCAGGCATCAGGGCGATCCCATCTTGGACATGGTGGTGGCCAGCGCAACCAGCGCCGGACCGGCAAGGACCAGCATCAGCGCTGGCAGCAGGGTCAACATCATCACCACGGTCATCTTCACCGAGAGCTTGCCGACCTTTTCCTTCAGGGTGTTACGGCGCTGTTCGCGCAGCCGGATGCTGAACTGCCGTAGCGGTTCCTGCACCGCGCCGCCGTGAGCGTGCACCTGCAGGATCAACTGCATCAGGCTGGTCAGGTCATCGTCGGCATAGACTTCGCTCAGGCGCCGCAGCGACTGCGCGCGGGTGCGGCCGTGGGTGTAGGCGACGTTGGCCTCCTGCAGCTCGCCACCGAGTACAGGCAGTGCATCGCGCAGCTTGTCGCCCAGCGTCTGCAGGCTCTGGTCCATGCTGAAGCCCACGCCCTGCAGCAGGCGCAGCAGATCGATCAGCAACGGCAATTCGTTCTCGACGGCGCGCCTGCGTCGCTTCACCCAGGCGGACAGGATGAACTTGGGCAGCAACAGGCCGGCAGCAAACGCGCCGATGATCACCATGATCCTGGCCAGCCCTGTGACGCTGCTGAATGTCAGCACCAGTGCCAGTACCAGCACGGCCAGCAGCAGGCGCAGGCCGAGGTAGATGGCCGTGCCGCGGCGGGTGTTCCAGCCGGCCAGGTCCAGCAGCAGGCGGTCTTCGTTGGTCAGCAACGCGGCCTCCAGACGACCGCCGCTGAGTGCCCGGCCGAAGCGCTCCAGCCAGCCCAGAGAGTCGCGCTGCGGCGCCGCTTCGCCGTCACGGGCGTCTTCCCGCGGTTGCAGGGCGGTCTTCAACGTGGCCGATGTACGGTGCTCACGATGACTGCGTACCCAGCCGCCGATACCGAGCAGGGCGACACCGGCGGCCAGCACCAGCAGGGAGAGGGCGAACCACGCGCTGGCGCTCATCGGTCGTCTCCGGAGGGGCGGGGGTGGTTCATAGCGACTTGGCCAGGCGATACAGCAGGAAGCCACCGACAAGCTCCAGGCCCAGTGCAATCAGCAGGATCTTGTGGCCGAGCGGATCATGCAGCACCGGCTGGAAGAAGTCCGGGCTGGCGATCGCCATCAGCACCGCGCAGGCCGGTGGCAGCAGGCCGAGGACCCAGGCCGACATGCGGGTTTCGGAGGTGGTTGCGGCCAGTTCCTGCTGGGCCTGTTCCAGGTCGCGCATGAAATCACCCATGCGCTGCAGGATCTGGTCGGAGCGGCCACCGATGCGTACGCTGACGCCGATCACCACTGACAGCACTTTCAGTACGTCCATCCGGTAGGGCTGTGCGGCCAGCGCCAGCGCCCTGTCCAGGTCCATGCCGCTGCGCGCGTAGCGCACCGTGGTATCCAGCAGGCCGCGCAGCGGCGCGCTGGTCTGCATCGACGCGACCTGGAACGCGGCCTGCAGGCTGTTGCCCAGTGCGGTCAGCCGTACCAGGTTGTCCAGGAAGTCGGGAAGCATATGCAGCAGCTGGGCGCGCAGTTTCGAAGTGCGCCGCATCACCCACAGCCAGCAGCCCAGCAGGTACAGCAGCAAGGTCAGCGGGAGCATCCATGCGGTGCCGAGCCGCAGCATCGCCACGACCGAAAGCGCCAGTCCAGGCACCAGCAGCATGATCGGAAGCTTCCAGCCCGTCTGCAGGCCCGCACGCTGCAGCAGGCCATCCAGCGGCAGCACACGGCGCGTGCCGCCGGCCGTTCGCGCCGGATCGTTGGCAGCGGCGACGGATGGCCCGGCGGGTGCTCCACTGCTTGCACTTCCTCGTGCGAGTTGCTGCTCGGCATGTTGCAGCGATGCCTGACGTTGTTCGCGGCTGCTGGCCGTACCCCACAGCCAGACCGCCAGCGCCAGCAGCACCGAGATGATGCTCAACATGCCCAGCAGCAGGCCGGTGCCCATGTTCAGAAGTCTCCGTACAGCGACTCGCGCAGCTGCTGGCGGAACGGCTCCAGCTTATGCGAGTGCGGATGGAAGCCCAGCCCGATCCAGCGATCCGTCTCTTTGCCGTTGCCGTCGATCTGCAGCTCGTGGCGGAACATTTCCTGGGTGGTGATCAGGTTGTCGCTGACGCCGGTGATCTCGGTGATAGAGACCAGTACACGACGGCCGCTGCCCAGTCGAGAGATCTGCACGATGAAATCGATGGCACTGGCGATCTGCCGGCGCAGGCTGTCCTCGCTGCCCTGGAAGCCGGCGAAGCCGGCCAGCATCTCGATGCGGTACAGGCAGTCACGCGGCGAGTTGGCATGGATGGTGGCCATCGATCCGTCATGGCCGGTGTTCATCGCCTGCAGCATCTCCAGCACCTCGGCGCCACGTACTTCGCCGACCACGATGCGGTCCGGGCGCATGCGCAGGCTGTTGCGGACCAGGTCACGGATGCTGACCGCACCCTGGCCTTCGGCGCCGCCGATGCGGCTCTCCAGGCGCACCACGTGCGGATGGTTGAGCGACAGTTCGGCGGTGTCCTCGACGGTGATCACGCGCTCGTTCGGGGGCACGTAACTGGCCAGTGCGTTGAGCAGGGAGGTTTTGCCGGAGCTGGTACCACCGGAGACCAGGATGTTGCAGCGGCCCAGCACCATCGCCTTCAGCAGTGCCTGCATCGGCGCATCGAAGGTGCCCTTGGCCAGCAGCTCGTCGGGCGTGAACGGATCCTTGCGGAACTTGCGGATGGACACCATCGGTCCGTCCACCGCCAGCGGCGAGATGATCGCGTTGAGGCGACCGCCGTTGGGCAGACGCGCGTCGACCATCGGATTGGAGTCATCCAGGCGACGCCCGAGCGGGGCCAGGATGCGGCGCAGGATGCGCAGCAGGTGGGTATCGTCGGTGAAGCGTTGGGTGGCGCGCTTGAGCTGGCCGCCCTGCGAGACATGCACGTCCTTGAAGCCGTTGATCAGGATGTCTTCGATGGACGGATCGTGCAGCAGATCGTCGAGCGGGCCGAATCCGGTCAGTTCCTTGACCAGACCTTCGGCAACCACCTGCATCTCTTCCTCGTTGATCGGGATTCGCCATTCCTGGATGAAGCCCACGGTCTGCACCTGCACCCACCGGGCGATGGTGTCCGAGGCCCAGGAGTCGATGTCAATGCGCTCGTCCTCGATGCTGTTGAGCAGGTGCTCATGCGCCGCCGACAGCACCTTCTGGTACTGCTCGGTCTGCGCGAACGGCACGTGCCCCGGCGGGCCGTCGGGCAGCACCGGGCGGGTGGCGGCATGCGGGAACGGGGTTACCTTGTCTTCCATTGCGATCCACCCAGGGCAAGGGAGAGTCTTTCCCGCAGTCCCTGGGCCTGGACCGGGCAGGCGGCCGGATCCAGGCGCGAAACGAGCGGGGCGAGGGCACGCAGGTAGGGGTCGCGCGGTGCATCCTGCAACAGCAGGTGACCCTGGCTGGCGGCAAGGCGCACACGCGGACGTTCAGGCAGCGTGGCCAGCAGCGGCACTTCGAAGCGGCGCGCGATCTGCTCCGGGCTCATGCCGCTGCTGTCGTCGTGGCGGTTGATCACCAGCTGCAGGCGCTTCTCGCGCTCGCGCTGCCCGGCCAGGTGCTTCAGGGCCTGGTCGAGCGACACCAGGGTGGCGATCGACGCGTCGGTGACCAGCCAGATTTCGTCCGCCTGGTCGAGCAGCAGTGGTGGCAGCTGCCGCAACGGACAGCCACCGGCATCGCACAGAACACTGGCAAACACGCCGCGCAGGCGCTGCAGCAATGCGCCGGGATCGGACGGTGGCACCGCATCGCTGCCGCTGGCGCGGTCCAGCAGCACCAGCCCGGAATCGTGACGTGCCATCGCGGTGCGGGCGAGGGTGGCATCGATGCGGCTGGCATTGCGCAGCGCGTCTTCGTAGTGGAAGCGGCTGTCCAGGTTGAGGTACAGCGCCAGATCGCCGGAGGGCTGTGCCAGCTCCATCAGCAGGCCGTCCTGCTGCAGCGCTTCGCCCTGGGCCAGTGCGCGCGTCTGTTGCGCCAGCACCGACAGGTGTGCGGCCAGGGTACTGGTGCCGACGCCGGCACGTACGCCCAGCAGTACGATCAATCGTGCCTTGTGCGCATGCTGTGCGGCGGCGGCTGGTCGTGGCGACAGCGCCCGGCGCAGCGCTGCTTCGATGCCGGTATTGTCGCTGTCCAGGTCCAGGACATCACGCAGTCCCACGCGCAGGGCCATCACCACGCCTTCCACCTGGCCGGCGCTGGTGGCGCCGACCGCAACCAGCATCAGGTCCGGCTCGGTCTGCTGCAGTTGCTGTGCAAGCAGGCTGGAGGCGGCGGCATGTTCGGGACGGAAGTCGAGCAGCACCAGGCTCTGTGGCCCGCGTTGCAGGTCCTGGGCGGAGGTCGGTGTGCTGCTGTCCTGCCAGTGCAGGGTGGTGGTCGGCGGCAGCTTGGCCGCCAGCCGGGGCAGCAGTTCGCGATCCATTCCGTACAGGACCAGATTCATCGGTGGTCCTTGCGGATGCAGCGGCTGGGCGGTGGCGTAGGGCATGGGCGTGGTATCGCAGGCATCATGGAATCAGCGTGAGAAGCCGGGCACCGGGTCCTGGCTGATCGGGCCAAGCAGCCACGCACCCCATTCGGGCAGGTTCGGCTTGGCCTCGCGCTCACCAGGCAGTGGCAGCTCGGTGTTGCGTGCCAGCGGCTGCACCAGCCGTGGCGTGACGATGATCACCAGCTCCTTGTCCTGGCGCTTGTAATCGAAGTTGCGGAAGAATGAGCCGATGATCGGCAGGTCGCCCAGCAGGGGGATCTTGCCGACATTGGAGACGACGTTCGAGCTGACCAGGCCGCCAATCACGAAGCTCTCGCCGTCGCCGAGCTCGACCGTGGTGTCGGCGCGGCGGGTGGTGATCGAGGGAATCTGTACGCCGTTGAGCGCGATGGCATTGCTGTAGTCCAGGTCGCTGGCTTCCGGCGCCACCTTCAGCGCGATGCGGTTGGGCGACAGCACCGTCGGGGTCACGGTCAGGCCGATACCGAATGGCTTGTAGGTAATGGTGGTGGTGCCCAGCCCCTGTGGCTCCAGGATGGGCAGCTCGCCACCGGCCAGGAAGCTGGCACTCTGACCGGACAGCGCAACCAGGGTGGGCTCGGCCAGCACGCGCGCCATGCCGTTGCTCTGCAGCAGGTCGACATCGGCGTTCCACAGGCCCTTGGTCGAGCCGAACACCAGACGGAACGCAGACGAGATTGGCGACTCGGCTTCATTGCCGGAGTTGCCCTCCTTCATGCCTGGCAGGATGCCGGTATTGCCCGGCAGCTGGCCGCCGGGACGCGCGAAACCATAGGCGAAGTTGCCATTTCGGTTCTGGAAGCTGATGCCGATCTGCTTCAGCGCGGTCTTGTTGAACTCGACCACCTTGACCTCGACCTGGACCACGCCGCCGCTGTTGACGGTGGAGGCATCGGCGAGCATGCCATCCTTGCCCAGCGCCATGGCGGCGGGCTTCTGCTCCTGCATGTGCGACAGCACACTGTCAGTGCGTCCCTGCAGCAGGCCCTGGTTGTCCTGCTGGGTGAACACCAGTCCGTTCGCCCCTGCATCGGCGGCGCCCTGCACCGCGCTCTGTACCCGTACCTGCAGGCGCTGTGGCTCGGTCTGCTTGCGATGCCAGAGCAGCAGCGTGGTGGTACCCGGTGCCTTGCCGACCAGCAGCGCCTGGCGCTGGCCGCGCAGCATCACGATATCGGCCACGCCCGGATCGGCAATGGCGACCCGCTCCAGATCGCCCGGCAGGGTCCAGGGGCGCTGTTCACGTGCCTGCAGTACCAGGTCGTCGGCAGCCACGCTCGTCGCCGGTGCCAGCAGCACCAGCAGCAGGGCCAGCCAGCGCTGGCGGGGGGAGGGGCGTGGACGGTGGCGACGTTCGGTCATGGATGCGCTCGATGCAGGTCAAAGGGAACCACGAGGGGCGGAGCTGTCACCGCGGATGATCTCGATACCCGACGCGCGTGGCACGCTGCGTCGTGGCGCCGGCGCGCGGGCCGGCGCGTCCGGGTTGCTGCGGGCGGGCGCGTTGCTGCGGCCGGCCAATGCATCGCCGTCGATGCCGGCGAACGCGTGATTTTCTGGCCGTTGCAGCGCAAGTTGCTGTTCTGCATCCAGGCCGCGCAGCGGATCGATCACCCCGCGTGCCTGCGGGAACAGCGCCAGATCGGGCTGGCCGGAATCGGCAGGGTTGCGCAGGGCCAGAAACAGCTTGCCCTGCTGCGCACCCAGCAGCAGGCGGTTGGCATCGGCCACCGGTACCGCCAGGACCGCGCTGCGTGCGGGTTGGGTCGTCTCGCTGCCTGTGCTCTGGCTGCTGCTGCCGGTGATGTCGGCGGCGCGTGGATCGTTGCGGGTGTCGGCCTCACTGCTGGCCACCGCAGCATCGCTGGCAGGGGCAATGTCCTGCTGGCCATAGCTGAGCACCCTCAGGCGCGACAGCAGCAGGCGGGTCTGCGCGGCTTCGCCCGGGCTGTTGACGTTGGGCTGGGCGTTGCGAAGGTTGAGGAACACGTCGACGAAGTCACCCGGCAGGATACGGTTGCCGGCGCCCACCAGTTCGTCGACCGGCACGGCCAGCGCGCGCTCGCCCGCGCGCAGCTGCAGCGAAAAACCCTGTGCGAGACTGCCAGCACTGATCGCCGTGCCTTCAGCGATATCCTGCACCGGCACCTTGCCGACGACCGCGGACATGCTGGTGGCGGCACCGGCAACCGGCGCGCTTCGCTGTGCGAGGCGCACGCCATTGGCGCTGATCGGTTCGCCGGCCGGCAGGCGCGCCACGGCTTCGACCACCGTGATTGACTGGGCCTCGCTGTGCACAACCGGGGCAACCGAGGCGGGCGCTGCTGACTTGCGCCCGATCATCAAGGCAACCAAGGCCAGCAGCACGGCCAGCCCGATCAGGGCGACGGCAGCGATGCGGGTCAACTTGAGCATGGAACCGTCTCCTTGAGTGTTCGTCAGTTGCCGCTGCCGAGGTCGAGCTGGGCGACGGCGACGCTGCGGATGGGAGCCTGCATCACCCACTTGTAGAGCGTGGCGGTGCCGGGCAGGAAGGGGTGGCTGGCGTAGTCGTAGCTGACCGTCACGGTCATGCACTGGACCGTGGCGAGGCCGGCGCAGGGCGCCTGCGCGGATACCGTGATGGCGTTGCTTCCCCCATTGCTGCAGTCGACGGGCTGACCCGAGAAGTTCAGCAGCCACTGCATCGAACTGCGTGCCGCAACGCAGGCCGCTGTACGGCGTTCATTGGCAGTGCCGTAGCGCAGCGACGCGCGCGCACCCTCGGCCGAGGCGGTTGCCAGCGTCTGCTGAGCCGCCATGATCATCACGCCGGAGAAAGTGAACAGCAGCAGTGGCAGCAGGCCCAGCATCAGCATCAGCGCAAATTCAATGCTGACCACGCCTCGTTGCAACCTTGGACGATGGATGTTCATGTCAGGCCTCCGTACGTACGGAAGAGGATCCAACCGATGGCTGCCATTGCCAGGTAGGCCGCGTAGGGAATGCCTTGGCGTCCCTGGCGGGCGCTTTGCATCCCGCGCAGCGCCGGGTGTGAATGCCATTGCGAACTCGCCCGGATCATCTGCGCCTGCAGGCCGATGGGCAGTACTGGACCCAACCGGCGTGACACCAGCACCACCGCTGCATGTGCGCCGGCTGCGATGCTGGCCGCGATCCAGATCGGCAGCAGCGCCTGCCAGCCCAGCATCAACCCCAGTACCGAAAAAAATTTGACATCGCCGGCGCCCATCCAGCGCAGCGCATAGAAGGGCAGCAATGCGACCAGGCCGAGCGCCGCGCCGGCAACGTGGGAGCTCCACGGCAGGCGCGGCGCACTGAACTGGCCGGCGATGAGCACGACAATGGTGATCGCGCTTGCAGACAGCAGCCAGGCATTGGGCACCCGACGGGCGTACAGATCGCTGATCGCGATCCGCAGGCACACACCGATGGCCAACAATCCCAGCAGTGTCATTACACACACTCCATCGTCCGTCAGTGGACGGTCAGCAGTTGCTGTTCCTCATCCAACCTGGGATGCGGCTCAGGCAGGTGTGGTGCCTGAGGCCTTGTTGGCAAGCTTGGTGAGATTATCGAAGAGCGTTTTGAAGAACTCCTTGATCTGCGTGTCGCCCAGTGCGATCAGGACACCGGCGATCACAGCGGCCAGCAACCCGTACTCCAGGGCGGTTACGCCATCTTCTTCCTTCAGGAACTTGCGGATCGATGCGTTCATGACCTTCGTCTCCCTCAACCTGTCTGCTGCAGGACACCTGTTGGGCGGTGGCCCGGCTCCGCCGGGATCGTCCGTGGGCCTCCGCACGTCCTGGCGGAGGAGGCACGGCGGGATGGACCCGCTGTGCTCAAGCGGGGTGATCGTTTCCAGGCGGGACGTCGTTCGCGCAACGACGACCCCGCGGCCAAAGGCCGGTGGTCGAAACATCGTGCGATACGTGCATGGTCATGCTGTCCCCCTGGGTGAGGCCATCGCTGGATGGCCGGATCACCGTGTTATCGACTTTGCCTGAATGGCGGCCGGCTGCAACCGGAACCTATATGCAAATTCGGCAGAAATTCGTTGGACCTTAAAACTTCAGTCGGTTTCTGTGACGAAAATCCGTTCCCGGGCAAAACGATTCATCGACGTGCAGATAATGTGATTCCAGGCTCCGGCGCATGCGAAAACCGTGCCAAACGCGACAACTTTCCGTTCACGTCTGTATCCATCTTATTCAAGTTGCGAGGGATGTTTATCCTCGTAGATTATCGGGCATACTCGCATTCAAGTATTCGCGTTTCTTTATGGGGCGAGCACGTCGTTGGCGGCGTCGCTCGTCCCGGAGATGGAAGCAATTCCATGAGAGGTGCTTGCCCTGTCAGGCAGTGGGGGCCGCATCGCACGACGGATAAACGGGGGACGACACTGTCATGGTCGATGGTGGGGTAGAAGACAGCGACGACAGCGGCCTGCGGTCGATCGACCTGGCGACGCTGAGCGGCGTACTTCGTGTGTGCGATGTCGAGCTGCTTCTGCTCGATGGCAATGGCCCCCGGGCGGCCTTCGCTTCGCGCGTGCATGAAGAGGCCTTGTTCTGCAGCATCAGCTGTGGATTCCACTGTCGTGGCCGTTTCATGCTGCCGCCGGACTGGGCGATGCTGGGCTATCTGCACGCAACGGATGAAACGCTGAGCTGGTGCCACGGTGTACCGCTTACCCCCGGCATGGCGTTGACGGTGATGCCGGAAGGCATCAGCGAGTTCACGCTGAGTCCGGGTACGCACATGACGCTGATGCTGGTGCCGGTTGCGCGGGTGCAGCGAAAACTGACCGAGTTGAGCCTTCGCAGTACGCCGCCGGCAGGCCAGGCGTTGTCGTTGTTCAATGTCGCCAGCGAAACCACTCCTCTTGCACAGCATTACCAGCAGCTGCACCTGCAACTGGGGCAGGGGGCGAGCCTGCAACCGGAAGAAACCGAGAAGCTGCTGCACGAACACGTGCAGGCCCTGCTCGGCGCCGGTGCTGCAGATCGGCCTGGATGCAGCCGTGCACGGCGCACCCATTATCTGATCGCGCAGCGGGCAGAGAATTTCATGCGGCTCAACCTGCGCCGCAATATCTACATGAATGAGATCTGCGATGCCGCTGGCGTCAGTGAGCGTGGGCTGCGCTACGCCTTCGAGGATCTGTTCGGTACATCGCCCAATCGTTACCTGTCGATGCTGCGCCTGTGCGCGGCCTGCCGCAGCCTTTCAATGGCCGATTCCAGCCGTCGCTCGGTCAAGGCGATTGCCCTCAGCTGCGGCCTCTGGGACCTGTCACGCTTCGCCGACAACTACCGCAAGGTGTTCGGTGAACTCCCGCGTGACACGCTGATGCGCGCGCCCGCGCAGATCGGCCAGCCGGCCTGAGCCAAGCGCCTCAAGGGTTTCCCGGTCGTTTCTGCCGGAATTGCATATCCGCTTGCCGATATGGTTGCCGCTTCTGCATAACCGGCTGCCGATTCCGACCGTGGATTTGCCGGAATGCGCGATTGCCGTGCCGGAATGAAGTGCGCAGCCGCCGTTGCAAACGCTGAAATGTCAGTCACCTGCCTAACGGCAAGTCCACTGACATTCCAGTTGTTCGCCTACGGGGGAAATGCTCATGAACCGCATCTACCGGCGTGTATGGAACCGCCAGCTCAATGCTCTGGTTGTGGCCTCGGAACTGGCCACCGGCGATAGCGGCGGCAGCGCTGCCCGCGACCCGCGCAGCGCCCTGCTGATGCCCACCGCCCTGGCCCTGGCCCTGCTGTGCGTGCTGGCCAGCGGGCATGCAGGAGCATCCGAGTCCAATCAGTCTCTACGTGACCTGCAGGCGCTCGCAGCCAAGTACGCGCAGCCGATGCCGGTCAAGGTCGATGCCGAAGTGGCATTGGCGGCCGCCTCGCGTCAGGCGCAGAGCACAACGGCAATCAGCGCTGATGCGCGTGTCGGCCTGCAGCTGAGCACCAACGCGTTGCCTGTGGTGCGCGACGTGCTGCCGGCGACGGTGCAGGTGAAGCTGGGTGCGAACACCGCGCCGAAGCAGGTCGCCGTTCCGACGCTGGGGGCCGATGTCCGTGCCAATGTCGGGCTGGGTCATGCGGCGTCCAATGTGGCGAAGATTGATGCATCGCTGGCGGCCAACGTTGCACCGTCTGCGCATGGGTCGCTCGGTGTGGCTGCGGATGCGCAGGCGAAGGCCAGGGTTGGCGTCGCCGGTACCCAGGTGGCCTCGGTCGATACCGGTGCCAAGGCGGCTGCCGCTGTTGCTGGCTCGCTGTCCGGCCTCAAGGCGTCGGTTGACGGCAAGGTGGATTCGCAGCTGAAGCTGGCGGGCCACCAGATCGATGGTCAGGGACAGGTCAAGGCGGCGGCAGCGGTGACGCTGCCGGCCAAGGAGGAGCTGCCGGGCGAAACCCACGATCGTGCGATCACCGCAGCCTTCGATACCGGTGTTGCCGGCAAAGTGCGCGTGCAGGCGCCGGATGGCCAGGAAGTCGTAGCCGACCGCAATCTGAAGCTGGCCGGCCAAGCGACCGTGGCAGCGCAGAACAGTGCGCTGGGCGTCGGTGGCCTGGTGGGCGGCGTTGTCGGCGCGGCAGGTGGCGCCGTGGGTGGCGTGCTTGATGGCACGGTAGGCAACACGGTTAGTGCGGTCGGCGGCGCCTTGCACGGCACGGTTGGAACGGTAGGCAGCGCAGTGGGCAGCACGCTCAATGGCGCCGTTGGTACGGTTGGCGGAGCCGTAGACGGCGCACTCAATGGCACGGTCGGTTCGGTCGGCAGCACAGTCGGCGGCGCGCTCAACGGTGCGGTTGGCACGGTGGGTGCAGTCGGCGGCACCGTGGGTGGTGCGCTCAACGGCACGGTCGGCTCGGTCGGCAGCACAGTCGGCGGTGCGCTCAACGGTGCGGTTGGCAGCGTCGGTGCCGTTGGCGGTGCCGTGGGCGGCACGCTCAACAATACCGTGGGTGCAGTGGGCAGCACCGTTGGCGGTGTGCTCAACGGCGCGACCGGCGGCAGCACCGGCGGCCTCGGCGGCCTGCTGGGCAACACGCTGGGCAACGTCGGCGGTGCCGTGGGCAACCTGCTCAACGGCAACCTCAATGGCACCATCGGCAATCTCGGGAGTGCCGTGGGTGGCCTGGTCGGTGGCACGCTGAGCGGCCTCGGCCTGACCAAGCCCTCGGCGATTCCGCCGACCAGTCCGAAGGCGCCGGCGGCGGCCGACCCGAATGCGGGTTTGATCATCGGCACCGGCGGGCTGGTTGGCAACGTCGGTCAGCTGATCGGCCCGACCACCACCAGCCTGTTTGGTGGCAACGGCTACCTGAGCAACGGCAACCTCAAGCTCAGCAACGCCAACGTGATGCAGACCTACTCGACGGTCAACGTGCTCGGCCTGCCGTTGGTCAACCTGTCGCCGGTCGGCAGCACCCTCAATGGCCTCGGTGGCGCCGTCACCGGCGGCAGCTCGCACCTGACCCTGATTGGTGGCGTCACCTCCGACAGCTACATCTACAACATCAACAACGGAAATCCGGGTGGCCTGCTGGGCCTGCTGCTGCCGAAGGACTCGCCGGCGTGGGCCGCCAAATGCCTGGACATCGCCCTGGCCGACATCTCCTGCTGGGCCGTCAACGCCGCGCAGGACTACCAGGTGCTGATGGGTGACGGCGCTTTCGCCAACGGTTCGAAGGAAGTGGTGATCGGTGCCAATGCACGGCACGAACTGCCGAAGGTCGACGCCAATGTGGCCTTCCCGGGCGCCGGTACCAATGACCCGAGCAATCCGACCGGTGTGCCGACCGCTGACTACGCGGCACGCATGGGTCATTCGGTGATCGTCGGCGACAGTGCAGTGGGTACGGCCAACGGGCAGACCCTGCTCGGTGCCGAGGCGACCTCGAACCAGGCCAATTCGGTTGCACTGGGCTATCGCTCGGCCGCGCTGCGCGGCGCCCAGGCCAGCTACACCGCTTACGGGCTCACTGCACCGCAGGTCTCCGCCGGTGAAGTGTCGGTGGGCACCGCCGGTGGTGGCGAGCGCCAGATCACCAACGTCGCTGCCGGTAGCGTCAACACCGACGCGGTCAACGTGGCGCAGTTGAAGGGTGCGATCAGCCTGATCAACGGCGTGGCCGATGCCGCAGTGACCTACGACCTGGATGGCGCCGGCAATCCGAACTACCGTCGTGTCACGCTTGGCGCGGGCACCGGCACCACCACCATCGGCAACCTGGCCGGCGGCGCGGTCACCGCCGGCAGTCTGGAGGCGGTCAACGGCGGCCAGCTGGCCGCGACCAACGCCGCCATCGCCAGCTTCTTTGGCGGCCGTGCAGCGTTTGATCCGGCCAGTGGCGCCTTCACCGCGCCGCTGTTCGAGATCAGCACCATCTCCACCGGCGGCGCCATTGCCAAGGGCCTGTATGAGAATGCCACCGATGCATTCGCCGCGGTGGACGGCTCGCTGGTCAACCTCAACACGCAGATCACCGACATCCGTAACGGTGGCACCAAGTACCTGCGGGTGAACTCGACCGGTACCGAGGCCCTGGCCAGTGGCACCGACTCGATTGCAGTCGGCACCAATGCCCGCGCCACCGCTGCCAACAGCATCGCGGTGGGTGCCGGCAGCCTGGCCGATCGTGCCAACAGCGTGTCCATCGGTGCCGCCGGTGCCGAGCGCCAGGTCACCAACCTGGCAGCGGGTACGGCCGCCACCGATGCGGTCAACGTCGGCCAGCTGCAGGCCTCGGAACAGGGTGCCCTGCGCTATGACCTCAACGGCGATGGCAGCGTCAACTACGCCAGCGCCACGCTCGGCCAGACCGGTACCGCCACCACGTTGCGCAACCTTGGCCCGGGTCAGGTGAGTGCCACCAGCAGCGAAGCCATCAACGGTGCCCAGCTGTTTGCGGCCAACCAGGCGGTGGCCACTCATCTTGGTGGTGGCGCTGCGGTCAACGCCAGCGGCGTGTTGACCGCACCGACCTACTCGATCAACAACGTCGCGGCCAACGGCACCATCACCAAGGGCAGCTACAACGACGTCGGCACTGCCTTCGATGCGGTCAGCAACTCGCTGGCCAACGTCGCCGACCAGACCGGTGAGATCGACAAGCTGGCCGTGAAGTACGACGTCGATGGCAGTGGCAACGTGCTCAACAGCGTGACGCTGACGGGTACCGGCACCGGCGCGGTGAAGATCACCAACGTCGCCGCCGGCAGCATCCTGGCCGGCAGCAGTGATGCCATCACCGGCGACCAGCTGTTCAGCACGAACAGCACCATCGCCAATTACTTCGGCGGCACCACCGCGTACAACGGCACCACCAACGTGTGGACTGCGCCGAAGTTCAGCATCTCCAGCATCGCCACCGACGGCACCTTCACCAGCGGCGACTACAACAATGTCACTGCCGCCTTTACTGCGGTGGACGGCTCGCTGAAGGTCCTCAACCAACGCATCACCAACAATAGCGGTGGCAGTGCCTACCTGGCAGTGAACTCGACCGCAGCGCCCGCAACGGCTGCCGGCGCAGAGGCGGTGGCGGTCGGCCCGCAGGCCAGTGCGGCCGGTGCCAACAGTGTGGCGGTTGGCAACGGCGCCAGCGCCAGTGCCGGCAACAGCGTGGCGCTGGGTGCCGGTTCGGTGGCCAGCGTCGGTGCACAGAGTGGCTACACCGGCGCGTATGGGCAGACCGGCGCCAGCAACTCGGCCGGTGAGGTTTCGGTCGGCAGCACCGGCAGCGAGCGCAAGATCACCCATGTCGCCGACGGTTCCGATACGTACGACGCAACCAATGTCGGCCAGCTGAAGAACGGCGTGAACTACGCCATCGACGAATCGAAGAAGTACACCGACCAGAAGATCCAGAACATCACCAACGTGGCCGGCAGCTTCCGTGCCAACAACACCAACAACCTGGCCGATCCGTCCGCCAGCGGCGCCAACTCGGCCGCCGGTGGTGCAGGCTCGACCGCGGCCGGTGCCAACTCCACCGCGCTGGGCAATGGTTCGCAGGCACAGGCCGACAACTCGGTGGCGCTGGGTGCGGGTTCGGTGGCGAACCGGGCCAACACGGTCTCGGTCGGTGCGGCCGGTGCCGAACGCCAGGTGGTCAACGTGGCCGACGGCTCGCAGGCCACCGATGCGGTCAACGTGCGCCAGCTGCAGGCCTCGCAGCAGGGCACGATCCGTTACGACACTACGGTGAACGGTGCGACCAACTACAACAGTGTCACGCTGGGCAGCACCAACAGCGGCCCGACCACGGTGCGCAACGTCGCCGCCGGCACCGCCGGTACCGACGCGGTCAACGTGGACCAGCTGAAGTCGGGCATGGCGCAGACCCTGGACTGGTCCAAGGCCTATACCGACGAGCGCATGGGCGGCTTCGAGCGCGACCTGCGCAAGACCGACAACCGCGCCTCGGCCGGTATCGCGTCGGCGATGGCCACCGCAGCCCTGCCGCAGCCCAGCGAAGCAGGCCGCAGCAT
Source organism: Nocardiopsis yanglingensis (assembly GCF_045809185.1). Lineage (NCBI taxonomy): Bacteria > Bacillati > Actinomycetota > Actinomycetes > Streptosporangiales > Nocardiopsidaceae > Nocardiopsis > Nocardiopsis yanglingensis. The sequence continues at coordinate 96,096 of NZ_JBJNRH010000001.1, read as the reverse complement.
GGCTTCGGTCGCCGCCGGCAGCTACAACGGCGAGTCGGGCGTGGCGGTCGGTATCTCCGGTGTCTCCGAGGGGGGGCGCTGGATCTACAAGTTCAGCGGTTCGACCAACAGCCGTGGCGAGGCCGGTGTGGCCGTGGGTGCCGGTATCCAGTGGTGATCGCCGCCGCCGGGCCGCAACCGCGGCCCGGCAGCGCGGAAACGTCCATAGGGGGAATGACATGAAACAGCATCGCATCGCCCGTAGCGGCCAGATGGCCGCCATGCTGGGCCTGGCTTTGGGGATGGGACTGCTGGCCGCCTGCCGCAGCCATGCGCCGGCCGCCGAGGGTCCTGCCGAAGCCACCGCCGTGCACTTCCCGGAGGCCTCCAAGGCCTCGCTGAAGGAAGGCATCTATCCCGACGTCGCCGACCTGCGCCGCTTCGCGCCGGGCATGAGCAAGCGCCAGCTGTACACGCTGCTGGGTACGCCGCACTTCAACGAAGGCATGTGGGGCGTGCGCGAGTGGAACTACCTGTTCAACTTCCGCACTGCGCAGGGCGCGGAGTATTTCACCTGCCAGTTCCAGGTGCGATTCGACAACAAGGGCATCGCCCAGGGCGGCTACTGGAAGCCTGAATCATGTGCGGCGGTGCTGGAGCCGCCGCGGCCGCCGGCCCCGCCCGCACCGGCGCCGTTGCCGGAGCAGCCGCTGCGGCTGTCCGCCGATGCGCTGTTCGGCTTCGACAGTGCGGTACTCAGCGCTGAGGGCCAGCAGGCGGTGCAGGGCATCCTGGCGCAGGTACGCGAGGCTGCGCAGGTGCAGTCGATCCGGGTGACCGGCTACACCGATCGCATTGGCAGTGCCAGCTATAACCAGACGCTGTCGCAGCGACGTGCCGAAGCGGTGCGCATGGCGCTTGTGCAGGGTGGAGTGCCTGCTGCCAGCATCAGTGCCGAAGGACGTGGCGCGGCGGAGCCTGTCGTGCAGTGCGACCAGCGCAATCGTCGCGAACTGATCGCCTGCCTGGCACCGAACCGGCGGGTGCAGATCGCCGGGGTAGCGCAGCCACGCTGAGTTTCCTGCGCCGGGGCAGGGCCCCGGCATCCCGAGTCCCCCCTGACCGTCGGCAGGACGTGGTTACGTCTCCCCCGTTGATCACGCCTGCCGGCGGCTCAGGTTTTCCATGGTGCACGCGATGAACGCCCAATTCCTGCCTCTTTCCATGAAGACGGAAACCACACTGAGTGTGTACGGCCAGCTTGGCAACCACGCGGTGGTGCGCATTCCCGGGCGGCGCCTGCCGGGGTTGATCCTGCAGGCCGATACCGTGGCAGGGTTCCTGGCCCAGCTGCAGGAAGCCCAGGCCTGCCTGCGCAGCGGCCGCGCGCAGCGCACCGACGCCGAACTGGACATGCTGATCGACGTGCTGCAGCAGTGGTATGCGCTGATCGAGTCGCGTCTGGCAGACGCTGGCGAGGCGCTGTAGAAGAAAAAGGGGACGGAGGGGATCAAGTCGTTTCCGGCACAGCCTGGGCAAGAACGACTTAATCCCCTCCGTCCCCTTTTTTCTAGGCGCGGGCGCGCACCAGCCAGCAGGCGGCATCCACGCGTACCCGGTCGCCTTCGATGAACGGGCTGAATGCCGCCAGCGCCGTGTTTCGGAGCGAGGTGGCCCGTTCTTCGGGCAGGTTCCGCAGCGCCAAGCCCAATGGGCCCAGCTCTCCCACGTAGGTCGGCAGCGCATCGCGCGCGATCGAACACGGAAGGTCCACCGCAACCACCTCCACATCCTTCCAGCCGGCGGCCTGCAACAGACGCTGCACGCGTTGGCCATCGGCGAAGGCGAATTGCCCCGGGGCGCCAGGTACGCGCGGCGGAAGCTCCAGTGCATCGCCGATCGCGCGCTCGGCCGTGGTCATGAATGGATTCTCGTCAGCGCTGCGCCAAGCGATGAAACGCAGGCCGGCACCGGGCCGTGCGGCGCGGTGCAGGTTGGCGAAGGCCGCGCCGGTATCCTCGAAGAACATCACACCCAGCCGCGACTGGATCCAGTCGAAGTGCGCGGACGGCAGCGGATGCTGCTGCGCGTCGGCGCCGATGAAGTCCGCGTCCAGTCCCGCCGTTTCAGCGCGCTGCCGAGCCAGAGCCAACATCGGCGCGGAGATGTCCAGGCCGGTGCTGTGCGCGGCAGGGCGAGCGGCGGCTGATGCCAGCAGGCTGGCGCCGGTGCCACAGCCGATATCGAGCAGGTGCGTGACGGTTTGCGGCAGCTCGGCCACCAGCAGGTCGGCCATCGGCTGGAACAGGCCATCGAGGATGGCCTGCTGGGCGACCCAGATCTGGCCGCCAGGGCCATTCCAGAGCGCATTCTGATCAACGGGGGATGTACTGGCCATGGCCTTGTCCTGCCGGGAAGTTGCCCATAGGTTGATGCTTGAAGGCGACTTGAGGTCAAGCCCATGCGTGAACTGGATATCGGCGAGGTGGTCAAGCGCAGTGGCGTGCCGGCCTCGACCCTGCGCTACTACGAGCAGCTCGGGTTGTTGCAGTCGCTGGGCCGTCGCGGCCTGCGCCGGCAGTACGACGAGCAGGTGCTGGAACGACTGGCGTTGATCGGCCTCGGCCAGGCGGCGGGGTTGTCGCTGCAGCAGATCGGGTTGTCGCTGCCGCCCCAGCGCGGATGCATTACGCTGGATCGCGAAGCATTGCTGGCGCAGGCCGAGGTACTGCAGCGGCAGATCACCCAACTGCAGCGGGTGCGCCGGCATCTGCAACGCGCGGCGGCCTGCCCGGAAGCGCAGGATGCGCGGCAGTGCGGTTCATTCCGCAAGTTGCTGCGCGCGCAGCAGCGGATGGCTGGGTGAGGGAAGCGCATCCACGCATGGCGTGCCCGCTCAATCGCGGGTACTGACTTCCCAGGTGGCGTGCAGCACGCCCGGCACGTGCTCCATCCGCGCCAGCACCACGTCCAGCTCATCGGCACTGACGGCGGTACTGACCAGCACCGCAATCACATCGGTGGGCGCATCGGCATGCTCGACCACCTGCACATCACCAACCGGGTACTGCGCCGCTTCCAGCGCATCGACCAGGCGCTCGCGCACCCGCGGCACGGCTTCGGCATCCACGCTCAGGCGCACTTCGTAGGTGGCTTCGGTCGCCGCCTCGTTGATCGGGATGCGGTTGATCGCATTCACCAGCGGCCGCAGCAGCGTGTTGCCGGCGATGATCAGCACGGTCAGCAGCACGCCTTCGGCCAGCATGTCCGCGCCCGTACAGCTGCCCACCGCCGCCGAGCACCACAGGGTGGCGGCGGTGTTCAGGCCGCGCACGTTCATGCCTTCCTTCATGATCACGCCGGCGCCGAGGAAGCCGACGCCGGAGACCACGTAGGAGATCACCCGCACCGCCTCGGCACTGCCGGCGATGCGCATGCCCAGGTCGACGAAGGCAGCGGCGCCGACAGCTACCAGCACGTTGGTGCGCAGGCCGGCGGTGCGTTGCCGGTACTGGCGCTCGGCGCCGATCAGCGTGCCCAGCACGAAGGCAGCCAGCAGGCTGACCACGGTGTCGGCGAAGGGGCCGGCCTGGAAGGTTTCAATGAAGCGCATGGTCGGAGTCTACCCGGTCGAAGTGACAGTAGATCCACGCCATGCGTGGATTTCCAGCGTGCCAGAAACGACTTAATCCCCTCCGTCCCCTTTTTGCAGGATCAGTCGGTGTCCTCGACGCGCTCGCCCATCAGTTCGCGCTGGCGCTTGTCCAGTTCCTCGGCGTAGCGCTTGCGTACGAAGGCTTCGGAGACCACGCCCAGCACCTGGCCGTCGGCGGCGACCACGGCCAGTTCGTCGGCCTGGGTCTGGTCGAAGCGCTGCATCACGCTGACCACGTCCGCGGCTGGCGACAGCGACACGTCCCGGTTCTCGGCCAGCTCGCCGATCATGGTTTCCGGCTTCACGCCGTCGCCGTAGACGCGCGGAATCTGCACGATGCCGGCGTAGTGGCCCTCGCTGTCGATCAGGATCACCCGGCTGCCCGAGCCCAGCGGGAAGCGCTGGCGGAACGCGGCGGCGTCGAGGTCGGCCGGCGTCGTGGCCACGCCTTTGCGCATCAGCCGGCCGGCATTGAGGTTCTGCACCCAGCCGACATCGCGTGCGCTCTTGATGGTCTCGCCACGCAGGTGCATGCGCCAGGTCGAGAACGAATAGCCGAACCACTGCCGCACCAGCGTGCTGGAGACCAGCACTGCACTCATCACTACGCTGGTCAGCAGGAAGTCGTGGGTGCCTTCCAGCACCAGCATGGCCATGGTCATTGGCGCACCGACCACGGCGGCGGCCAGCGCCGCCATCCCGGCCAGTGCGGCCGAGGTGGCGTCGATCACCGGCACGCCGGTGGCCATCGCCAGCAGGCCGGCAAACAGGGCGCCGACCAGGGTGCCCATGAACAACGAGGCGAAGAACAGGCCGCCACGAAAACCGAACCCGAGCGAGATGCCCGAGGCCAGGCACTTCAGGGTCAGCAGCCCGCCGATCCAGATCAGCGGCAGATGCGTGGTCAGGTCCAGGTGCAGCGCGCCATGGCCGGACGACAGCACCTGCGGGCTGGCCAGTGCCAGCGGAATCAGCAGCAGGCCGCCCACCACCGGCCGGCCCCACAACGGCAATGGGCTGCGCTTGACCGTGCCCTCGATCGAGGCGATCAGCCGCATCACCGCGATGCCGACCATCGCACAGCAGCAGCCGAGCAGGCCATAAATGGCGTAGTCCGCCGCACGCACGTCGATGGTCGAGGCGGCAGGCAGCAGGTAGGCCTCGATGCCGGCCTGGTCGGCCACGAACGCGCCGGCCAGTGCAGCGACCGCCACCGGCGCCAGTGCGGCCGGGGTATAGGCGCCAATGACAATCTCGAAGGCATAGAACGCACCGGCCAGCGGTGCACCGAAGGCGGCGGCGATGGCACCGGCGGCACCGGCGCCGACCAGGATGCGCACATCATTGCGGCGCAGGCGCATCACCCGGCCCAGCTGCGAGCCGCTGCCCGCTCCCATCTGCGTATAGGAAGCCTCCAGCCCGACCGAGGCGCCGCAGCCGTTGGACAGCAGGGTCTGGGTCAGCACGATCAGGTTGTCGCGCATCGACATGCGGCCGCCATGCAGGGCGTTTGCTTCCACCGCATCGAGCAGGGGCCGCTTGAGCCGGGTCGCGGCCAGGCTGACCAGCCCGACCAGCAGCCCACCGAGCGGCAGCACCAGCAGCGCGGTCCAGGTCAGCGAGGGCAGGGAGCTCAGGCGCATGCCTTCGTCCAGCCCGTACAGGGCGCCCTGCAGCCAGCGTGCGATGCCGGACTGCAGCAGGGTCAGGTAGCCGGCGATCAGGCCGACCAGCAGGGCAAGCGCGATGAACCACAGGTCGCTGCCGCGCAGGCGCAGGCGCAGGCCCTGGAAGGCCAGATGCAGGCGCGATGGCGAAACAGGCAATGACATGGTGGCGGCATGATACGCCGCCACCGTGATCGCCGCCGTCACTGCATCGGGCGGTTACTGCGTCAGAAGCGGTAGCGGCCCTGCACGTAGAAGGTGCGCGGCGCGGCCACCATGCGGCCGGCATTGCCATCGACGTTGCGGGTGTACCAGCGCTTGTCGGCCAGATTGTTCACGCCCAGCGCGATCTCGCTGTCGCCCAGGCCTGGCACCTGCCAGGCCACCTGCGCATTCCACAGGCGTACGCCCGGCACGCGGCCCACGCGTGCATCGGCGGTCTCATCCCAGGTGTTGGCCGCATCGGAGAACTGGCCGCTCTGGTGGGTGCTGGAGACATTGAAGGTCCAGCCGGCCAGCGCGTAGCGGGCACCGACGCTGTCGGTGTCGCGCGAGTAGAACTGCACGTCCAGGCCGCGGTTGTCACCGGACTGCTGGATCGCCTTGGTCCAGGTGTAGTTGGCATACAGCTCCAGTCCGGCCAGTGCGCTGTCCTCGGCGAAGTGGTACTCCAGCGCGCTCTCCACGCCCTTGTGGTCGGTGGCGCCGATGTTCTGGAAGGTCGGCGGGGTGATGCCCGGCACCTGCAGGATCTGGTTGTCGAAGCGCATCTTGAACACGGTTACTTCCGCGCGCAGTGCGCCGTCCTGCCAGCGCGCACCGAGTTCGGTGGTCTTGGCGATTTCCGGGTTCAGCGGGTTGCTGGCGGTCTGCGAATTCAGCTGGATGTTCTGCACCGGCCCGAACGAGGTGGTGTAGTTGCCGAACACGGTCAGCTGCGGAGTCAGCAGGTAGGCGATGTTGAGCGAGGGCAGGGCCTTGTCGTTGCGGCTGCTGAAGGTTGCCGTGCCACCCGCCTGGCGGCGGTCCATGTCGATCCACTCCATGCGCATGCCCGGGGTGACCCGCCACTGGCCGATCGCAATGCGGTCGTCGATGTAGAAGGCATGTGCGTCGGTGGCGTTGTCGAAGCGGGTGGTGGTGCTGGCCGCGCCGGTGCGGCGGGTGACGGTGTAGCTGCGGTCGTTGCCGCGCTCGCGCAGGAAACGGTAGCCGGCGGTGATGTCGTGCACGCTGGCGCCCCAGTGCAGGCGCTGGGTGTAGCGCGGCTCGATGCCGAGCACGCGGTAGTCGCGCGGCTGCACGGTCAGCTGGGTATTGGCGGCGTTGATCAGCGAGCTGGCACGGCTGCTTTCGTTGTAATAGGCCAGCACCTCGAACTCGCTGTTGGCCGACAGCGTGTTGGTGTAGCCCAGGTCGATGCCGGTGCGGTGGCCCTTCCAGAAATCGGTGGGGCGGGTGTTCTGGAACGGGTCGGCCTCGTACTGCGTGCGGGTCAGGCCGCCCGGGGTCAGCGAGCGCACATCGTAGTAGGACAGCTTGGCACGCAGTTCCTGCTGTTCGTCGATGGCATAGGCGAACTTCAGCGCCAGGTCGTTGAAGCGGTCATCGCTGCCCTGGCGCCAGCCGCGGCCGTCCTGGCCGGAATACAGCAGGGCCGCGCCCAGGCCGTTGTCGCCGGTACCGCCGAGGAAGGCGTTGTACTGGGTGCTGTCACTGCCGCCATGGTCGTAGGCGGTATAGCGCACGCCGGCTTCGCCGTGCAGGCCGGCACCGGTGGGAATGGCACGGGTGCTGAAGTTGATGATGCCGCCCACGTTCTGCGGCCCATAGCGCACCGCGCCGCCACCGCGCACCACGTCGATCGATTCGATGTTGGACAGGCTGGTCGGCGCGAACGACAGCTGTGGCTGGCCATACGGCGCCACCGCCAGCGGCACGCCGTCCAGCAGTACGGTCGAGCGCGGCGAGTAGCGCCCGGTCAGGCCACGCACGCCGATGTTCAGCGACACCGAGCTGCCGGCGGTGCCGGAGTTGTCGGTGACCTGCACGCCCGGGATGCGGCGCATGGCATCGCCGATGCTGGCCGCGCCACTGGCCTCGATGCGCTGGCGGTCGACCACCGTGCGCGCGCCGGCGAAGCTCTTGACGCTGTCATGCAGGCCGGTGCCCAGCCAGCTACCGGAGACCTGGATGCTGTCCAGCGTGGTGGCGCCGTCCTGGGCGAATGCGCCGGTGGCCGGGAGCAGGCACAGGGCGAGGGCGGCGGCCAGGGGCAGGCGGGCCGGTTGCAGGGCGTGGATGGGCATCGGTGCGGGCTGTGGAAGGTCGTAAATGAGAATTATTGCTGATTCCATTCGCTATTGGAATGCGTCTGCGGTTCATGCCGAGGCCCCGGTGATAGAGTGTCCGATTGCTTCCTGACTCGCTGAGATCCGCCATGTCCCAAGCCGCTTTCTATCCCGTCGGAACCCCTGGCCAGCCGTGGGGAGCGGCGGAACGGGAGCTGTGGCGTGGCCGCCAGCAGCGCCTGCGTCGCTATGACGAGGAGGTGCTGCCGCGCATCGAGGCGCTGGCCTCGCGCTTCGACAAGGTGGCCTATGGCCAACTCGACTACGCTGGCGAGACCTACACCCTGTTCGCCCTGCGCAGCCGCGACTGGAACCCGGCGCTGCCGGCTGCCCTGGTCACCGGTGGCGTGCACGGCTACGAGACCAGCGGCGTGATGGGCGCGCTGGAATTCTTCGAAAAGCACGCCGCCGACTACGCCGGCAAGGCCAACCTGCTGGTGGCACCGTGCGTGAATCCGTGGGGCTTCGAGCGCATCAACCGCTGGAACTTCGATGCAATCGACCCGAACCGCAACTTCCACGCCGATGGCCCGGCCCGTGAATCGACCGCGCTGATCGAGCTGATCACCCCGATCAAGGACCAGTTTGTACTTCACATCGACCTGCACGAGACCACCGACAGCGACGAAAGCGAGTTCCGCCCGGCGCTGGCCGCGCGTGACGGCAAGCCGTTCGAGCCGGGTCTGATTCCCGATGGCTTCTACCTGGTGGACGACAGCGAGAATCCGCAGGCGGCGTTCCAGCAGGCAGTGATCGCCGCGGTGGAGAAGGTCACCCACATCGCCCCGGCCGACGACAAGGGCGAGATCATCGGTTCGCCGGTGGTGGCCCATGGCGTGATCGAGTACCCGCTGGTGAAGCTGGGCCTGTGCGCCGGCATTACCGGCGCGAAGTACACCACCACCACCGAGGTCTACCCGGACAGCCCGCGGGCGACCCCGCAGCAGTGCAACGACGCACAGGTGGCGGCGGTGTGCGCGGGCGTGTTTTCGGGGCTCGCCCATCGCTGATCGGTTCGGTAGTGCCGGCCGCTGGCCGGCAGCCACTGGACAATGAAATTGCCGGCCAGCGGCCGGCACTACCTCACCCCAGCGCGTCGGCCCACCAGAGTGCGGCCGGTCCCGGCGGCGTATCACGGCGCCACAGCAGGTCGCTGTGGATGCGCCGCGGCCAGCCGGGCAGTACCAGTTCCACCAGCCGGCCACGGTCGTAGCGCTGTACCAGCGCCCGCGGCAGTTCGGCCCAGCCGATGCCGTCCTCGGCCATTTCCATCACCATCAGATAGTCGGTGGCGGTCCAGGCCAGGCCAGTGACCACGCGGGATTGATCCACTTCCGCGCTCAGGCGCACCTGCCGGTGCCGCGCCAGCTGTGCGGCGGCGCGACGCCCGGCACTGGCCAGCGGGTGTTCGCGCGCCACGTACACCGACAGTTCGCTGTGGTGCGCCAGCGGCCGTGCCACCAGTCCGTCCGGATAGTGTTCCTGCCGTGGCAGCAGACCAAGCGCGGCGCGACCACTGCCGACAAGCTCCAGTACGTCCTCGCCCTCGGCATCCAGCCATTCCAGTTCGATCTCCGGGAACGTCTCGGCGAAGCGCTGCAGAATCCGTTGCTCGGGATCGAGCTGGTAGACATCGGAAAACACCACGGTCAGCCGCGATTCGACCGGTGCGGCCAGACGCACGCTCAGCTGCTGCAGGCGGGCATCGGCCGCGAGGATCTCCTGCGCGTGGCCCAGCACCTGGCGCCCGGCCTCGGTCAGCTGCGGGTAGCGTCCGCTGCGGTCGAACAGGCTCATGCCCAGGTCGGCTTCCAGATGGGCAATGGCGGTGCTGACCGTCGACTGGGTCTTGCGCAGGCGTCGCGCCGCCGCCGAGAACGAGCCCAGCGCCGCGGCCTCCACGAAGGCCTGCAGGGATTCAGGGGAGTAGGGCATTGATCCATCGCTCCTATCGATGGTATCCATTTTGATACCACCGTAAAAGGCGATGATACTGGCTTCCGTCGCCCCCGTCTGCGGGGCGTTCCGGATCCTCCACGCACGGCGTGGATCTATTGAAAAGGCGGCGCGGTCCCCGCCCTGCAAGGAGCTTCACATGTCCCGTACTGTTCCCGCCCGTGGCGCGCTGGTCGCCTGGGTCTGCCTGACCGTGGCGATCGTCGCCGAAGTGGTCGGCACCTCGTTCATGGCCCATGCCGCCCGCGATGGCGGCTGGACCGGTTACCTGATCATGGCCGGCGCGCTGGCGCTGTCCTACTTCTTCCTCGCGCAGTCGGTGCGCCGCATCGCCGTCGGCGTGGCCTATGCGGTCTGGGAAGGCCTCGGCCTGACCCTGCTGACCGTGGTCGGCCTCACCGTCTTCGGTGAAAGCCTGTCGCTGCAGCAGCTGGCCGGCCTGGTGCTGGCGGTGGTCGGCATCGTCTGCGTCACCCTCGGGGAGGCGCACTGATGAATACCTTGGCGTTGTTTTTCGTGATCTGTTCGGCCTTGATCGATGTCGCCGCCAACATGATGGTAGCCAAGTCGGAAGGCTTCCGCCGCTGGCGCTGGGGCGTCGCCGCGATCGTCCTGGTCTGGATCGCCTTCGCCCTGTTGGGCCAGGCGGTGCGCTACATGGACCTGGCCACGGCCTATGCGATGTGGGGTGCGATCGGCGTGATCGGTACCGCCACCTGCGGCCGCCTGTTGTTCGGCAACCGCCTGCGTCCGATCGGCTGGGTCGGCATTGCGCTGGTCACTGCTGCAGTGCTGCTGCTGAGTACCGCGAAGTGATGCATCGTTGCGCCAACCAAGGTTGGCGCCTACCAGAACCACGGTTGGCCCCTTCCAGAGCGTGAGCGGCCGCAAGCAAGCGCCCCGGGGATGATCTCCCCGGGGCGTTGCTGTTTCTGAAGCACTCAGAAGCGTGCGGTGAAGTTCAGCCGCGTGGTGCGCCCTGGGCCCGGCATCAGGCTCATCGCCAGCGTGTCCATGTAGTAGGTGTTGCGCAGGTTGCTGACCACCAGCTCCACTTCGCTGCGCGGCGTGAACTGCCAGCGCGCATAGAAGTCATAGATCGCGGTCGGCAGGTAGATGTTCTGCAGGCCGGTCGAGCCGGTGGTGTTCCAGGGCTTGTCCAGTTCGTGGGTGGGGCCGCTGTTGTAGGTGCGGCGGATGCCGGTATCCAGTCGCTTGTCGAACAGGCGGAAGCCCAGCGTGCTGTGAATCGAGTACTTCGGTGGGTTCTGCGCGTTGACAAACGAGGTGCCGAAGCCGCCGTCCACGCAGTCCGGCGTGGTGTCCAGCTTGCTCCACTTCGCATAGGGGTCTTCGCGCAGGCGCTTGGCGGTGGCCGCATCGCAGGTACGCGCGCGCTGGTAGTAGCTGGCCGACAGGTCCAGGTAGGCGATGCCGGCGTCATAACCGGATTGCAGCTCATAGCCAGACACCGTGTAGTTGTCGACGTTGTCGACGTAGAACGCCCAGTTGCTGGAATCGAAGCGACGGGTGATCGCGTTGTCGATATCGTTCTTGAACCAGGCGACCTTGAACGCCAGGCGATCACCGTCACGCCAAAGGTCCTGCTTGAGCAGGCTGAAGCCGATGTCCCACGAGCGGTTCTTCTCCGGCTTCAGGTCAGCCACCGGTGCCGAGGTGCTGTTGCCCAGCGTCGACTCGAACAGGCTGGGCATCTTCCAGCCCTGCGCGTACTTCACGTAGAAGAACATGTCCTCGTCGAGGTTGAAGCGTGCTTCGGCATAGGGCGCGAAGCCGTGGCCGGAGCGCCGGATCGCCGGCTTGTAGCCCCAGGCAGTGGGAATCTGCTTGGTATAGAAGCCGTTGGCACCGCGCGGATCAGGAATGAAGCCGTCGAAATCGTAGGCCTGGCCCAACGTGCTGTCGCCATAGGGCGTGGCGCGCAGCGAGTCATAGGTGTAGTTGCCCTGTGCATCCGGGTACCACTCCTTGTACCAGCCCGGCAGCAGCTGGCCGCCCTTGCTCAGCCGCGCGAAGGTGTAGCGCAGGTCGCGCGATTCACTGACGAAGGCCACGCGGTTGCGGTCGCGGGTGCGGTAGTCGGTGAAGCGGCCGCCTGCGGTCAGCGACAGCCAGTCCCACGGCTGCCATTGCAGCGAGGCGACAACGCTGGCCTCGCGGCGCGTGCCCGAGCGCAGGTAACGGTTGTTGTTGAAATCCACCGGCAGCACCGGTGAGTTGGGCGCGGTGTCCTCGTGCTGGAAGGACGCGCCATAGCGCAACGTCCATTCGCCCAGATCATTGCTGAAGCGCGTGGTGTTGCTGCTGTCCACGCCCCAACGCTGGGTCTTCACGTCCGACTGCAGGCCCGGGCCATAGGTTTCGCCCAACGTGTCCGGCATCTGGTCGTTGGGCACGTCCTTGAACAGCGGCGTGTTGGCGATATTGCTGTTGAACATGCGGCTGGTGGCGGTGGTGAACCACAGGGTGCTGCTCAGATCCAGCCACGGGTGCGCCTCGGGCCGGTAGCGATGGCGCAGCGAGGTGGCGTTGACCCGCATTTTCCCCGGCTCGAACTGGAACATGGTGTTGGCCTTGTCCACGTAGGTCACCCATTCGTTGGACTCGCCCACGCGGCCGATCGCCGACGGCATGATCTCGCCGAAACTCGAATTGAAGTAGCGGTGGCTCAGCTCCAACCGCTGGTCCGGATTGGGCGTCCAGGTGAATTTCAGCAATGCCGATTCGTTGTCGGTATGCGTGTTGAGCACTTCATCGCCTGGATGGAAGAGCTTGGATACGGCCTGGCTGGACATGCCGGTGCCGCCGCTGGACAGGTGCTGGTTGTCGTAGCGATGCGCACCGTTGCTGCCGGCGAAGAAGTTGCCCTGGCGGCGCCGCGCATAGGCCGCGACCAGCTGCCAGTCTTCGCCACGCTGGGCGAAGGCCACGCTGCCATTCCAGTCGCGCGGGTCGCGCAGGCTGTTGCGGTTGTCGCTGCCACGCGCGATCTGCTTGAAGGTGCGGGTGCGGTCGATGCTGTTGTCGGCCACGCCGCCGCGCATGCGCAGGCCCCAGGTCTGGCCATCATCGAGGATGTCATCGACCTTCAACGTTTCCATGTAGACCACGCCGCCGATCGCGCTGGCGGCGTTGGCGGCCAGGCTCGGCCCCTTCTCGATGCTGACCGCACTGATCAGATCGGGGTCGAGATAGCTGCGCTGCTGCACGCCGGCATAGCCGCGGTACACGTCGATGGCCTGCTGGCCGCCGTCGATGATCACCGGCACCCGGTTCTGGCCCTGCAGGCCGCGGATGTTGACGTCCAGCGCACCGCCGTTGCGAACGTCAGCGGTGTGCACGCCGACTGCGCCGGCCAGCACATCGCCAATCGACTGGCCGCGGAAGCGTTCCAGCTGCTGACGGTCCAGGTGCACGCGCGAGCCGCTGTCGCGGTAGACGGCGTCGGCATCGGCCAGGCCCCACGGTGACGCACCTTCGCTGGCCTGGCCGGCTACACGCAGGGTGCCGATCTGGCGCACGCCGGCTTCAGCGTTGGGTGCCGCCTGCAGCACCACGCCATTGGCATCACGCTGGAAGGTCATGCCGGTGCCGGCCAGCAGCTGCGCCAATGCGGCGTCCATGCCGAGCGTGGCCTGTACGCCGTTGCTGTGGCGGCCGCGGGTCAGGCGCGCATCGGCAGCGATGGACAGGCCAGACTGCTGGCCGAATGTGGTCAAGGCCTGGTCGAGCGGTCCGGCCGGAATCTGCCAGCGAACGGCGGCAGCGGTGTCCTGTGCATGGACCGTGACAGGCAGCAGGCAGGGGGTCGCCAGGGCCATGCACAAGGCGATGACCAGGGGACGAGGGGAAGGGCAGGGCAGTTTCATGGGGGCGGCAACATCCGCAATGGGTTCCCTTGTAGTGCCCGGTGAGCGCGCAGAAAGGGAACCGCGATTTCAAAGCGGACGCACGATGGTCCACCACGGCCAGCGCTGCTCGATGCGGACCGGCAGGGCACGGGCCAGCAGTTGCAGGGCCTGCAGGCTGTCCAGGCGCGGCAGCACCGCCGTGACTTTCAATGCAGCAAGCGCCGGATCACAACCGAGATAGCCCTGGTGGTGACGGGCCAACTCGTCGATGATCCGTATCAAAGGTGTGTCCTGCACCTGCAGGCGTCCCTCCTGCCAGTCACCGCGCAACGGATCCGCAGCCACCGGGGAGAGTCCACCCATCGGGCCGAGCTGCACCGCACCGCCGGCGGGCACGTCCAACGATGCGCCGAACAGCGGCAGGCAGCGCACCACACCCTCGAACACATCCAGGCGGCTGCCCTGCGCCTCGCGACCGACCGCGAAGCGGGTGCCGATCGGCTGCAAGCGTGCGCCCGGCACATGCACGGTCAACGGCTGGCCGGCGAACGCAGGGTGGTGGCCGGTCTGCAGCAGCAGTTCGCCACGCAGCAGATGCAGGGCGCGGCGGCCGCTTCCGATGTCGATGGTGACTTCGCTGTCGGCATTGAGCCACAACTGGCTGCCATCCATCAGCGTCCAGTGCCCGGTATGTCCGGCAGCGGTGCGCTGTGTCTGCAGGCCGCGTTGTTCGCGCAGCCCGTGCAGGCCGAGGAGGGAGACCGCACCGATGCCGAGGGCGCCACCGAGACTGCGAAGCGCGCGACGGCGGCGACGTCCGGCAGCATCCAGCGCCGTGGCAGCAGCCGGTGCCGACAGGGGAGCAAAAGACTGCCAGACCGTCTCGACCCGGCGCCACGCGTCGGCATGATCGGCATCGGCCTGCAGCCAGGCGTGCCAGCGCTGCTGGTCGCCGTCGCTCCAGCCCTGCTGGCGCAGCGCGAACCATTCGGCAGCCTGTTCCAGGGCCGGGCCAGCCAATGCCGCACTCATGCCGCCGCGTCGCCGGACAGGCGCAGGCAATGCAGCATCGCCTGCGCCATGTACTTCTTGACCATGCGCTCGGACACGCCCAGTTGTTGGCCGATCTCCGCATAGCCCAGGCCAGACAGCCGTGCCAGCAGGAACGCACGGCGTGGGCGTTCGGCCAGGCCGGACAGCATGTCGGCGATGGCGTGCAGCAGCTGCAGCGCCTGCGTGCGTTCTTCCGCCGATGGATGCACTGGCTCCGGTTGCGCAGCCAGTGCGGCCAGGTAGGCACGCTCCAGGTCCGCGCGCTGCCAGTGGTTGACCAGCAGGGCGTGCGCGATGGTGCTGAGGTAAGCGCGCGGCAGCCGCAGTTCGGATGGATCGACGCGACGGCTGAGCAGGCGCAGGAAGGTGTCCTGGGTAAGGTCGGCGGCGCAGTCGGCGTTGTGGGTGCGGCGGCGCAGCCAGCCCAGCAGCCAGCCATGGTGTTCGCGGTAGAACCCCGCCAGCGCAGTGCTGGAGGCGGCGGGCACGGCCATCGGCATCGATCATTAATGAGAATGATTCCCATTATAGGGTGATCGAGCGGCGCACGACAAACCCTGCGCGCGCAGCAGCAGGCCGGAGGCGTGCATTTGCGATGCCCGCCGCGCTCGCCGACACTGCGGTTTTCCACAAGGAGTGCCCGCATGTTCAGCCACATCACCGTTGGAACGAACAACATGGACGTCGCGCATCGCTTCTACGATGCCCTGTTCACTGCATTGGGCGCCCGTCCGGGTGTCTTCGATGACAAGGGGCGGCTGGTGTACTTCAAGGACGGCCGCATGTTCATCGTCACCGCACCGATCGACGGTCAGCCCGCATGCCATGCCAACGGCGGCACGATTGGTTTCACCCTCGACAGCGCCGAGGCCGTGCGCGGCTGGCAGGATGCGGGCGTGGCCCATGGCGGCACCGCCATCGAAGACCCGGCGGGCATCCGCACCATGGCCGGCCGCCAGCTGTTCCTGGCCTACCTGCGCGACCCGGATGGCAACAAGCTGTGCGCGGTGCATGTGATGTCGTGATTGGACAGTAAGCGCGTGGCCGCGTCGCAGGCGGTCCGCGCGTGGCTGCGCTTGCAGGCACGCACCGGCGCGCGCGTGATAACACGGATTGGTGGGCCGGGCCTGTGACCGCAGGCCGCAACTTCATGCTCTGTCCACTGCGGTTCAGCCAAAATCGGTCGGCTAACCCTTTGATCTACCGGAGAACGCCGCCCCATGGAAGCACTGGAGCCGCAACAATCCCCGGTGCGCACCCTTCGACCTGTGTTCGCCTTCGCGGCGATCGTTGTCGTGGCGTTCGCGCTGTTCGTCAGTCTGTTCCCGCTCGGTGCGGGCCGCCTTCTGGTCAAGGCGCAGGACTGGGCCGCACTCAATGTCGGCTGGTACTACCTGCTGGCCATGACCCTGTACCTGGTGTTCGTGGTCGGCGTGGCGCTGTCCAAGTACGGTGGCATCAAGCTCGGTGCCGACCATGACGAGCCGGAGTTCAGCTATCTCTCCTGGGCCGGCATGCTGTTCGCCGCCGGCATCAGCATCACCCTGTTCTTCTTCTGCGTCTCCGAACCGCTGACCCATTACCTGCAGCCGCCGCAGGGCGACCCGGCTGCGGGCGAGGCCGGTGCGCGCCAGGCCATGCAGCTGCTGTTCCTGCACTGGGGCCTGCATGGCTGGGGCGTGTTCGCACTCGCTGCGATGGCGATGGCCTACTTCGCCTACCGCCACAACCTGCCGCTGGCGCTGCGTTCGGCGCTGTACCCGCTGATCGGCAAGCGCATCAACGGCCCGATCGGCTACACCGTGGACGCGCTGGGCATTGTCGCCACCGTGTTCGGCATCGGCGCCGACATGGGCTTCGGCGTGCTGCACCTCAACGCCGGCCTGTCGCACCTGTTCAACATCCCGCACTCCAACCTGGTGCAGATCATCCTGGTGGTCAGCATGATGGGTGCGGCGGTGGCCGTGGCCGTTTCCGGGGTGGAGAAGGGCGTGCGCTGGATGGCCAACATCAACATGCTGCTGGCGATCGCGCTGGTGCTGTTCATGTTGTGCGCCGGCCCCACCCAGTATCTGCTCAGCACGCTGATGCAGAATCTGGGCGACTACCTCGGCAGCGTGGTCGGCAAGAGTTTCGATGTATACGCCTATGGCGGCCGACCGGAATGGCTGGGCGGCTGGACGGTGTTCTACTGGGCCTGGTGGATCGGCTGGGCGCCGTTCGTCGGCCTGTTCATCGCGCGCATCTCGCGTGGCCGCACCATCCGCGAATTCGTGTTCGGCGTGCTGCTTATCCCGCTCGGCTTCACCCTGGCCTGGCTGTCGATCTTCGGCAACAGTGCGCTGGACCAGGTGCTGCATCACGGCCAGCAGCAGCTGGCACAGCTGGCGGTGGATGATCCACCCACCGTGCTGTATGCCCTGCTGGATGGGTATCCGTGGAGCAAGGCGGTGATCGCGGTGACGGTGTTCGTCAGTTTCATTTTCTTCGTGACATCGGCTGACTCCGGCGCGGTGGTGCTGTCCACGCTGTCCTCGCACGGCGGTGCGCCGGAGGATGATGGTCCGCGCTGGCTGCGCGTGTTCTGGGGCACGGTGATCGCGGTGCTGACCGCCGGGCTGCTGCTGGCCGGCAGCATCGATGCGCTGAAATCGGCGGTGGTGCTGGCGTCGCTGCCGTTCTCTGCGGTGCTGCTGCTGATGATGTGGGGCCTGACCCGCGCCTTCAGTGACGAATCGCACCGCAAGCGCGCGCTGCAGTACCGGCCCTCGCCGCTGATCGGCGATGACCGCCACCACCAGGGCTGGCGCCAGCGCCTGAGCCAGGCCATGCACTTCCCGGTGCGCGACCAGGTCTACCGCTTCATGGACGACACGGTGAAGCCGGCGATGGAAGCGGTGGCCGAACAGCTGCGCGGGCAGGGCTGGGATGTGGCGACGCGCTTCGAGGCGGGCGACATGGAGCTGACGGTGAACCACGGCGAGCAGCAGGACTTCCTGTACCGGGTGATCCTGAGTGGCTACCTGACGCCGTCGTTCGCCGCGCAGCAGCTGCGCAACCAGCGCTACTACCGCGCTGAAGTGCACCTGTTCGAAGGCAGCCAGGACTACGACCTGGTCGGCTACAGTCGCAAGCAGATCATCAACGACATCATCAGCCAGTACGAACGGCACCTGCAGTTCCTGCACCTGAGCCGCTGATGCACGACCGCCGGGCTTGGCCCGGCGGTCGGTGGTAGTGCCGGCCGCTGGCCGGCAGCACAAATGGGGCGGCGCGTCACCGCCGCCCCGATATCGCGTCAGAACCGGTAGCGCGCCCCCAGCGAGACGAACTGCCCGCGCAGGTTGTACTGGCTGATATCGAAGCCATTGGAGCCGCCGGCCGGATCGAACGGCGGGTCCTTGTCGGTCAGGTTCAGCACAGACAGCGACAACGTGGTGTTGGGAATACCGTCGTAGGCCACGTACAGGTCCAGCTGGTGATACGGCTTGATGCGGTCGCGCAGCCCCGGGTTGCTGGTGGCCGTCGCCACGCGCTGATCGTAGCCGCTCACGTATTGCAGGCTCAGCGTGCTGCTCCAGTCGCCCACCGCCCAGTTCAACGACGTGGTGCCGCGGCTGCGCGGCAGCGCGCCGTGGCGGTTGTTGCCGGCTCCCTCGTACGGGGCCTGGCCGGCCACCAGCGGCTGCTTGAAGCTGAGCAGATGGGTCCAGCTGCCGGCGACGGTGAAGTTGCCCCAGCCCTCGGTGCGGAAGGTGTGGTTGGCGTCCAGGTCCAGGCCCGAGGTGGTCAGCTCGCCCTGGTTGGCATACTGGTTGGTGATGAACTGGATGCGTCCCTGTGCATCGCGCTGCACGCGCCCGGGGAACAGCGTCGGGTTGTCGACGATGAACTGCGCGCTGTCCGGCTTGACCAGGTTGTCCTGCTCGATGCGGTACCAGTCCAGGCCGATGCTGGTGTCGCCATCCGGCGACCACACCGCGCCCACGTTGAAATTGCGCGAGCGTTCGGCCTTCAGGTCCGGGTTGCCGGTGCGGATGTTGGTCACTCCACGGCTGCCGCCGGGCTGCAGCGGATCCAGCGGATCGATCACCGAGCCGTAGCTGACGGTCTGGCCCGGCGCGATTTCCGGCAGCGACGGCGCACGGAAGCCACGCGAGAACGAGCCGCGCAGCAGCAGGCTGTCCAGCGGCTGCCAGCGCAGCGCCACCTTCGGCGAGAACGCCTTGCCGAAATCATCGTAACGGTCGCCGCGACCGGCCAGCTGCAGTTCCAGCGTGCGGTGCAGCGGTACGCTCAGCTCGGCGTAGGCAGCGCTGACCTGCCGTTCGCCGTTGACCACGTTGATCGCCGGGCGTAGCTCGGTGCCCGACAGCACCTGTGCACTGGTACGCGCGTCCAGTGATTCCTTGCGGAACTCGGCACCCCAGGCGAAGCCGACCGCACCGGCCGGCAGCTCCCACAGCGAGGTCGAGGCCTTCACATTCAACGAGTGCAGCTTGTACCAGCCCGGGCGCTTGGTCTGCAGGCGCAGTGCATCCAGCGCCCCTGGCGTGCTGGACGGGTTGAGGAAGTTGTAGCTGCCATCGCGCAGGATCTGTTCGAACGCGTAGCGGTTGACGAAGTTGTCCACGTATTCGCGCTGCGCGCTCTGCGAGGTCAGCGCCGCCACTTCCCAGTCCCAGCGCTCGCCGCTGCCGCGCACGCCGGCCAGGGCGCGGTAGAAGACCTGCGTATTGTCCTTCAGGCGCGGGCCGAGATCGAAGAAGGTGTACTCGAACGGCAGCGGCGTGTTGCCCGGGTTGTTCGGGTGGCCGACCGGCAGCACCGCCGGTACGTCGATCAGGGTGCCGGTGGCCGGGTTGTAGGCACGTAGGCCGGGTCCGACGGTCAACGGCGCGCTGAAGATCTGGTCAGCCTTGTTGTGGCTGTACAGCACGTCGGTGAAGGCCTCGACGCTGTCGTTGAAGCGGTAGGTCGCACTCAACGACGCCTGCAGGCGCTCGGCGCCGGGCTGCAGGGTCTTGAACGGTTGCGCGTTGAAGGCGCAGGCCTGGCCGGGCAGGGTGCTGCCGAAGTCGCTGTAGGGGCGCAGTTGGCTGCCGTCTGGGCAGTTGGCGAACGGCTGCGGTGCGCGTGGGTTGGACAGCCAGTTGCC
Source organism: Nocardiopsis yanglingensis (assembly GCF_045809185.1). Taxonomy (NCBI): domain Bacteria; kingdom Bacillati; phylum Actinomycetota; class Actinomycetes; order Streptosporangiales; family Nocardiopsidaceae; genus Nocardiopsis; species Nocardiopsis yanglingensis. Next base: position 76,405 of record NZ_JBJNRH010000001.1, on the reverse strand, counting down.
ACCGGCAGTGGACCAGCCGGCCAGGCGGCCACCGGGCTTGTCGCGGAAATCGCCGCTGCGGGTATAGGCGCGGTCGTCGCCATCGAGGCGGTCGCGCTTGAGCAGGTCCAGCCCGAACAGCACGTTCCAGCCCTGCTGTTCGAGGTCGCCGAAGCCGGCCAGCAGGTTGGCCTTGCGCTCGTCCAGGCCGCCCTGGGTGGCGGTACCGAAGCCGCCGCCCACTTCCACGCCCTGGAAGTTCTTGCGCAGGATGATGTTGATGACGCCGGCAATGGCATCGGAGCCGTACACCGCCGAGGCGCCATCCTTCAGCACTTCGATGCGCTCGACCGCGCTGATCGGCAGTGCGTTGAGGTCGACGAAGGTGTCCTGGGTATTGAGTGCAAAGCCGAAGTTGGAGACTCGATAGCCGTTGACCAGCACCAGCGTGTTCTTTGGCGACAGGCCGCGCAGGCCGATCGACGCCGAGCCGGCGGCGAAGCTGCCGGTGTACTGCTCGTCGAAGCTGTTGCCGGCATTGGCCGACAGGTTGCGCAGCACGTCGGTGAGGGTGGAACGACCGGTCTGTTCGATCTGTTCGCGGCTGACGATCTGCACCGGGTTGGGCCCGGCGGTATCGCTGCGCTTGATGTTGGAGCCGGTCACCAGCACGGTGCCCAGGGTGGTGCTGTCCTTGCCGGAGTCGGCGGTTTCAGCGGCGCCGGCAGCGCCGGCGGTGAGGCCCAGCGCGATGGCGCCGGCAAGCAGGTTCAGGGTGGTGCGGTACATGGAAGCGACAACGCCGAACGGGGGAGGAGTCGTCAGTACCGCACGCAGCCACGTGCGCCTTCCAATGACGAAAGCGCATTCAGTTATACATCACAGGTTCTTAACGAAATGATTGGCCCTGTTATCGACCGGTGCGGTGGGGGCGGACCGATCTGTGGTGGGTGCCGACTGGTCTGTGGTGGGTGCGGACCGTTGGTCCGCACGCTCCTGTAGAGCCGAGCCTACGCTCGGCTCCGCACACTGACCGGAAAGCAGCCGAGCATGGCTCGGCTACAGAAGGCAATGCCAGCCCATCAAGGCCGCAGCAGCACCTTGCCATTGCGGCCTGAACCGGCACCGGCCTTCGCCGCCTTGGCGATGTCGTCCAGTGCGAAGACCTGCTCCACCGGCAGCGTCAGCTCGCCACTGGCCGCGCGCTTGAGCAGCTCGCCAACCAGCCGGCGCTTGTCCTCCACCGCCATCGCCTGGCTGACCTTGCTGCCCCAGAAGCCCTTCACCGTGGCTTCCTTGTAGATCAGGCCACCGGCGGGAATGCGCATGGGTTCGCCGCTCATCACACCGAACGACACCAGGGTGCCGTGGTGGCCGAGCAGGTCGACCAGATCGCCGCTGGCGTCGCCGCCGATCGAATCCACCGCAGCAGCCGCCTGCGCTTCGCCGGTCGCTTCACGCACGCGATCCTTCCAGCCGTCCACCGAAGTGTCGAACACATGATCGATGCCCAGCGCTTCCAACTGCGCGACCGCATCGGCATTGCGCACCAGGTTGGCCACATGCACGCCACGCGCACGCGCCAGCATCGCCAGCGACTTGCCCACTGCGCCGTTGGCGGTGTTCTGCACGATCCACTGGCCCGCTTCGACGTGCAGGAATTCCAGCAGCATCAGCGCGCTCAGCGGCATCGCGATCAGCTGTGCGGCCATTTCGTCGGGGATCGCCTCCGGCATCGGAATCACCATGCGTGCCGGCGCGATGAAGACTTCAGCCCAGGTACCGTGCACCGAGGCGGCGGCAACCCGCTGGCCGATCTGCAGACCGTCGACGCCATCACCGAGTGCATCGACCACGCCCAGCGCTTCACTGCCACCAATCGCCGGCAGCGCTGGCTTGTAGCCATACAGGCCGCGCACGGTCAGCAGGTCGTGGTTGTGGATCGAGGCCAGCACGGTGCGGATGCGCACCTCGCCGGGGCCGGGCTCGGGCAGGGGCGCTTCGGCAATGGCAAGGACCTCGGCCGGGTCGCCGAAGGAGGGGTATTGGGCAGCGCGCATGGGCGGTGTTCCGGGGAAAGTTGATGTTGTATCGAACTGGGGACGCAGGCGCTGTCGACAAGGCGCCGCAGGTGCAACACGGCATCCTGCGACTGATCGTCGCGACATGTGCTGATTACCGCATCTTGTGTTGACGAGTTCCGATATCCCCACTATGTTGTGGCCGTCACTCCCGGTCAGCCGCCGCCGCCGGACATGCAGCAAACGTCCCGCGGCCCGCCCCTGAAGGCTTGCCGTGTCGACGCGGCCGCCATCGTGCGGACCCAGATCGCCCCCACGGCCCGGATACCGGCCGCAGGCGCAGGCTGTTGCCGACGATCTGGTGTTCCCGCGCTTTGGCATCCCACCCCGACCGCCCCGTGCGCCGGTATCGCGTGCAGGGCCGCCATGGCATCGACCGCCAACGCGCGTGCGAGCCTGGAGTTTCACCACCATGACCGACAGTACCTTCCGCGTGGCCGATCTGGCCGGCGCTGGCGACGCCTTGCGCGCCGGTGGCGAGCGCGTGCCGACCTGGATCACCAAAGAGGCCGGCAACCGTCGCCTGCCGTTCGAGGCCGAGCGCCTGCAGCGCAGCATCGACGCCGTGCATGCCGAGTTCCCGCAGCTGGATGTGAGCGACTACCGCCGCGTGGTGCAGGCGATGGTCGAGCGCAAGCCCAGTATCAGCGCCGATGATCTGGTCGATCTGCTGATCCGTGAGGCCGAGTCGCGGGTGGACCTGGTCGCGCCAGAGTGGGAACAGTTTGCAGCGCGCATCTACCTGCGCCGCCTGTACAAGCGCGCCAGCCGCAACCGCTTCTACGATGTCGGCCTGAAGTACGGCTCGTATGTGGGCCTGCAGGAAAGCCTGGCCGACCGCGGCATCTACAGCAACGACATCCTGCGCTGCTATTCCAAGGAAGAGCTGCAGCAGGCCGGCGAGATGATCGACCCGGAACGCGACCGCCTGTTCGCCTACAACGGCCTGTACCTGTTGGCCACGCGCTATCTGGCCAGCGACCGCAGCCGCGAAGTCTACGAACTGCCGCAGGAGCGCTGGCTGACCATCGCGCTGTACCTGATGCAGGAGGAAAAGCCGCGCGAGCGGCGCATGCAGCTGGTCGGCGAGGCCTACTGGGCGCTGTCCAACCTGTACATGACGGTAGCCACGCCGACGTTGGCCAATGCGGGCAAGGTGGGTGGGCAGCTGTCCAGCTGCTTCATCGACACGGTGGACGACAGCCTGCAGGGCATCTATGACTCCAACACCGATATCGCCCGCGTGTCCAAGCACGGCGGCGGTGTGGGTGCCTACCTGGGCTACGTGCGCAGCAGCGGCGCGCCGATCCGGGGCGTAGCCAATTCCTCCGGTGGCGTGGTGCCGTGGATCAAGCAGCTCAACAACACTGCGGTGTCGGTCGACCAGCTTGGCCAGCGCAAGGGTGCGGTGGCGGTGTACCTGGACATCTGGCACCGCGACATTGAAGCCTTCATGGACCTGCGCCTCAACAACGGCGACCAGCGCCTGCGCGCGCACGATGTGTTCACGTCGGTGTGCGTGCCCGACCTGTTCATGGAAGCGGTCGAGCGTCGCGCCGACTGGTACCTGTTCGATCCGCACGAGGTGAAGCAGGCCAAGGGCTGGTATCTGCAGGACTTCTACGACGAGAAGCGTGGTTCGGGCAGCTTCCGTGACCGCTACGCCGAGCTGGTGGCCGATGAGCGCATCAGCCGCCGCACGGTGAAGGCCATCGATCTGTTCAAGCGGATCATGCTCAGCCAGCTGGAGACCGGCAACCCGTTCCTGTTCTACCGCGACGAGGTCAACCGCCGGAACCCGAACAAGCACGCGGGCATGATCTATTCCAGCAACCTGTGCACCGAGATCCTGCAGAACATGAGCCCGACGCGGATGATCCAGGAGATCGTCAGCGGCGACCAGATCGTGACTACGCGTCGCGCGGGCGACTTCGTGGTCTGCAACCTGTCCTCGATCAACCTCGGCCGTGCGATCAGTGCACCGGATGACCTGCTGGCCACCGACGTGCTGGAGCGCCTGATCCCGATCCAGGTGCGCATGCTCGACAACGTGATCGACCTCAATGCGCTGCCGGTGCCGCAGGCCACCATCACCAACCGCAAGTACCGCGCCATCGGTCTGGGCACCTTCGGCTGGCACCACCTGTTGGCGCAGCAGGCGATCCAATGGGAATCACCGGATGCCGAACAGCTGGCCGACCGCCTGTACGAGCGCATCAACTTCCTGACCATCCAGGCCAGCGCGCAGCTGGCGAAGGAAAAGGGCAGCTACCCGATGTTCGCCGGCAGCGACTGGCACAACGGCCGCTACTTCAGCGATCGCGACTACAGCGGCGCGGCCTGGGACAGCCTGGCCCGCGAGGTCGCCACGCACGGCCTGCGCAACGGTTGGCTGCTGGCCGTGGCGCCGAACATGAGCACCGCACAGATTGCCGGTTCCACCGCTTCGATCGACCCGATCTACAGCGCGTTCTACTACGAGGAAAAGAAGGACTTCCGGCGGCCGGTAGCAGCACCGGGGCTCTCGCTGGAAACCTGGCCTTACTACGAGAAGGGCGCCTACAAGGTCGACCAGTTCGCCAGCGTGCGCCAGAACGCGCGCCGCCAGCGCCACGTCGACCAGTCGATCAGCTTCAACCTGTACGTGCCCAGCACCATCCGCGCCAGCACGCTGCTGGAGCTGCACCTGAGTGCCTGGCGCGAGGGCCTGAAGACCACCTACTACGTGCGCTCCAACGATATCGACATCAGCGAATGCGAGTGGTGCTCCAGCTGACCGTCGGCGATCCACGGTAGTGCCGGCCGCTGGCCGGCAACACGATAGAAAGAGAACGAAGGCAGAAAACCATGGCAACCCCTCTCGACCGCATCAAGATCCTCGAACCACGCCATCCCAACCGCAGCACCGGCATCATCAACGGCCGCACCAGCGGCATCCTCAACTGGAACGACATCCCGTACCCGTCGTTCTATCGGGCCTACAAGGAGCTGTCGACCAACTTCTGGATTCCCGACGAGGTCGACATGAAGCTGGATGCCCGCCAGTACGGCGAGCTCAACGCGCGTGAGAAGAACGCCTACGACTCGATCATCGGCCTGCTGGCCACGCTCGACTCACCGCAGACCCGCTTCATCTACAACGTGGCCGAGTACATTACCGACCCGGCCGCGCATGCCAATGCGGCGATCATCGGCCAGCAGGAAGTGATCCACAACGAGAGCTACAGCTACGTGCTGGCCTCGATCACCGACCTGCCGAACCAGAACCGCATTTTCGAGATCGCCCGCACCCACCCGACCATCATCAAGCGCAATGCACCGATCATGGGTGCGTACGACGACTTCATGCGCGAGAAGACCGCCGAAACCCTGCTGAAGTCGCTCATTCAGTCCTCGATCCTGGAGGGCATCAACTTCTATTCCGGGTTTGCGTACTTCTACAACATGGTGCGGCAGAACCGCATGAACGGTACGGGCAAGATCATCAGCTTCATCAACCGTGACGAGCTGGCGCATACCAAGTTCATCAGCGAGCTGATCCGCGCCATCATCGGTGAGAACCCTGAGCTGCAGACCAACGAGTTGACCGCCTACGTACACCAGTCGTTCGAACATGCGATCGAGCTGGAGACGCAGTGGTCGTCGGAGGTGCTGGACGGCATCGATGGCATCGACGTGGACGAGATGGTGCGCTACGTGAAGTACCGCGCCAACAAGATGGCCGGCATGCTCGGCATCGAGCGCCTGTACAGCGACACCACCGACAACGTGATGCCGTGGATCAAGGCCTACGCCGACAACTTCACCGAAACCAAGACCGACTTCTTCGAGATGCGCAATGCAAGTTACAAGAAGACCAACGTCGACAACGGCTTCGACGACCTCTGAGTCGGGTGAAGCGCTGAGCATTCTGCTGGTGGTGGCCTCGCTGAGTGGCAATACCCGCGAGCTCGGCCGGCAGATCGCCGAGCGCTGCCGCGCTGCCGGCCATGCGGTGCACTGGCAGGAGGCCGACGACCTGCGCCAGGCACCGCCGCTGGCGGCCGACGAGGCTGACCTGGTGCTGCTGGGCTGCTGGACCGACAACGCCGGCCGCACGCCTTCGGAGATGAAGGCGTGGGTGGCCGGTATTGCCGAGCGCGGCGAGCGGCCACGGCAGCTGGCGGTGTTCGGCACCGGCGAAACGCAGTGGGGGCAGGAGTACTACTGCGGTGCCGTGCACCGGCTGGTCCGCTATTTCCGCAGCGACTATCCGCCGCTGGAGATCGAACAGATGCCGCATGGCCAACGCCATGCCGGGGCCATCGAGGCCTGGACCGATGCGGTCCTGGCCCATTACTGGAGCAACTGCGATGCAGATCATCGACGCCACCACGCCTGAGCAGTTCCAGCAGCTGCTGGCCGAACACCCGCGGGTGCTGGTGGATTTCCACAAGGACCAGTGCCCGGGGTGCCGGATGCTGGAGATGTCGCTGCATCGCGTGGCGACCAGCAGTGCAGGGCAGGGGACCACCCTGCTGCGCGTGCAGCTGGAAGTGCTGGGCGAGGCGTTCTTCAAGGAACTGGGTCTGCGGCAGACGCCGACGCTATCCCTGTTCCGTGACGGCGACGAACGCACCCGCCTGGCCGGATTCCAGTCGCCGCAGCAGATCGAGGCCGCGATCGCGCTGCATCTGTAGCGCGGAGGTGGCGGGGTCAGAGCCCTTGCCAGAGGCAAGGGCTCTGACCCCGGCATTGGCGTCACCCGCCGGCGAAGGTATCCACCAGCAGTTTCACGTTCAACACCACGATCACCAGCGCGATCACCCAGGCGATCGCGCCCAGCCAACGCGGTGCGACCAAGGCTCCCATGGTCACTTTGTCGGTCACGATCCGCACCAGTGGGATGATCGCGAACGGCAGCTGCATCGACAGGACCACCTGGCTCAGTACCAGCAGCTTCACCGCGCCCTGGTCGCCGAACAGCATGATCACCACCACCACCGGAATGATTGCCAGTGCGCGCGTGATCAGCCGCCGCAGCCACGGTGGCAGGCGCAGGTGCAGGAAGCCTTCCATCACGATCTGGCCAGCCAGCGTGGCGGTCACCGTCGAATTCAGGCCGGAGGCCAGCAGGGCCACCGCGAACAACGTCGCCGCTGCGCCCACACCCAGCATTGGTGCCAGCAGCTGGTGCGCCTGCTCGATGTCTTCCACGTCGAAACGGCCATTGGCATGGAACACCGCCGCCGCCAGGATCAGGATGCTGGCATTGATGAACAGCGCCAGGGTCAGTGCAATGGTGCTGTCGGTCACCGCCCAGCGCAGCGCGCTGCGGCGGCCTTCATCGGTACGCGGGTAGGCGCGGGTCTGCACGATGGAGGAATGCAGGTACAGGTTGTGCGGCATCACCGTGGCGCCAATGATGCCGATGGCGATGTACAGCGCATGCGGATCGGTCACCACCTGTGCGCGCGGTATGAAGCCGCCCAGCACCGCCATCACCGGCGGCGCCGCCATCGCGATCTGCACCACGAAGCACGCGAAGATCACCATCAGCAGCGCGATCACGAAGGCTTCCAGTGCACGGAAACCTCGGTTCATCAGCAGCAGCACCAGCAGCGTATCCAGCGCAGTGATCACCGCGCCCCACAGCAGCGGCAGGTCGAACAACAGCTTCAAGGCGATTGCGGTGCCGATCACCTCGGCCAGGTCGCAGGCGATGATTGCCGCCTCGCACAGTGCCCACAGCGCCAGGTTCACCGGCTTCGGGCAACGCGCGCGGCAGGCCTGCGCCAGGTCCATGCCGGTGGCGATGCCGAGCCGCGCCGACAGCGCCTGCAGGATCACCGCCATCAGGTTGGAAATGAGGATGACCGACAGCAGCAGGTAGCCGAAGCGCGAACCGCCGGCGAGGTCGGTGGCCCAGTTGCCCGGGTCCATGTAGCCGACCGAGATCATGTAGCCCGGGCCGAGGAAGGCCAGCAGGCGGAACCACCAGTGTCCCTTGTCGGGCACCGCGACCGAGGCGTTGAGCGCACCGAGGCTGGCCGGAGTGGAGGCCGAAGGGTCGCGGGGCACCAGGGTGTTCATGGGTCCGAATATAGCTCCTGCTATAGTCATTAGCAATGTGAAACAATCGTCTTTATCGCGTTACTGGTCCAGAATTCAGGTTCAACACCGGAGTACACCGGAAGGACAGGCGCAGGCGTGGGCAAGACCGACGATTCGACATCGCTGAAAAGCACCCCCTTGATCGAGGCCGAGCGCCAGGTCGAGAGCTTCCGGCAGGTACGCGAGGCGCACCGGATGGAGCTGGTGGAGGACTATGTCGAGCTGATCTCGGACCTGCTGGCCGACGGCGGCGAGGCCCGCCAGGTCGACATCGCCACCCGCCTCGGCGTGGCCCAGCCCACCGTGGCGAAGATGCTGCGGCGGCTGGCCCGTGACGGCTGGGTGGTGCAGCGGCCCTACCGCGGTGTGTTCCTGACCCCGGAAGGCGAGGCGCTGGCCCATGCCAGCCGTCAGCGCCACCAGACCGTGGAGCGTTTCCTGCTGGCGCTGGGTGTGGACCCGGATACCGCACGGCGCGATGCCGAGGGTATCGAACACCATGTAAGCGAACAGACGTTGGCGTTGTTCGAAGCGTTCGTGCGCAAGGCCGAGGGCGGGGCGCCGTAACGGTAGCGCCGGGCCATGCCCGGCGGGTGTCCGTGTGGTGGCGGAATCAGGTGTTCTGTAGAGCCGAGCCATGCTCGGCTGCCGTTCGCGCGGTGATGGAATCAGTCGAGCATGGCTCGACTCTACAAATGCATCCACGCATGGCGTGGATCTACTTGCGGAATCTGCTTTTGTTCGCGCGACCCTACAATCCAGGCGGACATCGCGCCTGCTGCTGCGCGCACGCCCGTTTCGTCCATTCCTTCAACACCGGCTGCAGGCCATCGTAGCGGCGGCCGTGCCAGCCATTGGCAAGTACATTCCCGTCGGCATCGATCAGCACCAGGTTCGGCGGTGCCAACCCGGCCAGGGCCTGCAGCGCAGGCATGCGCGCGGCGCGGCGCGGGTCCAGCACCGGCCACGGCATCTCCTGCGCATGCATGTAGCGGCGCAGCGCGGCCTCGCTCTCATCCAGGCTGACGTAGACCACTTCGGTATCGGCGCCTGCCTCGCGCAACGCGTCACGCACGCTGCGCAGTGTGGGTACGAAGGCATGGCAGGGGGCGCACCAGTCGGCGCCGAAGTACAGCGCCACCAGTTTCGGCGGAGGTGACCACTTCATCGGTCGCAGCGAGCGCTGTTCCGGCCGCATCAGCGAGGACGAGACCTGCGCGTGCAGGTCCGCAGCCGTCGCCGGTGTGGCCAGCAGCACGGCACAGGCCAGCAACAACGCCCGTAGTGGCTTAGAACGCATAGCGCAGGTTGACGTACCACGAGCGCGCGAAGCGCGGCCCATAGACATAGTCGCTGTCACGCAGCGCACCTACCTCCAGATCCTTCTGGCGCTGGTCGAACACGTTCTTGACGCCTGCGGCCACTGACACTTCCTGCTGCGCATGCGCGCCCAGGTGACGGTGCCAGCGCGCACCGAGGTCGGTGACCAGGAACGAACGCGTGCGGTGCAACTCGCCCAGGCGGTTGTTCAGCACTGACATCGGGCCGGTGTGGCGCAGCGCGACGAAGGTCTCCCACGGCTCGGCGGGCATCCAGCTGAGCTGGGCCAGGCCGGTCCAGCGTGGGGTCTTCAGGTAGTCGCGGCTTTCAATGACGGTGTCGCCGCCGTCGCCGGTGTCGTCAAAGATGCGCTGCGGTTCACGGAAGCGCGAGCGGTACCACGAGGCACCGGCGGTCAGGCGCCACTGTGGCGACGGCTGCCAGCTGAGGTTGGTTTCCGCGCCCAGCACGTTGGAGCCGGAAGCGTTGTAGCGCAGCTGGCTCAGCTGGCCGTCATCGCCGCGCTGGATCTCGCCCAGCGCGAAGGTGTCGCGGATGCGCGCATACGAGGCGGTGGCATCCCAGCTCCAGACCGGATTGGCCGGGTCCGATCGCCAGTCGAAGCCGAACAGGGTGGTCAACGCGCGCTCTTCCTTCAGGCCATCGGTGTTGCGCACGCGCACCTGTTCGCCGCCGAGGGTATCGACATGCACATCCTCGACGAAGATCTCCGGTGCACGGAAGCCGGTGGCGATACCGGCGCGCCATTTCAGGCTCGGGGTAGCCTGCCAGGCCAGCGCGATGCGCGGCGAGAACACCGCGCTGTCCAGCTCCGAGCTCTTGTCCACGCGTGCGCCCAGCACCAGGTCGACGTCGTCGCGCAGGCTCCATTCGTCCTGGATGAAGGCCCCCAGGTTGTGGAAGGTAGCGTCCTCCAGCACCGCAAGGCGCTGGCCGTCACCGGTGCGATTGTCGTCGCGCAGCGCCTCGTGCTTGTACTGCACGCCAAAGGCCAGCGCGTGTGCGCCCAACCGCCAGTTCAACTGGCTGTCGATATAGTGCAGCGGGTTGTGGGTGCGCCCGTACTGGCGCCACGAACGCGAGGCCGCGCTGCCGGCGACGTTGGGGTCCAGCTGCGACGGGTCATAGCCGGGCGCGGACGGATCGGTGACCACGTCGCCAAGACCGCCATAGAAACTGTCGCGGTCGATGTCGGCGAAGGCATAGGCCAGGCGGAAATCGACGTCAGCATTGATCTCCTGATCCCACGACACGCTGCCGCGCCGGTACTTCGTATCCAGCGATTCGGCGATGTTGGCCAGGTATTCGGGCTGGTCCAGGCGGTTGCCGCCGCGGCGGGTTTCATCGGTCACCTGCAGGTCCAGGCGCAGCCGTGTGCCCGGTGTGGGCGCATACCAGGCCTGCAGTCCGCCGACCTTGAGGTTCTTGCGGGTGATCTCGGTGTAGCCGTCACCGTTGTAGTCGATGCCGCTGTTCCAGTTGCGTTGGGCAATCACCGACAGCCCGGCGTCTGCGTCCTTGGCCACCAGGTCCAGCCGCACGTCGGCGTTCTTCTGCGGCGTGCCTTTCAGCACATCCACGCCGGCCTGCACGTGGCCACCGCTACGCGCCGGCAGCGGCGGGATCAGGTTGATCACACCGGCCACCGCGCCCGGTCCATACAGCGCCGAACCACCGCCCTTGACCACTTCGATGCGGTCGACGAACCCGGCCGGAATCTGTTCCAGGCCGTACACGCTGCCCAGCGTGGACAGCAGCGGGATGCCATCGAACAACAGTTGGTTGTAGGCGCCGGGCAGGCCCAGCAGCTGTACCTCGCTGGTGTTGCAGTTCTGGCAGTTGCTCTCCACGCGCAGACCGTTGATCAGCTCGGCGGCGCGCGAGAAGTCGGTGGCCGCACGCAGCGCGATGTCTTCCTTGCGCAGCACTTCGGTGCGGATCGGGACATCGGACAGCAGGCGTTCGCTGCGGGTGGCAGTGCTGACCTTGACCTGCACACGGTCCAGCTCGGTCGGCTTCGGAGTGGCTGCCACTGCGGGCAGTGGCAGGGTGAGGGCAATGGCGGCAGCCAGTGGCAGGCGGCGAAGGAGGGAAACGGGCATGAGGCGTCGTCCTTGGGGGAAGAAAGGCGGCGAGGGCGACCTGGCTGATGCATATGAAAGCAGCGGCTTATTAATATAGCAAGTGCTATATAACGAAGCCGCAGCAATTCCGTGTGGAGCGCTGGTCGAGTCAGATCATGAGCGTGTTATAACATTACATATAACGACCACAACCCTGCCGGTGGTCATGTACGGAGAATGGCGTTGCCGTGGCGGGCAGGGGAGATGGGGTCAGAGCCCTTTCCTTTGGAAAGGGATCCGACCCCGGAACGGATCGTCAGCCGCGGCGGAATGCGGCGGGGGTACGGGCGCCGACGATGATCATGCGGATCATCGTGGAGATCTGCTCGACCAGCTCCGGATCCTTCTCCGGCGGCAGGTCCATGGCGGTGGCGCCCATCGCGAACACCAGCCGGGTGATGGCCTTGGCCACCAGTTCCGGCGCATGCAGGACCGCGCCGTCCAATGCAGCCAGGCGCACCAGGTCGTGCTGCAGCTCTTCCTCGAAGTAGTGCAGCTCGCGTTCGACCGCGTGCTTGAAGTCGTCCGAGCCGACCGCGCCTTCTCGCAGCAGTACGTGCAGCAGCTTGTCGTCGGCGCGCAGCTGCTCCATGAAGGTCTCCACCGAGACCCGCACTACGCTGGTGGCGGTGGAGGTGGCGCGCTGGCGGGCCTCGCCGATGATGGTGCGCAGCGAGCGGCCGGCTGCATCGATCAGCGCCACGGCCAGTTCGTCCATGTCGCGGAACTGCCGGTAGAAGCTGTTCGGCGCGATGCCGGCCTCACGTGCCACTTCGCGCAGGCTGAGCGTGGACAGGCTGCGGTGCGGCCCGATCAGTTTCAGGGCGGCGGCCAGCAGATCCTCGCGGCTCACCGTACGGCGGGCCGGGCTGTTGGCATCTTCGGGCGTCGACAAGGCGGTGGCGGCGGCCATGGGGGTTCCGGTGGGGCGAGGCTGAATCATACCCAATCCGGTTCAATATACACATGTATACACAGGTGTATGTGCGCCCGTATAGTTCACTCATGAGCGCTGTCGTCCGTCCGTCCCTGTTCTCTCCGTACCGCTGGGTCTCGCCGTCGCTGTTCGATTTCTGGGCGGGCCAGCTCAATCCCCTGTGGACCCTGCGCGAGCCGGTGGCCTGCCTGGTCCGGCGCGAGCCGGCCGGCGAGGGCGCGGCGACCCTGGTCCTGCGCACCAACCGGCACTGGGCCGGCATGCGTGCCGGCCAGCACGTCACCCTCGGTGTCGAGATTGAAGGACGCCTGTGGCAGCGCAGCTACAGCCCCACCGCACTGGGGCGGCGCGAGCTGACGATCACCGTCAAGGCGGTCGATGGCGGCAGGGTCAGCCAACACTTGGTCAACCATGCGCAGCCGGGCGAACTGTTCCGCCTCGATGCCGCCTTCGGCGAATTCCATATGCCTGCCGCCGCGCCGGTCTTGCTGCTGGCGGCCGGCAGTGGCATCACGCCGATGCGCAGCCTGTTGCGCGACGCCTGCCAGCGCCCGCTGGCAGCACCGGTTGACCTGTTCTATTGGGAGCGCACGGCTGCCCATCTGCAGTTCCGTGATGAACTGCAGGCGCTGGCTGCGGCACATCCGAACCTGCGCGTGCATCTGCTCACCACCCGCGAGGGTGAGGCGCCGGCCGCGCGAATCGATACCCATGATCTGCAGGTGGCCGGTGATGACACGCCGCTTGCGCAGCGCCATGTGCTGGCCTGCGGCCCGGACGGCTTCGTTGCAACTGCGCGCGAACGCCTGGCGCACCAGGTGGCCGGCTTCCAGGCCGAAGCCTTCACCCCGCCGGCGCCGCTGCGCGATGCCAGCAGCGAAGGCGAGGTGTCGCTGACGCTTGCGCGCAGTGGCCGCCAGCTGAGCGTGCCGCGTGGCCGCTCGCTGCTGGAAAGCCTCGAGGCCCATGGCATCAAGCCCAAGCACGGCTGCCGCATGGGTATCTGCAACAGCTGCAGCTGTGACCGCGTCAGTGGCGCCACCCGCCACCTGCGCACCGGCGACCTGCAGTCCGAATCGGCACAGCCGGTGCGGATCTGCGTGAGCGCACCGACCACCGACCTGACCCTGGATCTCTGAGGACGCCTGCCATGACCCGCGCTACCGACCGTGCCCTGAGCACCGCCGAGATGCATGCCTTCGGTGAGGAGCTCGATGCGATCCGCGACCGTGTGATCGGCAGCCTCGGCGCCTCCGATACCCGCTACATCCGCCGCGTGGCTGCCGCCGTGCGCTGGTTCGGCGTGGGCGGCCGTGGCCTGCTGTTCCTGGCGGCATTCTCGCCGCTGTTCTGGATGCCGCTGCTGTGGCCGGCCGCGATCACCGGCACGCTGCTGCTGGCGCTGTCGAAGATCCTGGAGAACATGGAGCTGGGCCACAACGTCATGCACGGCCAGTTCGACTGGACCGGCGACCCCAAGCTCAACGGCAACACCTACGAGTGGGACATCGTTGCCACCGCCGACAACTGGCGCAAGACCCACAATTTCCGCCACCACACCTACACCAACGTGCGTGGCATGGACGATGACATCGGCTACGGCCTGCTGCGCATCTTCCCGGAACAGCGCTGGAAGCCGTTCTACCTGCTGCAGCCGATCATCGCGCCGATCTTCGCGCTGCTGTTCCAGTGGGGCGTTGCCGCGCAGGACCTGCGCCTGGGCCGTTGGCTGAAAGGTCGCATCAGCGGCCGTGCGATGTGGATGCAGACCCGCCCGGTGGCGCGGAAAATGGCCCGCCAGGTGCTGAAGGACTACGTGTTCTTCCCGCTGCTGGCCGGCCCGTTCTTCCTCACCGTGATGCTGGGCAACATGGTGGCCAATGGCCTGCGCAACATCTGGACCTACGTGATCATCTTCTGCGGCCACTTCACCGCCGAATCGGAAACCTTCCCGAAGGAGTGCCTGCGCAATGAGTCGCGCGGCCATTGGTACCTGCGCCAGCTGCGCGGTTCGTCCAATATCAGCGGCGGCTTCCTGATCAACGTGCTGTCGGGCAACCTCAGCCACCAGATCGAGCACCACTTCTACCCGGATCTGCCGGCCAACCGCTATGCAGCCATCGCCAAGGAAGTGAAGGATATCTGCCGTCGCTACGGCCAGCACTACAACAACGGCTCGCTGCCGCGCCAGTTCGGGCAGGTGGTCTGGCGCATCCTGCGCCACGCATTCCCGAGCAAGCCGCGCCGCCTGCCGATGTCGGACATCATGTCCGCACCGGCATCGGCCAACGCGGGCTGATCGACTCAGCCCGCTTTCGCCAGGTCCGTCTGCTCGCGGTCCAGGCGTCGCAGGAACACCTGCATTTCCTTGCGTGCCTGCTGGTCGCCCTTGCTGCCGGCCACGCTCAGCCCGCGCTGCCACGCTTCGCGCGCCGCCTGCGGTTGGCCACTGGCCAGCCAGGCCTTGCCCAGCAGCTTCCAGGCTGCCGAGTACTGCGGATCAAGCACCACGCAGCGGCCCAGATGGGTGGCCGCGCGCACCGGGTTGCCGGCATCCAGCCAGCCTTTGCCCAGGCCGAAGCGCAGCAGTGCGCCATCCTTGCCGCTGGCAAGCATGCATTCCAGGGCCTCGATGTTCACCCGCGCACCTCCACCAGCAGTTCGGCCGGTCCGGGCTGGAAACGGCCACGGTGGAACAGCAGCGGCGCACCACCGTTCTCGTGTACCGCGATGATGCGACCGGCCAGCAGCAGGTGATCACCCACCGGCCACTGCGCGTGGCGGGTACAGGTGAGATGCGCCACCGCACCGGCGATGCGCGGTGGCGCGTCTTCGTCGTCGTCCAGCAGTGGCAGGTCGTCGAAGCGGTTGCGTACCTGCGGATCGGCGAAGCGCCGTGCCAGTGCTTCCTGGTCCGCAGCCAGCACGCTGATCGCAAAGCGGGTGGCGCGCTGGAAGGTGGACAGGCTCTGTGCGTGCAGCGCCAGGTTCCACAACACCAGCGGCGGCTGCAGCGACACCGGTACGAATGAGTTGATGGTCAGGCCGACCGGTTTTCCCTGCGCATCGCGCGCGCAGACGATGGCCACGCCGGTCGGGAAATGGCCGAGCAGCCGCCGCAATGCACGCGGCGGCATCTCGACCGACGGCACCGGGGCCGGGGCGGGGAACACCCCCGCCCACGGCCCGGCGTACGGCAGTGTCTCGCCGCTCATGAGGCCCGGGCCTGGCGGTAGCGCCGGCCGACCTCGGCCCAGTTGATGATGTTGAAGAACGCACCGATGTAGTCCGGGCGGCGGTTCTGGTAGTGCAGGTAGTAGGCGTGTTCCCAGACGTCCAGTGCGAGGATCGGGGTATTGCCCGACAGTCCGACCGCTGCACCCATCAGCGGGCTGTCCTGGTTGGCGCTGCTTTCGACCTGCAGGTGGCCATCGCGATCGCTGGTCAGCCAGGCCCAGCCACTGCCGAAGCGGGTCTGCGCAGCCTTGGTGAAGGCGTCCTTGAAGGCGTCGAAACCGCCGAGGTCACGGTCAATGGCCGCGGCCAGCTCGTCATCGGGCGCGCCGCCGTTGGTGCTGAGCACGGTCCAGAACAGGCTGTGGTTGGCGTGCCCTCCACCGTTGTTGCGGACCGCGCCGCGCTGCGCCTCGGGCACGGCATCGAGGTTGGCGATCAGCGCCTCGACCGGTTGCTCGGCAAGGCCGGCCTGCTCGATGGCGGCATTGAGGTTGTTGACGTAGGTCTGGTGGTGCTTGCTGTGATGGATCTCCATCGTGCGCGCATCGAAATGCGGCTCGAGGGCGTCGTAGGCATAGGGCAGCGGGGGAAGCGAGTACGACATCGAAGCAATCTCCGTGGGGATGGCCAAGGGGCTGGCCGTGGGGAGACTGTTATCGCACCTCAACAATGGTTGAGGTCAAGAGATCAAGAGGTCAAGACGGAGACATGGTAGTGGCGGGCGCGGGGCGGCCATAAAAGACCGGGGGGGTGGCCGGCCCCGGGCGGCCCAACCCAA
>NZ_JBJNRH010000001.1:0-59826 GCF_045809185.1 Nocardiopsis yanglingensis | reverse complement strand
CATGGTAGTGCCGGCCGCTGGCCGGCATTCAGCGACGGTCGGGTTGCCGGCCAGCGGCCGGCACTACCAGAACCCGCTTTCCGAACCCTCAACGGCGCGCTGATGCGCTGCCCCCGCCCCCTCCCACACGTATCAACAAAAGCGCCGGCAGGCGAAACAGCCGCCAGCGCTTTCATCAACTCAACTCAACCAATCCTTGCACGCACCATCCACTTGTTCCCCGCACGCCTGCTGCATCCGCTGCTGCAGTCTCGCCAGTGTTTCGGCGCCCTGGTGCTTGCCGCCCCACGTCTTCAACTGCCCGGCCAGGCGCTCGAAACGCTGGCGGGTACGCTGGTGGTAGCCCGACGGCTGCGCTTCCAGTTCGGCGATCAGCGACGCAGTCGCCTGCTCGATGCGCGGTGCGTCGTCCGGCGCCAGCTTCAGCAGGCCTTCCACGTACAGCACGCCCCACTGCACGCGGGTGGCCGGGCCCTGCGCACCATCGTAGGCGCGCTTCAGCCACTCCAGCGCGCCGGCGGTATCGCCGCGCTGCTCGGCCAGTTCGGCCAGTTCGGGCATGTAGTAGTACGGCTGCTCGCTGCGCTTCAGCTCGGCCAGCAACAGCGCCTCGGCACCCGCGTCGTCACCTACCTGGCGCAATGCGTACACCGCGCTGCTGATCGTGGCCTGGCGTGCATGCGCATCGGTGGCGGTGGCATCGGCAGCGGCCACGCGCTGCTTGACCCGATCAACCAGGGCCGCGGGCAGTGGGCCCTTCGGCTGCTGCTGGCGGGCCAACGACACTTCGGTCAGCGCACGCGACAACGCGTCGTCGGCGCGGTCGCCGCGCTCGGCGTCTGCGCGCTCCAGTGCGACCAACAGCTGCTGTCCCAGCGTGTTGCTGGTGGCCGGCCCGGCACTGGCCTGCTTGACCAGCTGCACGCCTGCATAGCCCAGCAGCTCGCGGTTGCGACGGACTTCGGCAGGTTGCGCCAGCACGGCCTGCAGCAGCTCGCGCACTTCGGTGGGCGAGGCATCGGGCTTTTCGGCCGTTGCCAACGCCAGCAGCGCGAAGCGTCGCTGCAGGGCAGCGTCCGGGGCGGCCTTGGACAACTGGCGCAATACATCCCGGCTCTTGCGCTCGCCGGCCAGGCGGTTGGCGTCCACTTCCCAGCCATAGTCGCCCAGCACCTGCCAATCTTCGGCGGCCAGTCGATCCGGCGTTGCCAAGGCGGTGGCCAAGGTGGCGGCAACAGCACTGCGGCGGCCTGCGGCCACGGTCAGTGCGCGGGTCAGTTCGGCGGCGTCATTGCCGCCGGCCACGCGGGTGATTTCGTTGCGCTGTGGGTCCAGCACGATCAGGGTCGGATAGCCGCGTACGCCGAAGCGCTCGCCCCAGGCCTGTGCACCTTCCTCGTCGCCATCCAGGTAGACGGGAACGAATTTGCTGGTCAGCGCGATGAAGGCCGGGTCCTTGAACAGGCCCGCCTTGAGCTGGTTGCACGGCGGGCACCAGACGGCACCCCAGTACAGCAGCACCGGCTTGCCGCTATCGGCGGCCTCGGCGAAGGCATCATCGACGTCGCCCTGGCGCCAGGCGATTCCCTTGGCCGGCGCGGGCGCCTCGGCGGAGTTGGCGGTGGAAACCGGGGCCGGGGTGCAGGCGCTCAGCGCCGAAGCCAGCAGCAACACGGAAAGCGCGACGCGCATCGGCAGCATCTCGAAGGGCGGGGTGACAGGCCATTGTAGGAACGGCCGGCGCAGGTGCTGATTCAGTTTGCTTATATCGGACACGCTGCAGGGAATGTGGGCCGGAGGTCAGTGCGGCCCGGGGGCCGCTCCTGCCGAAGGCGGCGCCGCCCGCACCATCTGCTGGTACACCAGCCCGTTGGACTCGCCGACCTCGCCATCCAGCACGAAGCCGTAGCGCAGGTAGGTCGGCACCGCATTGAGCGAGGCGCGCACGGTCAGGACCGCCTCGCGTACCTGCGGCAGCACCGCCTCGAACAGGGCATGGCCGATACCTTGGCCCTGGCGGGCGGGATCGACGAACAGCATCGCCAGATGCCGGCCTTCCTTCAGCTCGACCACGCCGACGACGCGGCCGTCCTGCTCGGCCACCAGGATGTGGTTGTCACCGTGCAGGCGCGCGCCGAACGCGTCAGCGGCAGCGACGCTGCCAAAGGTGGCGATGCCGGCCGCGCTGAGCGAAGGCGCGACCGCCGCAGTGAAGGCAGCCAGGCACACCGCGCTGATCGCGGGCAGGTCATCGACGTTGGCAGGGCGGATCCTCGGCATGCAGTGTTCTTCCGGTGGTGGGCAGCGCGTCATCGTTGCCGCAGGCCTGCACGCTAAGCTGGTGGCATGAGTGATTTCAATCCCGCCTATGCTTCCTTGTTTCCGCAACAGGGACTGAGCCTGGGCCTGATGACGCCCGTGGCGTCGCATGGGTTGGCCGATCCACGTGAGGCCCGACGTATCGCGCGACTGGCCGATGACCTGGGCTTTGCCGCGTTGTGGACGCGCGACGTGCCGCTGATGGTGCCGCAGGGTCCGGACGCGACAGCGAGCGCACTGGATGACCCGTTCCTGTGGCTGGGCATGCTGGCCGCTGCGACCGAGCGCATTGTGGTCGGCAGCGCAGCGATTGTGCTGCCGTTGCGCCAGCCGTTGCAGGTGGCGAAGGCGGCCTTGAGCCTGGACCGGATCAGCGGCGGACGCTTCGTACTGGGCCTGGGTTCGGGTGACCGCCCGGAAGAGTTCGCCGCATTCGGCGAGGATCTGGAGGGCAGGGCGGCGACCTTCCGCGAGCGCTGGACGTTGTTGCGCGCGGCGCTGTCACCGGAGGCCGATGAGCGGTCCGCCGTACTGCAGGCGACCGGGGGCTTCGACGTGCTGCCGGCGCCGGCAACGCGCATTCCGATGCTGGTGGTGGGTACCGCACGGCAGAGCCTGCAGTGGATCGCGCGCGAGGCTGAAGGCTGGGCCACCTATCACCGCGAGGAAGCCGCGCAGGAAGGACGCATCGGCCTGTGGCAGCAGGCACTGGTGCAGCGTGGTGGATCAGGCAAGCCGTTCGTGCAGTCGATGCTGCTGGATCTGCAGGCGGATCCGCGGGCGCCGGCCGAGCCGCTGTCGCTGGGCCTGAAGGTCGGCCGCGATGGCCTGCGTGGCTATCTGCTGCGCGTGCATGCGCAGGGCGTGGCGCATGTGATGTTCAATCTGGTCGACAACGGGCGGCCGATGGATGAAGTGCTGCGTGAGATCGGCGAACACGTTCTGCCGCATATGCTCCGGTAGGTGTCCACCTTGGTGGACACGTTCAAGCAGTCGAGCACGGCTCGACTCTACATAAAGCGTGCATCTGCGTATCATTCGCATTTTATATCCCGATGCCGGAGCCCCGCGTGACCCAACGTTCCCCCATGCACCCGACCGGACGCCTGTTCGCCGCGGTCGCTTTCATCGAGGCTGTGACCTGGGCCGGCCTGCTCATCGGCATGTGGATGAAGTACGGCCCGATGGCGAACGTGGCACTGGTCAAGCTGTTCGGGCCGCTGCACGGCGTGGCCTTCCTGGTCTACGTGGCGGTCACCCTGTTCGCGGCGATACGCCTGCGCTGGCCGTGGTGGGCCAGTGCCCTGGCGCTGCTGGCGGCGATCCCGCCGCTGGTGACGCTGCCGCTGGAGTGGTGGTTCAAGCGCCGTGGCCTGCTGGGCCTGCGTGCAATGCGCTGAACCCACTGTTGCATGCCCATTCAAGAGAATGGGTATCAAATGCAAATACGAGCCGTTATCATTTGAGGGTAGCGTCCGGTCCCGAGTGGGGCGGGTGCCGGGCGGGGCGTGCAGACGCGCCCGGCCAATCCTTTCCTGTTACGGCTGGTGTTTCATGCACGCACGTCCCGTCGTTCCCGGCTTGCCGGCGCTGGTGTTGGCTGCCCTGATCGGCACCATGGCGATGATGTCCTTCGTCGCCGTGATCGGCCCAGTGGTCCGCATGCTCGGCCTGTCCGAGTGGCATGCAGGCCTGTCGGTCACCGCCGCAGGCGTGCTGTGGATGCTGGCCGCGCGCCCCTGGGGCCAGCTCAGCGACCGCATCGGCCGCAAGCGCGTACTGATGCTGGCGATGAGTGCCTATACGGTGGTCTACATCGCGCTGGCGGTGTTCATCGACGTCGCCCTGCAGGCAGTGCCGCCGGTGCTGGTGTCAGTGCTGGTGCTGGTCGGTGCGCGTGGCCTGATCGGCCTGTTCTATGCGGCGGTGCCTCCTACCGCCGCTGCGCTGATCGCCGACAAGGCACCGACTGGACAGCGTGCGAAGTTCCTCGCCCGCCTGGGCAGCGCCAACGCACTGGGCATGGTGCTTGGTCCGGCCGCCGCGGGCTGGCTGGCCTATACGAACCTGTCGCTGGCGCTGTACGTGGCCGCGTTGCTGCCGTTGCTGGCGCTGGCATTGCTGGCTTGGCGGCTGCCAGCGACGCCGCCGGCGGTGGGTGCTTCCGCGCAACGCCGCCAGCCGATGAGCCGTCTCGACCCGCGCCTGCGCCTGCCACAGCTGGCGGCGTTCATCGCCATGGTCTCGGTGACCATCGCGCAGGTGACGGTGGGCTTCTTCGCGATTGATCGCCTGGGCCTGGATGCGGCTGCCGGCGCGCGCATGGCCGGCATTGCACTCACTGCAGTTGGCGTTGGCCTGATCCTGGCGCAGGCGTTGGTGATGAAGCTGGAGGTACATCCACGTCGCTGGATCGTCCTCGGCGCCCTCATTTCCGGCATCGGCTTTGCTTCAGTGGCGGGCGTACAGCAGGCCTGGCAGTTGCCGGCGGCATACGCGCTGGCCGCGTTCGGCATGGGCTTCGTGTTCCCCTCGTTCCAGGCGCTGGCCGCCGATGCGGTGGAGGCGCACGAGCAGGGCGCCGCCGCCGGCACCGTGGCGGCCGCGCAGGGGCTGGGCATGGTGGCCGGGCCGATGCTCGGCACGCTGTTGTATCGCGGCGGGCCAAGCCTGCCTTACCTGCTGGTCGGCACGCTGTTGCTGTTGCTGTGCGCGCTGGCTGCAGCGCATCGGATGAAGGAGACCCCATGAACGATTCCCTGATGCAGGGCGCGTGGCCGGAGGCTGCGCCAGCGCCGCAGGAGAACACCGACGACGCGTCGCTGTTCCTGCTGCAGCATGCCGGCCAGCATGTGCACGCACGCGGCTGCCGCGCCGCGCTGCCGGCCGGTGCGCTGGCGACATTGGCAGAACGCGTTTCGGAGTTCTTTGCCCAGCAGCGCGGCGGTCCGGGCCTGCTGGTTGGCGCCGTGCCGTTCGAACCGCGTGCCGACGATGCGATGTACCAGCCCGAGCGCCTGCTGCCGGCGCTGGCACTGCAGCCGCAGGCCGCACCGCCGCTGGACGGCGCCCTGAAGGCCGAGCCTGTGCCTCAGGACTATGCATCAGCGGTTGCTGCGGCGGTGCAGGTCCTGCGTGCGCCCGAGCAGAACCTGCACAAGGTGGTGCTGGCGCGCAGCCTGCTGGCGCGCACCCGCCAGGCGCTGTCCCCGGACGTGCTGTTGGCACGCCTGGGCGCGGATCCTTCGGTAGCGACCTACGCGGTGCCATTGCCGGTGGAGCTGGGCCAGGCGCCGGCGTGGCTGGTGGGGGCGACCCCGGAACTGCTGCTGCGCAAGCGCGGCGCCGAACTGTTGTCGCATCCGCTGGCGGGCTCCGCGCGGCGCAGCGCCGATGCCGCCGAGGACGAGCGTGCCGCGCAGGCGCTGCTGGCCTCGACCAAGGACCACGACGAGCACCGCCACGTGGTCGAAGCCATCGTCGAGGGCCTGGCACCGTACTGCAGCCACATCGATGCGCAGCCGCGACCGGTGCTGCATGCGACCGCCAGCATGTGGCATCTGGGCACCCGCATCCACGCCACGCTGAAGGATCCGCAGACGTCTGCCGCCGAACTGCTGGCACAGTTGCACCCCACGCCGGCAGTCTGCGGTACGCCACGATTGGCGGCGCTGCAGCGCATCCGCGAACTGGAACCGGTGCCGCGTGGCTTCTACGCCGGCGCCGTGGGCTGGTTGGACGCGCAGGGTGACGGCGACTGGTACGTGGCGATCCGTTGCGCGCGGCTGCAGGGCACGCAGCTGCGCCTGTATGCCGGTGCAGGCATCGTCGCCGAGTCGCAGCCCGAGGCCGAGGTGGCCGAGACCGCAGCGAAGTTCGCTGCCCTGTTGAACGCGCTGGGTGTCCATGAATCCGCGCCTGCCATCGAGCCTGCTGCATGAACACCTCCGCTGATTCCTCCCGCCTGCCACTGCAGCAGGTGTGGCCTGATGACCTGATGGCGCGCTATCGCGAGGCGGGTCATTGGCGTGGCGAGACCTTCCCGGCGTTTCTGCGCGAACGTGCGGAACGCTATGCCGACGACATCGCGGTTGTCGCCGGTGATGTCCGCCTGAGCTACGCGCAGCTGTGGCACGAAGCAGGACGCATCGGCGCGGGCCTGCTGGCGCTCGGCCTGCAACCGGGCGAACGCGTGCTGGTTCAGCTGGGTAACACTGCAGGGTTCATCACCACGGTCTGCGGCCTGTTTCGCGCCGGGCTGGTGCCGGTGTACGCGTTGCCGGCGCATCGCATCACCGAGCTGGCGCACTTCGCCAACAAGGCCGAAGCCAGCGCCTACATCACCACCGCACTGCACGATGGCTTCGATCATCGCGGGCTGGCGCGGGCGCTGCAGGCCGAAGTGCCGGCCGTGCGCCATGTGGTGATCGACGGCGATGCGGCGGAGTTCATCGCGCTGGAGGCGCTGCAGGGCGATCGCAGCCAGCTGCCGGCCGATCCGGACCCGCAGTCGGTGGCGTTCCTGCAGATTTCCGGAGGCAGCACCGGGCTGTCCAAGCTGATTCCGCGCACCCACGACGACTACATCTATTCGTTCCGTGCCAGCAACGACCTCTGCGGCATCGACCGCGACAGCATCTACCTGGTCGCGCTGCCGGCCGCGCACAACTTCCCGATGAGCTCGCCCGGCTTCTTCGGTGCGCTGTATGCCGGCGCCCGCGTGGTGCTCAGCCCCGGCCCCGGGCCGGATGCGGCCTTTCCGCTGATCGCCCGCGAACAGGTGACCTGCTGTGGCCTGGTGCCGCCGCTGGCGCTGCTGTGGGCACAGGCCGCGGCTACCAGCAAGTACGACCTGTCCAGCCTGCAGGTATTGCAGGTAGGCGGCGCCAAACTGGTGCCGGAAGCCGCACGGCGAGTGATCGACGGCCTCGGCTGTACGCTGCAGCAGGTGTTCGGCATGGCCGAAGGCCTGGTCAACTACACGCGGCTGGATGATCCGGAGGAACTGATCGTGGCCTGCCAGGGCCGGCCGATCAGCCCGGACGACGAAGTGCGCGTGGTCGATGACCATGACCAGCCGGTAGCCGAGGGCGAGGTGGGGCATCTGCTTACTCGAGGCCCGTACACCATCCGTGGCTACCACAACGATGCGGTGGCCAACGCGCGCTCTTTCACCGACGACGGCTTCTATCGCACCGGCGACCGTGTGCAGCAGCTGCCCGGAGGCTACCTGGTGGTGCAGGGGCGTGCGGGTGACCACATCAACCGTGCCGGCGAGAAGATCTCCGCCGAAGAGATTGAAGATCACCTGCTGGCGCACCCCGGCGTGTTCGACGCCGCCGTGGTCTCCATTCCCGATGAATATCTGGGTGAGCGCAGCTGCGCCTTCGTGATTCCGCAGGGCGAGCCGTTCAAGGCACCGGCTCTGAAGTCCTGGATGCGCGGTCGCGGCCTGGCGGCGTTCAAGGTGCCCGACCAGGTCGTGTTCGTCGACAGCTTCGATACCACTGCGGTTGGCAAGATCAGCCGCCGCGAACTGCGTGCGCAGCTGCGCGCGCGTCATCTGCAACAGACAGGAGGAACGCGCTGATGGCGCTGCCCCGTATCACCGATTACCCTTTGCCGACCGCCGCCGAACTGCCGCGGGCCCGTGGCACGTGGCGCCCGCAGCGTGATCGCATTGCGCTGCTGGTGCATGACATGCAGCGCTACTTCCTGGCCGCGTTCGACGCTGGCAGTGCGCCGCTGCGGCCGGCGGTGGACAATATCGTGCGCCTGCTGGCGCATTGCCGCGCGCACGGCATTCCGGTGTTCTACACCGCCCAGCATGGTGACCAGGACCGTCGCGACCGTGGCCTGCAGGCCGACCTGTGGGGGCCGGGCATGCGCCGCAGCGCCGACCATGAACCGATCATCGAGGCACTGGCACCGCAGCCGGGTGAGCACGTGCTGGTGAAGCACCGCTACAGCGCGTTCCAGCGCAGCAACCTGGAGACGTTGATGCGGGTACGTGGCCGCGACCAGCTGCTGGTGACCGGCGTGTACGCTCATATCGGCTGCACGGCGACCGTGGTGGAGGCATTCCAGCGTGATATCGAGGCCTTCATCGCCGCCGATGCGGTGGCCGACTTCTCGCGTGCCGATCACGATCAGGCGCTGCACTGGATCGCACGCACCAGCGGGGTGCCGATGACCACCGATCAGCTGCTGGAGGTGCTGTGATGGCTGCCACGGGTGACGTGCTGGATCTGGAGCGGATGCGTGCCGATGTGGCGCGCGTTCTGGAATGTACGCCGGCCGAGATCGGTGACGACGACAACCTGATCGACCTGGACCTGGATTCGATGCGCATGCTCGGCCTGGTCCTGGCCTGGGGCAACACCGGCCTGCCGCTGGAGTTCTCGCAGTTGGCCGAACACACCACGCTGCGCCAGTGGTGGAACGTGGTGCAGACGCTGCAGGCCGCGCAGAACGCATGAACGCCGTCGCGCTGGCCACGCCGATGGCATTGACCGAGGCCCAGGCCGGACTGTGGTTCGCGCAGCGGCTGGCGCCGGACAATCCGTCGTTCAACACTGCCCACGCGGTGTGGATCGAGGGCCCGCTGGACGTGGCCGCGTTCGTCGCAGCAGCGGACCAGGCTGCGGGCGAGACCCAGGCCTTTGCACTGCGCTTTGCCGAAGGGGCCGATGGCCAGCCGTTGCAGTGGCATGACCCGGCACACGTGCCGCTGCTTTCGGTGCGTGATGTTTCCCTCGAGGCGGATGCCGCCGCTGCCGCACGCAGCCTGATGCACGCTGACCGGCTGAGCCCGGTCGATCCCACCCGCGACCGGATCAGCCAGCAGGTGCTGCTCGATCTGGGCGGGCAGCGATGGGTCTGGTACCTGCGCGTGCATCATCTGGCCGCCGATGGCTACGGCATGGCGCTGTTCACTGATCGCGTGTGCGCGTTGTATGCCGGTCGTACAGGTGAGCCACTGCCGGGGCTGACTGGCGTGCTGGCCGATGATGCCGCCTATCGTGCCGACCCGCGCCGCACGCAGGCCCGGCAGTGGTGGCGTGAGTACATGCAGGGCGCACCGGCAGGCGTAGGCTTGGCCGGCACGCTTGCGGCCAGTGACGACGCGCTGCGCTGGGTGCAGCCGCTCGATGTGGCGTTCCGTGAGCAGTTGCTGCAGGCGTCGGTACGTTGGCTGCAGCCCTGGCCGGACGTGCTGGCCGCGTTGTCGGCCGAGTACCTGCGGCGGATGAGCGCTGCCGATGAAGTGGTGCTGGGCGTGCCTTACATGGGGCGGCTGGGCAACGCGTCGGCGCGGGTTCCGGCGATGGTGATGAATGTGTTGCCGCTGCGCGTGGCGGCCGGCGAGGACAGCGTCGAGGCCTTTACCCGGGGCCTGGGCCGGCAGCTCAGCCAGGGTCGCAAGCACGGCCGCTACCGCGGCGAGCAACTGCGCCGGGACCTGGGCCTGGTGGGCGCGCAGCAGCGCCTGCACGGCCCGCTGGTGAATGTGCAGCCGTTCTACAAGCCGCTGGCGCTGACCGGCGTGCAGGCGACGCTGGAGGTGCTGTGCACCGGGCCGGTGGATGACCTGACGCTGGGTTTCCGTGGCGACGGCCAGCACCTGCTGGATCTGGAGATCGAGGCCAATCCCGCGCTGTACAGTCGCGAGGATGTCGAGGCGCACGCGGCGCGGTTGCTGCATTTCGTGTTGGCGGCACTGCAGGCTGACGATATCGCAGCCGTACCTCTGGCGACGCCCGAGGAGGCGCAGCAGGTGCTGCAGGGCTTCAATGCCACCGCGCACGCGCTGCCGGAGACGACCCTGGTCGAGCTGCTGCAGCAGGGCATGGATCGGGATCCGCACGCGCCTGCGCTGGTGTTCGGTGACGCTGCTTTGGATTACGCGACGCTGGAAGCGCGCAGTTTCGCGCTTGCCTCGCAGCTGCGTGCGATGGGCGTCGGCCCGGGCAGTGTGGTGGCGGTGGCATTGCCGCGCTCGCTGGAGCTGGTGCTGGCGTCGCTGGCGGTGCTGCGCGCGGGTGCGGCCTATCTTCCGCTGGACCTTGCCCATCCCGACGAGCGGCTGGCACGTATTCTCGCCTCGGCGCAGCCGGTGTGCGTACTGGCTGCGGCCGACGTAGCGGCGCGCATGGCCGGCGTGCCAGTGCTTGCGCCGGAGCAGTGGACCGCGCTGAGCTTCGCCGCGCCGTGGGCCGATCCGGCGCCCAGCGATGCGGCCTATGTGATCTATACCTCCGGTTCGACCGGCGAGCCGAAGGGCGTGGTCATCGAACACCGCGCCATCGTCAACCGCCTGCTGTGGATGCGCGAGCACTACGGCGTGCGCGCAGATGACCGCGTGCTGCAGAAGACCCCGGCGACCTTCGATGTCTCGGTCTGGGAATTCTTCCTGCCGCTGCTGTGCGGGGCCACTCTGGTGGTCGCCGGGCCGGAAGCGCACCGCGATCCCACTGAATTGGCGCATTTGATCCGCGGGCACGGCATCACCACGGCGCATTTCGTGCCGTCGATGCTCGATGCCTTCCTCGCCGCACCGGCCTCGGCAGGGCTGCAGCTGCGCCGGGTATTCACCAGTGGCGAGGCGCTGGACGCATCGCTGCGCGATCGTTTCCATGGGCGCGTGCAGGCCGAACTGCACAACCTGTATGGCCCGACCGAAGCGGCAGTGGACGTCAGCTACTGGCCGGCTTCGGCCCATGACCGCTCACGGCCGGTACCGATCGGGTTCCCGGTCTGGAATACCCGCTTGTATGTGCTGGACGCCCGGATGCAGCCGGTGCCGGTAGGCGTGGCCGGTGACCTGTACCTGGGCGGGGTGCAGCTGGCACGCGGCTATCTCGGTCGCGATGATCTGACTGCCGAGCGCTTCATTGCGGATCCGTTCCGGGCGGGCGAGCGTATCTACCGCACCGGCGACGTAGCCCGTTGGCGCCGCGATGGTGCGGTCGAATACCTCGGCCGCAGCGACCATCAGGTAAAACTGCGCGGCCTGCGCATCGAGCTGGGCGAGATAGAGGCGGCACTGCGCGAACTGCCTGGCATGGAGCGGGTGGAAGTGCTGCTGCGCCAGGATGCCCCAGGAGACGCCCGGCTGGTGGCCTATGTACCAACCGCGCTTGCCAACGCGGTGACGCTGCGCAGCCACCTGGCAACCCGTGTGCCGGACTACATGGTGCCCTCGGCGTTTGTCGGCGTGGACCACTGGCCGGTAACCGCCAACGGCAAGCTTGACCGCAACGCGTTGCCGAAGCCGCCACAGCATGATGTCGCTGGATTGGCTCCGCGAACGCCGCTGGAACAGGAGCTGGCGGTGCTGTTTGCCCAGGCACTCGGGCGTGAAGCGCCGGTGGCGGTCGATGCGGACTTCTTCAGTCTCGGCGGTGACTCGCTGTCGGCGGTGCACCTGCTGCTGGCGATCGAACAGCGCTGGCGCTGCGATCTGGGTTTGGGAACCTTGTTTGCGCAGCCCACCGTGGCCGCGTTGGCGACACGCATTGCCGAGCCGCCGGCGCTGGCCGACCACGCGTTGGGGCCGGTGATCTCGTTGGCTGCCACTGATGCTGACGGGCCCACTCCGTTGTTCGTGCTGCACCCGGCCGGTGGCATCGCCTGGAACTACCGGACGCTGGCGCGTGCTCTGCAGCCGGCACGCCCGGTGTATGGCCTGCAGTCGCCCGCGCTGGATCCGAAGCAGCCGTTGCCGTCCAGCATCGAAGCAATGGCCAATGACTACGTACAGCGCGTGGTCGCATTGCAGCCGAAGGGGCCGGTGCACCTGCTGGGCTGGTCGGTGGGTGGCATCCTGGCCCAGGCGATGGCGGTGCGGCTGCATGAAATCGGGCGCGAAGTCGGCGAGCTGGTGCTGCTGGACGCCTATCCCAGCGAGTGCTGGCGGGCCGAGCCGGAACCCGATGCCATCGCCGCATTGCGGGCACTGCTGGCGATTGCCGGCCACGATCCGGATGCGCATCCGGAACTGGACAGCCGTGAACGCATTCTGGCGTTCCTGCGTCGCGGTGGTAGTGCGCTCGGCAGCCTTCCGGATGTGGTGCTCGATGGCGTGGTGCGTGCAGTGACCGGCACCAACCGGCTGATCCGCGAACACATCCACCAACCGTTCGACGGCACGCTGGTGCACGTGCGCGCAGGCCGGGATCATCAGGCGCGTCCACAGCTGCAGTCGGCGCTGTGGCGGACTCATGCGCGCAAGGTGCAGGCGCTCGAACTGCCGTTCCTGCATGCCGAGCTGACCGGCCGCGATGCGGTGGCGCAGCTGGCACCGTGGTTGTCGGCGCGACTGCGCCACTGGGATGAGCAACAGGAGATCGCAACATGCAGTTGACGGGCTTTGAAGGCCGCGTGGCATTGGTGACCGGTGCCTCCGGTGGCATCGGCGAGGCACTGGTACGGCTGTTGGCCGGGGCCGGCTGCACCGTGGTGGCGACTGATCGCGAGGCGCCGCGCGTGGCCGATACCCGGGCGACGTCGCTCGCACTCGACGTGACTGACAGTGCGGCTGTGGACGCGCTGGTGGACCGGGTAGAGTCCAGCATCGGGCCAATCGCGCTGGCCGCCAACGTGGCCGGGGTGCTGCATGTGGGTGGCGTGACCGAGACCACCGACGACGATTGGCGTCAGGTGTTCGCGGTCAACGCCGATGGCGTGTTCCACGTTGGGCGTGCGCTGGCGCGGGTGATGTCACCGCGCGGGCAGGGTGCGATCGTCACGGTCAGTTCGAATGCGGCCGGCGTGCCGCGGCATGGCATGGCCGCCTACGCGGCATCCAAGGCCGCCGCCACGATGTTCACCCGCTGCCTCGGGCTGGAACTCGCGCCGCTGGGGATCCGCTGCAACATCGTCGCCCCCGGCTCAACGTTGACCCCGATGCAGACCGGCATGTGGCAGGACGAGCACGGTGCCGAGCGGGTGATCGCCGGCAGCCTCGAGACCTACAAGGCCGGCATTCCGCTGCGCAAACTCGCTACCCCCGAAGACATCGCGTACTCGGTGATGTTCCTGCTCTCCGAGCAGGCCGGGCACGTAGCGATGAGTGACCTGTACGTGGACGGCGGCGCCACCCTGCGCGGGTGAGTTGCCGGTAACCCATGGCCCGGTAGTGCCGGCCGCTGGCCGGCAACCTCATTCAACTTCAGACATCTCCGAACATTCATCGAGGCATGGCCTGACGTTCAACGCCCAATGATCGCTCCACCATGGGGCATGAGCAGCCACCGCCTCCGCCTGGGCCGGCGTTCCATTGTCGGTCAGGTCTACGTTCTGACAACGACGACACATCAGCGCCGCCGGCTCTTTGAAAGCGAAGCTGCAGTGGCATGTGTAATCGACCAGTTCCATTACATCGAACGTCGGGGGCTGGTGCAGTCACTCGCATGGGTCGTCATGCCGGATCACGTCCACTGGATGTTCGAGCTGCGCGGAGGTCCCCTTTCAGGCATTGCGCGCCGAATGAAGTCGTCGAGCGCGCTTGCCTTGAATCGCCTGGCTGGCCGTCGAAGTACGGTATGGCAGCCTGGCTACTTCGATCATGCAGTGAGGGCTGAGGAGTCGCTGGCGCGGCAAGCCCTGTATATCCTGGGGAATCCGGTGCGCGCTGATCTTGCCGGGCAGATTGGCGAGTACCCACATGCGTGGTCGGTCTGGGCGTGATGCCGGCCAGCGGCCGGCACTACCAGACTTTCGAGCGAGACGGTTGCGGCAATACACGTTGCAGTCAGGGTAGCGTCAGTCGGTAGACCAACACGCGGTTGTCGTTGTCGTACGGGCTGTCGCAGGGCTGGCCCTGCATGCGGCAGTGGCGGGCGATGAAGTCGTTGTCGTTGCCGATCAGCAGCAGCACGTCGTTCGGATGCTGTGGGTCCAGCGCCGACAGCACGTCCATGGCTTCCCACTTTTCCGAAAGAAGTCCGGCATGCGGGCCGCGCTTCGTATCCAGGTCCAGCCCGGCACGTGCGAGTTGGGGGCGGTCGAGCAGGTTCAGCAGTTCGTCGCTGCGTGCGGGCACGATGCCGCTCTTCAATACGGTGTCCGCCGGGTCGGCCAGTACCGAGGCCGTACCGGACTCATAGTTGCTTCCCGCCAGGTTGCTGGCTTCGGCCACATCCACCAGCAGCACTGACTTGTAGACGATCGGGTCGTCGCCGTCCTTGCCCAGCCCGTTGCCGTCGCGGGCCAGCAGCAGGAAGCGATGGTCGTCCAGTGCGCGCAGCTCGCTCTGCGCGGCGGTGCGGTCCAGCTTGCCCTTGCCGTCGTGGGCGTAGGCGGGCAGGGCCATCACGTAATGGCCGATCGGTTGCTGTGGCGTTGGCGAGGCCGTCACGTCGTAGACCAGTACGCGGGTGTTGATGCGCCCGGCCGCGTTGCCCCGTGCGCTGTCCTGCAGTGTGGCGCTCTGCAGGGCGACGAACAGGCGGCTGCCGTCGGGCGACAGGCCCATGCCTTCCACGCCCTGGTTGTTGCGGCGGCCGCTCTGCGGTGGCGCCAGCGAACCAAAGGCCGGCTTGCCATCGCGTTGCGGACGGATCGCAGGCGGTGCCACGATCACGCCCTGCAGCTGACCCTTCGCATCGAAGTAGTAGACGTTGGCGGTGTACTCGTCGCCGATGTAGAAATGGCCATCGGCGGTGAACTGCAGCGACTCGGCATCCAGCGAGACCTTGCCCGCGCCTGCGCCGCTGGCGGGCGAGGGTAGCACCACCTCGCGCTGGGTGACCGTGTGCTCACCCGGGTCGGCACCGGTGAACGGCTGACCGTTGAAGTCCTTCAGCACCACGCCCTTGTCCGGCACCATCAACAGCGTGCCGAGCGCACCGGGCTTGCCTGGGGCAATGTCGATGCGCAGCTGCATGCGCTCCACGCGTCCAGCGTAGTCGTAGAACAGGCCGGCCTCGGGGTCGTTGCGGCCGCGGTCGGGCAGTGTCCAGAGCACGCCTTCGTAGCCCTTGGTGGTGCGCTTCCAGGTGCCGGGCTGCACCGCCAGCGACGAGAACGAGCCCAGCGTGTCGCCGAGGAAGTCCACCGTGCCTGCCGGCAGTCGCCCGGCGGCGACCAGGCCTTTATCCACGTAGGTACGACCGCCCGACTGCAGGGTGCGTGGCGGCGCACCACTGGCCTCATGTGGAGCGGAGTATCCGCTGGCGGAGAGGGTGGCCAGCAGCAGGGCGGTCGCGAGCATGGGTGGACTCCGGGCGGTCGATCAGAAGCGAAGGTCGATCGTACCGAACACCTGGCGCGGTGCCGAGGCATGGAACACGTACAGCTTGCCGGCCGGGTCGCTGGGCGCGAACACGCTCGAATCCAGGTTGCTGGCGTAGCGCTTGTTGGTCAGGTTGGTCACGTTGAACGACAGGCGCATGCCCTTGGCGAAGCCGACCTGACCGAAGTCATAACCACCGGCCAGGTCGAATATGGTGAATCCGCCGAAGCCCTGGTCGTTGGTGTAGGTGTAGAAGCGTTCGCCGGTGTACTTGCCACGCAGGCTGGCGAACCAGCCGTTGTCACGCCAGGTGATCTCGGTGGCCAGCAGCTGCTTGGGCGTATCGGTCTGGATCTTGCCCTTGATCTGCTGCTCGACACCGGCCTGCACGTAATTGGAAGCATAGGTCGAACGGTTCAGCGATGCCGAGGTGTACCAGCTGAAGTGCTCGTTCGGGGTCCACAGCACGGTCAGCTCGGCGCCGCGGCTGTCGACGCCGCCCACGTTGTAGA
The DNA here is from genome assembly GCF_045809185.1 of Nocardiopsis yanglingensis. NCBI lineage: Bacteria > Bacillati > Actinomycetota > Actinomycetes > Streptosporangiales > Nocardiopsidaceae > Nocardiopsis > Nocardiopsis yanglingensis. The sequence goes on along the minus strand of NZ_JBJNRH010000001.1, from coordinate 43,758 downwards.
AGCGGTTGCCGCAGGTCGGGCCGACCGGCTGGCGCGAGTCACAGGGGTTGTACTGCAGCAGGCGATTGTCGAAGCGCACGTTGTAGGCCGCGATCGAGGCTTGCAGGGTATCGGTGACGAAGCGGTAGCCGGCTTCGAGCGAGCGCGATTCCTCCGGCTTCAGGTTGCCCTGTGCGTTCCAGGTCGCCTGGCTGACTGCCTGCGGACCGAGCTTGAAGCCGCCCTGGAACATGGCGATGTTCTCGGCGAAGCTGGCGAAGATTTCGTGGTGCTCGGTCAGGCGGAAGTTGGCGCCGATGCTGGGCAGGAAATTCTTGCTGGCCTTCAACGAACCGGTGGCGAACTGGTTGTTCGAGGTCGGCGAGATCGGCGTCTTCGCGTCGCCCGGCAGTGCCTGTGCATCGGAGGTGGCGTGCGGGCTCTTGGCGCCGAACTCCAGGGTCAGGCGATCATCAAGCAGGCGCCAGGTGTCCTTCAGGAAGAACTGATGGGTCTTCCAGCGGGTGCGCTGGGCGAACACGCCCACATCGGAGGGCAGGGTGTTCATGCCGCTCAGGTCGCGCGGGCCGTCCACGGCGGTCTGGTAGCGCTCGGCGCTGCTGGTGTTGCGCTCGTACCAGACGCCGCCTTCGATGCGGTGCGCGCCCAGTTCCCAGTCGAAGGACAGCGTGCCGCCGTCGCGGTCGATGGTATAGATGGTGTTGCGGAAGATGATCGGAATCTCCTGCGCGGTGCCCTTGTTCGACCACGCGCCGCTGTTCCAGTTGTGGCCTTCGCCGCGGTCATCGTGGTGGTAGGCCAGGGCGCGCAGGCTGAAACCATCGGCCAGGAAGAAATCACCGGCCAGGTAGTACAGGTTGTCGTCACGCAGGATCTGGCCGGCGGTGAAGGCGCCATCGGCGTCCTTGTCCGGGCCGCTGCTGTCGCACTTCTTCGCATTGAAGCTGGCGGTGTTGCAGTAGGCCTTGGCCACCGCCTTGTTCCAGTCCGGCGCGTAGCCGCCCCAGTCCCAGCCGAGGCCACGCGACATCTCGTCCTTGGACAGATAGAAGTAGTCCGCCTGGGTGGTGCGCGAGGTATCGACAAAACCGGTGATCTGGCCGCGGCCGAAGTTCCACACGCCCTTGGCATTGAACTGCTTGGTGGTGGATTTGTTGTAGGCGGTCTGGTCGTTCCACAGGTCCGAGACCGCGTTCATGCCGGAAACATAGCCGGAGAAGCCGTTGTACTCGCCGCTGTCCACGCGCACGAAGGTGCGGCGGTTGGCATCGCTGCCGAAGGTCTGCACCACGCGGCCGCCGAGTTCCTGGGCCGGGCGGTCGGAGGTATAGGAAATGGTGCCGCCGAGGTTGCTCGTGGACGGCGTACCGAGGCTGCCGATGCCCACCGCCAGTTCGGCACCAGCCATGTTCTCGCTGATCAGCGCACGGTTGATGGTCAGGCCGTTGTAGTTGTTGTACGCGCCATCGCCCAGCGGCACGCCGTCGAGCGTGTAACCGAGACGGGTGGAGTTGAAGCCGCGCAGGCTGAGGGTCATCGACTGCTCGTTGGTGCCCAGCGCATCGGCCGACTGCGCGTTGACGCCCGGCAGCAGGTTGAGCGTCTTCTGCAGGCTGGTGCCCGGCGGCAGGATGTCGAGGTTCTCGCGGGTGATGCGCTGCACCTGGCGCGCTTCACCGCTGCCGATCACAGAGACCGCATCGAGGGTGGTGGCGGAGGGCGTGCTGGAGGTCGGGGCAGCATCCTGCGCCCAGGCCGCCGGAGCGAGCGCGATCGACAGCGCAGCGGCCAACAAAGTCTTCGTCATGTTACGGACACTCAGGCAGGCACGAGCCACCGCACGGGCGCGGAGCTCATGGAGTTCAAAAGGGGAGACAACCGATGCGACCGGTGGCGCTGCAGGTGCCGTGGGTCAACGTGAAAATGGTGCGCTAGACAGATGACTGTCTGGTGACATGTTCATTCGTTGTGAGGCGCCTACCAGGACGTGTAGTGCCGGCCGCTGGCCGGCAGCCCGATGAACCTGCGGCTATCAATCAATTGCCGGCCAGCGGCCGGCACCACCATTCGGTGTTCAGCGCGGCTTGCGCGTGCGCTTCGGCTTCGCGGTATCACCACCGCTGGAGGCGCCATCCTGCAGCGCCTGCAACCAGGACAGGGTGTCCACGTAGTCGATGAAGTGGCGCAGGTAACCGGGGCTGGTTGTCTGCATGGTGTCCAGCATGCGCTGCACCAGCACCGCCGAGTTCAGCGGGCCGCCGTCGGCCGGGGCTTCGGTGCGCAGCGAACGGCGTACCTGCAGCTCGCTGCGCAGCTCCGACCACTCGCGCTGCACCTGCTGCAGCATCGGTACCTGCGGGTAATGCGGCAGCGAGCGCGACCCCGCATCGAGGTCGCGCACCAGTGCGCGCAGGCCTTCCAGTGCGGGCGGCTTACTTGGCATCCGGGGCCTTGGGCTTGGGAATCGGCGCGATTTCCACGCGCCGGTTGCGCGCGCGGCCGTCTTCGCTGGCATTGGAGCTGACCGGCTGCTCGCTGCCGAACGCGGCGGCGAACACCGCGTCGGCCGGTACGCCATCGGCGATCAGGGTGCGGGTCACGGTCAGCGACCGCTGCGCCGACAACTCCCAGTTGTCGGCGAAACGGCGGTTGCCTTCGCGCACCGGCGCGTCATCGGTGAAGCCGCTGACCATCAGGATTTCTTCGCGGCTGCCCAGGTAGGCGGCCAGCGGTGCGGCCAGGCTGCGCAGCAGCTCCTGGCCTTCCGGCTGCAGCTGGTCGGAGTTCAGCGCGAACAGCACGCTGCCACTGATGCCGATGCGTCCATCGACCAGGGTCACGCGACCGGCGGCCAACGGGCCAGCCAGCGCCTGTTCCAGGGTCTGCAGGCGCTTGGCTTCGGCCTGGCGCTGCTTCACTTCCTGGTCCAGCCGCTGCGACAGCTCCAGCTGCACGGCGACCACACCGACCAGTATCAGCACGAACGCGCCCAGCAGCACCGACATCAGGTCGCCAAAGGCGGCCCAGATCGGGGCGTGCGAACCGCCGTCGACCTCCAGCTCGTCGCTCATGCGCTGCCGGCCTTGCCGCGGCGCGTGGCCAGCTGCTGCAGTTCTTCCATCACCTGCTTCTGCGACAGCAGGCTGAGGTCGACCACCTCGCGCGCCTGCGCCACGTAGTAGGCCAGCTGCTCGTCGCTGCGGGCCAGCGAGGCATCCAGTGCGCCGCCGATCTGTTCCAGACGGCCGGACAGCTCGGCCGAGGCCGTACCGAACTGCTCGACAGCGGAACCGAAGGTGCTGGCCAGCTGGCCAACGTCGCCCGCGCTGCCGCTGAGCGTCGCAGCAATGCCATCCAGCTTGCCGGTCTCGGCGGCGATATGGTCGGTGAAGCGGTTGCCGACGCGTTCCAGCAGCTCGGCCGAACCGCCGACCAGCGCGTCGACCGCGGTGCGCTGCTCGTGCGAAGCATGGTTGATCGCATCCAGCAGGGTCTGCACGGTGGCCAGCAGGCGGCCGCGCTCTTCCAGCATCGCGTTGTCGCGCACCAGGCTCTCGGATAGCGTGCTGCGCAGCTCGTTGATGACGTCGGCGGCGGCCTTCGGCGCAGCGGCGGCGGTCTGCAGCAGGGTGGACACTTCCGCCAGCGTGGCGCTGGCCTGGGCGCGACCGTTCTCGCCGATCTGCTGCGCGGTGGCCGCCAGCGTGTGGCAGACCTGCTGCTGCTGGGTGGCCAGGCGTTCGCCGTTGGCCTGCAGGCGCTCGGCCAGATCGGTGGAAACATGCTGCAGGGCATCGCTCCAGCGCTGCAGGCGCTGTTCGTCGCCGGCCTGCAGCTGGGCCTGCAGCGCGGCGTGGGCCTGCTGCAGTTCGGCACTGACCGCATCCCAGCGCGCCTGGCGCTGCTGCTCGCGGCTGTCCAGGCTGGCCTGCAGTTCGGCGTGCGCGGTCGCGGCGGCGGCCTGCGCGGCCTGCCAATCCTGCGAACGCTGCAGTTCGTGATCCTGCAGCAGCGCCTGGCTGGCGCTGTGGTGCTGTTCCAGTGCCTGCAGCAGCGCCTGCGCACGCGCGTCCAGATGCTCGCTGGCGGCCAGCAACGCCTGCTGCTGGCGTTCGACCAGCGCGGTATTCAATGCCTGCTGCTGTTCGGCGGCGGCGCGCCAGGCCTCGGCATTGCCGCTGGCATCGGCCTGCAGGCGCTCGCCGATGCGCGCGACCAGCGCTTCGGCCTGCGTGCCCTGGCCATCGCTGAAGGCCTGCAGGTGCTGGCGCAGGTCACTCACCAGCGCCTGTTGTGCCTGGGTCTGCTCGTTCACCACCTTGGCCCAGCTGGCTTCGGTGGCGACGCGGCTGCGCTCGAAACCGTCGCTCAGGCCAGACAACTGCTGCTGCACCGCCTGCTCGACACGGGCATGCAGCGCCTCACCATGGTGGGCCAGGCCGGCCAGCGTGGTTTCGGCCATCGGCTGCAGCGCGCCACCGATGGCGGCGGCACTGGCCTCGGCGCCTTCGCGCAGCGACTGCTGCAGCGAGACCGCCAGGCGTTCCTGCATCGCCTGGCTCTGGGTCAGGAACTCGGACTGGCCGGCCAGCAGGCGCTCATTGGCGGCCGCACTGTGCTGTTCGAAGGTGCTGGTCATCGCCTGCAGGCGGTCGACCAGCGCCGGCAGCGCGGCGGACTGTGCCTGCAGCAGTCGCAGCGATTCGGCGCGCTGCCAGGCCTGTGAGTACGGGTGCAGGTCACCGGCTATCGCACGGTCCAGCTGCTGTACGGCCTGCAGGCGGTCACGGCGCAGCAGCGCCGCCAGCAGGCCGAGCATGGCCGAACTGGCAACACCGGCGATCGAGGTGCCGAACGCCACCGCCAGGCCCTGCACGGGCGAGGCCAACGAGCCACGGATGGCGGCCATGTCGGTCGCGCTCTGCAGCGCAAGGCCGGTGCCGCGCAGGGTATCCATCATGCCCAGCAGGGTGCCGAGCATGCCCAACAGCACCAGCAGGCCGACCAGGTACGGGGTCAGCACCGGCGCGGGCAGGGCGGTGCGCTCGCCTTCCACGCGCAGGCGTACGGCGTTGCGCAGGCCCATCGGCACGCGCTCCAGCCAGGGGGCAAGGCTTTCCTTCGCGCTCGACAGGTCGCTCAGCGCAGTGCGCAGGCCGTTGCTGGCCTGGCGGTAGCGATACAGCTCCACGCCACCGGCGATGTAGCAGGCCGCGATGATCGCCGCCACCGCAGCACCCAGCGGATGCACCGAAACGTAGCCAATGCCGATCCAGCACACGGCCAGCAGGCCGACAAGGAAAACAACGACATGGAAAGCAGTTCTGGACATGGTGTTCCGGTCAGTGGGAGCGCAGGGCGTCTTGCAGCCCTTCGATCGGGTGGAAGCGCAGCTGCAGCTCGGCAAGCAGCAGGGTGCGCATGTCATGGCGGAAGGCCGCGCGCCAGCCGGGCTGGCCGTGCACGCGTTCAAAACGGGCGCCGAGCACCGCCGGCGCAGTGGCCAGCAGGCTGTGCTCGCGCGGGGTGAGGGTCTGTTCCATCACCGCATCGACCTCGGCCAGCCGTGCCAGTTCGGGTGAAACCTGTACCAACTGGTCGCGCAGGCGGCCGCGCAGTCGCCCGGTGGCGGTCTGGATGGCCTGCTGCAGCACCCGGTAGCGCTGGCGCAGCGAGGCGAAGTTGGGGGTGGCGGCGGCTTCGGCCAGGTCCAGCAGGCGCTCGGCCTCGGCATCCTCGCTGATCGAGGCCCGCAGGCTGGCATGGGCCTGGGCGCAGTCGTCCAGCACATCCCCGGCCGCTTCGGCGGCCTCACCCGGCTCGGGCAGGCGTCCGCCGAGCGCCCCGGACAGGGCCACGGCACGGCTCCAGTCCACCCACTGGCCGAGGCGATCGGTCAGGGCGGGACTGCTGGCCGGCATCGCGCCGTCGCTGAGACGGGCGAGCAGGCGGAGGAATTCCGGTCCACCCAGGACCGGCTGCGCTGCTTTCGCCATCAAGAGGTGAGGGGCCAAAAACCGTTGATTTTACAACCAGATGACCCGGCCTGGATGAAGGCGGGGCCGGGGGGAGGGCACCCGCAGGCGCGACAGGGCTTAGAATGTCCGGCTGCACCCATCCGTTCGACCCTTGGAGTACCCAATGACTGTTGCGCAGTTCTACCCGATCGGCACCCCCGGACAGCCCTGGGGCGACGCGGAACGCGCACAGTGGCGGGCCCGCCAGCAGCGCCAGCGCAGCTACCACGACGACGTGGTGGCCGCGCTTGAACGCCTGGACGACAGCTTCGACGTGATCCAATACGGCCAGCTCGACTACGCGCCGGACCATTACCCGCTGTTCGCCGTGGTCAACCACGACTGGAACCCGGCGCTGCCGACCGCACTGATCACCGGCGGCGTGCATGGCTACGAGACCAGCGGCGTGCATGGCGCCCTGCAGTTCCTGGAACAGCAGGCCGAGCGTTACCTGGGCCGGTTGAACCTGATCGTGGCGCCGTGCGTCAGCCCGTGGGGCTACGAGCGCATCCAGCGCTGGAACCCGGATGCCATCGACCCGAACCGCAGCTTCCGTGACGGCGGCCAGATCGAGGAAGCCGCCGCGCTGATGCGCTGGGTGGCCGAGCGCAAGCCGAACCTGCTGGTGCACCTGGACCTGCACGAGACCACCGACAGCGACCTGCACGAGTTCGATCCGGCACGCTGCGCCCGCGACGGCAAGCCGTTCGAGCGCGACACCATTCCGGATGGCTTCTACGTGATCGGCAACAGCGAAGACCCGCAGGCCGAGTTCCAGAAGGCGTTGATCACCGCCGTCGCCCCGGTCACCCACATCGCCCCGGCCGACGCCGAAGGCAACCTGGTCGGCCTGCCGCTGCAGTCGCCGGGCGTGGTCTGGGGCGAATCGCGCTCGATCGGCGCCTGCGCCGGCTTCACCGACGCGCGCTTTGCCACCACCACCGAGGTCTACCCGGACAGCCCGCGCACCAACCCGCAGGAATGCAACGACGCCCAGGTGGCGGCGGTGTGCGCGGGTCTGGATTTCGCCCTGGCCACGCAGTAATACCTCCGCCCAGGGGCGCGCCGGGTCATGCCCGGCGGCTCGGGCGTGAGCTAGCCCAGCAGGATCACCCCCCACACGGTGCCGACCATCAGCAGTGCGGTGGTCTGTGCGGCACTGCCCATGTCCTTGGCGTTCTTGGACAGTGGATGGTGGTCAAGCGAGATGCGATCGACCACCGCTTCGATGGCCGAGTTGAGCAGCTCCACCAGCAGGCTGATGAAGCAGACCGCCAGCACCACAGCACGTTCGACCCGGCTGATGTCCAGCAGGAACGCGGTGGCGATCAGCAGCGCATGCAGCAGCAACAACTGCCGGAATGCCGCTTCGCCACGGAAGGTGGCGATGAAGCCATCGCGCGAATGGATCAGCGTATGGAAGATGCGGGCAAGCCCGGTCTTGCCGTGCGGGTACTTGCCGCTGTCCCTGGGGTGAGGTGGCTGCATGCCGGTCCTGCCATGAATTGACCTCACGACAGGATGTGCAGGCGGGCGTCGGGAAAGCGTCGGACGTCCGTTGGATTTTCCTTCAGCCGGCCTGGCGCTGCGCCTGGATGGCCTGGTCGAGGGCATCCAGCTCATCCGTCGGCGAGGCCAGCCATGCCGGGTACGCCTCGGTCTCGACGAAGGCGGAGGATCGCAGCACGTCATCGAACGCCGGATTGTCCTTCTCCGCATGACGCAGCAGGCCGGACATCAGCCCGCAGATGCGGATGGCCGCCTGGAAGGCGCCCTGCAACGAACCGGCCGGCTCGGTGACCGTATTGAGGAAGGCCGCATAGGCCGGGCCATCGAAGACGAAGTCCTCGCGCTGCTTGAACGCTTCGCCGCTGAGGTTGGCTTCGCCGGAGACATGCCGCGAAAATCCCCAGGACCAGATGTCGAGGAAACGCAGGTCATCCAGCATCCGGCGCGCATCGTCATTCAGTGGAACGGCACCGGACAGGGCGTGTTCCAGCGTGGCCGCTGCGAACGGTTCGGTGCCTTCGTGGGCCAGGAAATCGCTCAGGCAACGCAGCGCACCGGGATGATGCGGGTCCAGTTGCAACGCCCGGTAGATCACGCGAGCGCCTTCCACATGGCGGCCCTGGGCGATGAAGATGTTGAGCGCGTGGTGGGCGAGCTGGTCGGCGTTGAGGTCGGCAATCCGGGTCATCGGGGTCTGGCTGGCGTGGACGGACGGTGGGCACCAGTCTGACAGATCACTCATTCGGCCGGGCTGCGTGAATCGCGGATCGAGTAGATCACCGAGAAGATCTTCCAGCCCTGTTCGGTGCGGATCAGTTGCCACATCTCCTTGCCCCAGTTGGTCTTCACTCCGTCGTCGTGGAAGCTGTAGTCAAACGACACCGAGGCCACATCGCCATCCGTCTCGATCTTCGTGTTGGAGAATGTCTCCTCCTTCGGCTTCGGCGAAGCCACTGCCCCGTCGATCAGTGCGATGAAGTTGTTGGCGGGAATCCGCCGCGCCTTGATCGCATCGGGCTTGGCCTTGCGGATGTCCTGCAGGCGCACATCCTCGGAAACGTACTGCCAGCCGATGTCTTCCGGTTTGTCCGAGAAGAACAGGCCCATGTAGGTCGGTTTGTCCTTGTTGATCAGCGAAGTGCGGAACGATTCGACCACCTGTTCGATGGCCTTGACGTCGGCGGGGGCGTTCTTCGCGGCGTAGGCCGGCAGCCACGCCGGGAGCAAAAGGGCGAGGGCGGCGAAGCGTGCACGTGCGTTGAGCATCATGGGCTCTTGAGGATGGGAGGCGGCGCTGGCGCATCACCGTCCGTAGGCGGGTGGATACATCGTCCTTGCGTGCAATCCGACCTATCGGGTCAGCGCGTCGAACAGGCGATTGCGGTCCGCATCGCTCATCGACCAGCTCTGTCCGAGCGGGGCCATGCGCACGGATTCGGTCCGGCCGCAGGCCCGGTACTGCCAGGTTTCCGAACCATCGGGCTGGGCTGCCACGTCGATGCCCTCCAGGCGTGCGCACTGCAGCCGGGCCAGCGCCATCGGCGCGAAGTGCAGCATGTAGTGCTGCACCCGGTCGGCCGGCATTGCCGTACCGGCAGGCAGCGGATGAGCCGGGCCATATTCGGCGAGCAGGCCAACGCAGGTCGCTGCCGCGGACAGGGGGTTGCGACCGAAGGCCCGGGAGGCATCCCGTTCCACGCCTTTTTCCAGCGCCTTGCCTTCCTTGCTGCCGGCATAGGCCTCGGCCGCCTGCCGCTGCGCAGCGTCGAGCGTCGACAGCCAGTGCTGGCGGCTCTCCCGCAACTGCAGTTCCAGGCCGGGCAGGGTCTTCTGGCAGCGCGCCTCGATGGCCCGTGTCTGCACGAAGTCCTGGCTGCGATCACCGGGCGTTGCAGCCGGTGATGCGGTCGCCGCCGCCGTCGCGAGGGCCATGCAGGCCATGACCAGGCCACATCCCATTCCATTGCGCATCCTGCACCTCATGGAGAGTTTGACGGCGCACGCTAGCACGGATGGCGGGCACCGCAACAGGCCGGTTTGACGTTGGGTTGGAGAAGGTCTGCGTGGATGATGCGCGGGCGCGCGGCGCAGGATTGGCTCGTTCCGGTTGTGGAGATCGCCGCCACGAACACTGACTCAGCGCGCCACACCCTCGGCTGGACTGCTCGCGGTCCAGCCACCCCCCAGGGACAGGAAAAGATCCATCTGGCGGTCAATGCGCTGCGCGCGCGAGGTGGCCAACGCGGACTCCGCATCTGCCAGCGCGGCCTGGGCCGAAAGCACATCGAGAAAATCGATCCTGCCGAAACGGTAGAGTTGCTGTGCCTGCCCGGCGGCCCGCGCTGCGTCCCCCCGCGCCTGCGCCAGGCTGCGCTCGCGTTCGAGCTCCTGTGTGCAGGCAGAAAGTGCTGTCTCGGTCTGGCGCAGTGCCTGCAGCACGACGCCGTCAAAGGACGCGAGGGTAGTATCTGCATTGGCACTGGCCGCAGCGATGCGGGCCTTGGCCACGCGGCGGTTGGGCCAGTGCCATGACAGCACGGGGCCGATGCTCGCACCGAAGCCGTCAGCCGACAGCAGATGCGCCGGTGTGCCGGCCACGCCCGAAGAAGCGCCCAGGGTGATCTGCGGATAGAGGCTCGCGGTCTCGGCGCCGATCATTGCAGTTGCGGCGGCCAGGCTGCGTTCGGCTGCGCGTATGTCAGGGCGCCGCTGGAGCAGCTGCCAGCCGTCACCGACCGGCAGCGCCTGCTCCAGCTCAGGGGGCTGCGGGCACGCTTCGGCCTCCCTGGGATAATCTGCCGGGAGCCTGCCCATCAATGCGGCCAGTTCGAACAGTGCGGCCTGGCGTTCGGCCAGCAGGTGCGGTATCCCCGCCGCGCTGCGGTTGACGGCGGCACCGGCACGGCTGACATCGAAGTCCGTTCCGCGCCCGCCTGCAGCCAGGCGACGGGTTGCCTCCAGCGTGGCGTGCTGTATCGCCAGCACCTGCCGGGTTGCAGTGAGCGTGTGATTGCTGGTGCACACCTGGAGATAGGCACGGGTGACGGCAGCAGCGACGACCACGCGGACCTGGTCCCGTGCCGCAGCGACGGCCTCCGCGTTCGCGTTGGCCGCTTCAATGCCGCGGCGGATGCGACCTGCAAGATCCAGCGCATAGGAGAGGTGAAGGCCCAGCGCATACGACTGCGGCGCGGATGCCTGGGTGTAACCACCGGCATGGGTGAGCGTGCCCGATGCATCCACTTCGGCCTGCACGGCGCCGCGCGCGCGATACTCCAGCACGGTTGCGCTGGCGCGCCGAAGGTTGGCATCAGCGGCGCGCAGGTCGGTATTGGCCGCCAGTGCTTCGCGTACGTAGGCGTCAAGCTGGGGGTCGCCATATAGTTGCCACCATCGATCCGGTGGCGCGTCGTGGCTGAACGATGCCTCCTGGCCCAGGACGAACGCCCGCGCCGCCCGTGGGGAGGCTGCGACAGCGCTCGCCGGCAGGTGATAGTCGGGGCCGGATACGCAGGCCGTCATGGGCAGCAGCAGGGTAAGCAGCCCGCCACGCACTGTTCGCAAGCTCACTTGCAGGCTCCCTGTGCCGAGGGCGTGATGGTCACATTTGCAGTGCGACCCACGATCAGGCGCGTATCCGGCGGAGCATCATCGATATGGATGCGCACCGGGATGCGCTGTGCCAGCCTGACCCAGGTATAGGTCGGCGCCACGGCGGGCAGCAGGTTGTGGGTGCTTGAGCGCTGATCGTCGGCAATGCCGGCGGCGATGGTGTCCACGTGTCCGCGGACGTCGCGGTCGTCGCCCATCAGTCGGGCCACGGCGGCATCACCCTCGGTGATGCAGGCCAGTTTGGTTTCCTCGAAGTAGCCCTCGATTCGCAGGCTGCGGGTGTCGATCAGCGCCAGCGCCTGCGCACCGGGTTGCAGGTAGTCGCCCGCGTGCAGGTCCAGGTTGGTGATGATGCCATCGGTGGTCGCGCGCACCTCGGTGCGTTGCACATTGAGCTGGGCGACGCGCTGTTCGGCCCGTGCCTGCGCCAGCGCGGCCAGCTCGGTATCGACCTTGGCGGCATTGCGTTCGCGTGTTTCCGAGGCGACCAGGTTGCCAAGTGCGTTGTCCCGCGTCGATTCGCGGCGGGCCAGCGCCAGCGTCGCGCGTGCACTGCTGACCGCTGCATCGGCCTTCTCAAGCGCGGCAGCGAAGCGCGGTTGATCCAGCACCAGCAGCAGCTGTCCGGCGCTGACCCGCTGGTTGTCGTGCACCAGAACCTGGGTCACCAGCCCCCCCATGTCCGATGCAACGCGCACCACATCGGCGCGCACCCGCCCATCCCGCGTCCACGGGCGCATTTCGTAACGATTCCAGATGGAGAGCGCGGCAATGGCGGCAAGCGCACACACGCCCAGCGTTGCGCTCCAGCGCCCGATGACAGCAAGCAGGTGTTTCATTTCATTTCTCGAGCAGGGGCGAGAGCCGGATCATCAGCTCCGCCAGGATCACGAACAGGGACAGGCCCACCAGTGGCCGTGCGGCGAACAACCGGTACAGACCGAGGCTGGCGAGCAGACGTGAGGTCAGCACCGACAGCGCCAGCGCGGCGGCGGCCACGGCGAGCAGGCCGGGAATGAGCACGCCATCAATGGAAAGATCAGAGAGCATGCGGTCAGTGCCGGTGGGTGAGCGGGGATGCCAGCAGGTCGCGGCGCAACCCGCAGAGCAGGTGCGACAGATGCTCCCGATCAGCCCCGCTGCTGGCCGCCGCTGCCTCGCGCATGCGGTCCAGCAGTTCCAGAAGATGGGCGTCGACACTGCGTGGCGAGTGGGTGCGAGCTCTGAAATGTGCGGCGACGCGTTCGATCAGCGTCGCATGAAGCGCCCGAACATGCGGGTTGTCCAGACGCGTGTCCAGTGCGCGGAGTTGGCTGGATGCACGTGCCGCACGAACGTCCGCAAACAAGGCTCGCAGGTCGTGTGCTGCGCTGGAACGGCCCTGCAACCTGGGAGCGAGCAGCCCGATTCGATCCAGCATGCGGCTGAGCCAGGCGCGGGTCACATCACTTTGTCCGGCGGCGTGTCGTGCGATGTCCCGACGGATCGAGCGCTCCAGCCGTGCGCGGTTGCGGCCCGCATCGGCGGTCTGGAACAGCTGCATGCTGCACAGTGCCATTGCCGTACCGACGAACAACGCAACGCTGTTGTTGAGTGCGCCGACGATGTTGACAGTACTGGTCGCGCCCAGGCCTGCGATGAGCGGGAAGGTCAGTACCACGCCCAGGGCGGCCATGATGAAGGGCGGCCGGGCCAGGAACGATCCGCACAGCAGCAGCACCGGCGCGAGCGCGGCAATCAGGCCGACGAAATCGGACAGCGCGGGGAAGATCAGCAGACCGTAGAGCAGGCCGACGGCAACGCCGATGCACGATCCCAGCAGATAGCGCATGACATGCGGTGCCGGCGCTTCGAGGGTGCCGAACAGGACGCATGCAGTGCCGATGATGGACACCGCCGTGGCGCCCTCCGACCAGCCCGTAATGATCCACAGCACGCAGCTCAGCAGGATGCCCACGAACGCCCCCAGCGCGCTGCGCGCGGCGATCCTGTGATCCCGGTGAATCACGGCGCCCTGCCCATTCCGCGCAAGACGGTCAGGTACCTGCAGGCGCCAGTCGGGGCGGGCAGTGTGCAATTGTTCCTGCAGCACGCGGCAGTCGGCGTGGGCGAGGTTGAGTTCGGCCCATTGCGCGGCGAGGCTGGCCTGCATCAGCTCGCGCCAGCCCGTTGCATCCGTTGCGCGGGCCTGCGGTGAATGCAGCCGGGCGATGGAATCTTCCACCGCGCTGGACAGCATCAGTACGCCCAGCATCCGGTCATGCAGGGCACGCAGGATCTGCACCTGGGCCACGCCGTGGGCGCTGTCGAAGGGCAGGTGGATCGACAGTACATGCAGCTCGAGCAGGTCGGCTGCTACTTTCGAGCGGTCCGACGCCAGCACCGTGTCCGATGCACCGGCGCGCATGTCGCGTGTCCATCGTTCCGCATCATCCAGTATGGCAGCAACCCGCGCGTGCACGCGCATCGAGACCCGGCGCGGCAGCACCAACCCATGTACGAGCGTGGCGGCGAGGATGCCGATGGAGATTTCCTGCACCCGCGTGATGGCAATGGTGAACACGTCTTCCGGCACCATCACCGCAGGAAATCCGATCAGGCTGGTGGTATAGCCGGCCAGCAGGAACGCGTACGCACGTGGCGTGCGGTCGAGCATCGCCAGGTACAGGCACAGCGCCATCCACGTGGCGAGCGCGGCGCTCAGCACCAGGGGCGCATTGGCGAAGCGTGGCACCAGCGCGACGGTGGCGATGGCCCCGCCTACGGTACCGAGCAGGCGGAACAGACCTCGGCTGAGCGTTGCGCCGGACAGTGGCTGCGACACCAGATAGACCGTGCCGATCACCCAGAACGGGCGGTTCAAGCCGATCCGTAGAGAGACATACAGCCCAAGCGATGCGGCGAGCAGGCATTTGAGCGAGAACAGCACCGCCTCCTGGTCGGTCCTGAGGGCGGGGCATTTCAACCGGGCAAATGCCTGGAGCACATGGGGGCGGAGTGGGCTGGGGGAGTGCATGCGGCTCATGCTAGTGATCGGCCGGCATGGCGAATTTCGCTACAATGACAACCAATCGCTAAAATCGGTCAATGTGAGAATGGCTCGCATTTCGCTCCCTGGCTTTGACCTGGACCCGGACGAGACCGATCGCCCGGCGGTCGCCAGCCGCCTCCAGGTGGCCGAGCACGACGCAGAAATTCCCGTACATGAGCACCGCAAGGGCCAGCTCATTCTCGCGTTGCATGGGGCGGTGACCTGCGAAGTGGCCAATGCGTTGTGGATCGTGCCGCCCCAGTGTGGCGTCTGGATTCCGGGCGGCATGCCGCACAGCAATCGCGCCACCGCCAACGCGCGCCTGTGCTACCTGTTCGTCGAGCCTGGCATCGTCGAACTGCCAGCGCAGTGCGTGACGCTGGCGATCTCCCCGATGCTGCGCGAGATGATCCTGCACCTTGCCGACGCGCCGCTGGACTACCCGCATGGCAGCCACATCGATCGGCTGGCGCGGGTGCTGCTGGACGAACTGGTGCAGATGCCGGCCGAGCACCTCTCGCTGCCGGTCAGCAATCACCCGAAGGTGCGGGCGTTGGCTGCGGCGCTGTCGGCTGATCCGGCAGACCGCAGCACCATCAGCCAGTGGGCCATGCGCCTGGCCCTGGGCGAGCGCACGTTGACCCGGCTTATCGAACGGGAAACGGGCTTGTCCTTCGGACGTTGGCGGCAGCAGCTGCATCTGCTCATCGCCATTCGTGAACTCGCCGGTGGTGCACCGGTACAACGCGTTTCCGAGACGCTGGGCTATGAGTCAGTGACGGCTTTCATCACGATGTTCAAGAAGGCGCTTGGTCTTTCCCCGACGCGGTACTTTGCGGTGCGCCTGCGTGGGCAGTAGCAGGGAATAACCCGGAAAGCCGTTGCCTGGAATGGCTACTTCAAGGTGTCGGAGACTGATTGAATCGCGGCCACCACCGCAGCAGGATCCTCGCGCTGGAGGGTGTGGCCGGTCGCCAGGTAGCGGTGCAAGCCGCGCGTGAATCCCGAGAAGAGCAGGGCGTGCTGTGCCTTCCAGAGTGCCTTGCCCGCTGCGGTTTCTTCGAAGAACAGCGGTTCGGCAGCCAGCTTCGTTGCAGTCAGCAACGCCACCGGCACATCCGGCATCGTGCGCGGGGTCTGCGCACCGGGTGCATCCAGTTGTTCGGTCAGCACGGCGTAGTCGGCGGCCATGGCTGGCGGCAGCATTGCCCGCAGCTGGGCATCATCTGCCTGCACGCGTGCACTGTCGGCCTGCCTGAACGCATGGCGCTGCCCCATCGTGGCCGGGTCCACCAGTACCAGGCCCTGCAGGCGCTCCGGATGGCGGCGTGCAAACTCCGTGGCCAGCAGGCCGCCATAGGAATGACCCACTAGCACAACGCGGCGACCGGGAGCGAGCGTATCGATCACGGCCGTGAGGTCGGCCAGATGCGCATCGATGCGCTTGAGGTGCCCATCGCTGCCGGACTTGCCGAGTCCTGCACGGGCGTAGGTGATGCTGTGGTAGTCGCGCCCCAGACCGGCAACCACCTCCTTCCAGGCGCCCGCGCCCTGCCCGAAACCGGATTCAAAGACCACGGTGATCGGGCCGGCTCCCGTCTCTTCGGCCTGCAGTGCATAAGCGCCCCGATCCACCTGGATTTCCCCGGCGTGGACGGTGCCTGCTGCGGCCATCACCGCGGCCAGCACGCACAACGTCACTCGGCTGCTCTTCATTGCCATTCCCCTGGGCCGTGCCGCGTGCCAGCCCTTCCGATGGGTCAGGTCTGCAGCGGAGCGCCATAGCCTGCCGACCTCGCGACAGGTCGTGCTGGTAATGTAGTGATGTACAACACTGATTCTCTGTGCAGAAAGTCATGGGAACAGGGCGCAGCCCGCTGAATGGCGCTGGATGTTTGAATCTGTGATCGGTTACTCGACTCCATACTTGAATGTGTAAGCGTCCTCAACGATAAACACGGCATGTGGCACTGCCGCATTCCGGACCAGGGACGATCCGAAGCATGACGCGGGGAACACCTTCGCGTTCTCGTTCCCGCCGGCGCTGTGTTCGTCCAGGAAGGAGAACAGGGATGTTGGAACGACTGAAGACCCTCTCGCGTACCGTGCTGGCGATTGTTGCCATTGGCTGCGTCGCGCCGGCTGTTGTACAGGCGCAGGAAAGCAAGATCACCTGGCGCATTTCGCAGCCCGGTGGCAATTCGACGCAGTACAAGACCCAGCAGCAGGCGGTGCAGGCGATCAAGAGCCTGCCCGCACCGAGTCCGTTCCCGCCGGAGTTCCAGTTCGGTTGGCAGTCTGTCGACAAGATCAAGTCGAAAGTCGTGGACTTGAACGGAAACACGTCGATCACTTACTGGATGGGGAAGGCACAACCCTCCGATCCAGACTGGACCTATCTGAGTACAGCGGAGTTTTCGAGCGAAGAGGCGATGGTCGCGAGTTATCTCGCGGACGTCCAGGCAAGTAACCCCGTGTGTCCAGGTGCTGCTGTTACACCACAGGGTGACTGGTTCTCCGGCGTGCCCGAAATGGAAGGCGTGGTCGAGTCCAGGTTCTATCAAATCACCGATATGATCGGGGAGAATACGGCCGAATCGCCCTGCGCTCCCTACGTGAGCCAGATGGCCTTCGGCCGCAAACGCCGGCTTGATTGCCCTGTTCCTCTTACGCAGTGGTCCAACACACACAACGCCTGCGTGAACGAGGAGTTCGTTGCGACCATTACCTCGAAGTCGCAGAAGTGCGACAAGGATGGCGGCAACGGCAGCTGCCCCATGTCCCGTAACGATACAGCTACGAACATGAGTCCGCTTCCCGACAAGGACCCGGCCTCCAACGGCGGTACCTGCGACGGCAATGTCGGCAATCCGTGTGACGTCAAAACGGGCGAGAAGTATGAGATTGCGCCGGACTTCGATCTTGGCTGGATCGCGCTGACGCGTTTCTACCACTCTGGCATCTCCACGTCCTCCGGTGGCTTCGGCTATGGCTGGACCCATTCGCTGGGCGCCCATCTGGCACTGGATGGCGTTGACAGTGTGGGCATCATTGAAAGCACCGGTTTCCAGCGTGCATTCAAGAAGATCGGCCAAGCCTATGAGGCGGACGACGACAGTGGTGATCGTCTCGTCCAGAACGGTAACTGGACGCTGTATTCGGCGGGTTCCATCTCGACCTTCGGCGCGGACGGGCGTCTGACCGCCAAGCGCTTCCCGGATGCCACGTCGCTGACCTATATCTACGATGACAGCGACCGCCTTGCGGCCGTCACCCACAGCAGTGGCCGCACGCTGGAGTTCGTCTACCAGTCCAACGACTATGAGGCGCTGATCAGTTCGGTACTGGTCGAAGGCATTGCGCTCGCCACCTATACCTACACGCCGCAGAACCAGGTTGCCACGGTGACCTATGCGGGTGGCGGTGTGCGCACGTATCACTACGAGAACCAAGCTTTCCCCCAGCATCTGACCGGCATCACGGCGGAGGACGGGCGTCGTTACAGCACTTTTACCTATGATTCCGACGGTCGTGTCATTTCCAGTCAGCACGCCGGCGGTGCCGATGGCGTGACGCTGGCCTATAGCCCCAATGGAGGTGCGGTCGTGACCGACGCGCTTGGGCGGCAGACCGACTACACCCTGACACCCGGCGGCGATAGCGCTCCGTCGCGCAAGGTGACCGGCCTGACGGATTCGCAGGGAACCGTCAGCCGAACCTACTACGACCAGAGTGTCGACTTCCGCCGGCGTCTGGATACCTACACTGATCGCCGCGGCGTCCAGACCAAGCACACCTATGCGCAGGGCACTGATGCGGCGAGCGGTCGTGCCATCAGCATCCATACCGTGACCGAAGCGGTCGGCCTGCCCGAGCAGCGGGTGGTGACCACCGCGCGTGACGTCGAAACCAATGCGGTACTGACCACCCGGATCGGCAATCGTGAAACCCGCACGTCCTTCAATGCCCGACGCCAGCCGACGGCCAACACGGTGACCGACACCGCATCCGGCCAGACGCGCATCACCAGCTACACGTACTGCGAAGCCGCTGATGTGGCGGCGGCGGGCAGCTGCCCGGTGGAAGGGCTGCTGAAGAGCGTGGATGGCCCGCGCACGGATGTGGTCGATACTGTTACCTATGCCTACTATCTGGCCGATGACGCAGGGTGCGCGACCAATGGTGCATGTGGCTTCCGCAAGGGCGACTTGCGCAGCGTGACCAATGCGCTGGATCAGACGGTCGAGACCTTGGCCTACGACGCGTTCGGGCGGCCGTTGTCGGTCAAGGATGCCAACGGCGTGGTGACCGATTACACCTACCATGCCCGCGGCTGGCCGACCTCGATCACCGTACGCGGTGCCAGCACGGCCGAGAATCGGGTCACCCAGCTGAGCTATTGGCCGACGGGCCAGGTGCAGAAGATCACCGAGCCGGATGGCAGCAGCGTTTCCTACGTCTACGATGCTGCCCTGCGCTTGACCGACATCGAGGACAACGCAGGCAACACCATTCACTATGCGCTGGACAACGCCGGCAATCGCCTCAAGGAAGACACGCTCGATGCAGGCGGCACGCTACGTCGCACCTTGGCACGGACGTTCAACACGCTCGGCCAGCTGACCGCACTGAAGGACGCAGGCAATCACGCTACCGGCTTTGCCTACGATGCCAACGGCAACCCGCAGACCGTGACCGACGCCCTGCAGCGTGTGACCAGCCAGCAGTACGACCCGCTGAACCGCCTGGCCCAGACTCTGCAGGACGTCGGCGGCGTGGCGGCGGAGATCCGCAGCCAGTACAACGCGCTGGACCAGGTCACCCAGGTCACCGACCCGAAAGGCCTGCATACGACCTATGCCTACAACGGGTTCGGTGACCTGAGCGGGCAGGTCAGCCCGGACAGTGGCGCCAGCAGCTTCACCGTGGACGCCGCCGGCAACCGCAAGACGGCCACCGATGCACGCGGCGTCACCGCCACCTATCACTACGATGCGCTCAACCGCCTGATCGGCATTGCCTACCCGGACCCCAATCTGGACGTGGGCTACAGCTACGACGTGGCGCCTGCCGCGTGTACCGCCGACGAGCGCTTTGCCAAGGGGCGCGTGGGCCAGGTGCTGCATGCCAATGGCCGCACCCAGTACTGCCACGACCGCTTCGGCCAGGTCACCCGTAAAGTGCAGACGATCAATGGTGTCGCCAGCACGCTGCGCTACGCCTACAGCAAGTCGGGCCGTCTGACTGCGTTGACCTACCCCGACGGCAGCGTGGCCGACTACGTGCGTGATATCCAGGGCCGCATCAGCCAGATCGGCCTGACCCGGCCCGGCCAGGCGCGCCAGATCGTGGTGAACAACGTGACCTACGCAGCCTTCGGTCCGGCGACAGGCTGGACCTACGGCAATGGCCGCCAGCTGCAGCGTCCGCTGGACTTGGACTATCGCCCGCAGGCGGTGCACGACCCGGCTGCGGGCGGTCTGTCGCTGGGCTACGGCTACGACCCGGTCGGTTCGATCACCGAGCTGAAGAACGGCGCCGGTTCGACGGTGCTGGCCAAGTACGCCTACGACACGCTGGGCCGCCTGACCCAGACCCAAGACGGCGCGACCGGCACGCCGATTGAAACCTATGCCTACGACGCCACCGGCAATCGCACCGCGCTGACCACTTCGGCGGGCACTGCCAGCTACACCTATCCCGCAACCAGCCATCGCCTGACCGCGGTGGATGGCGAAGCGCGCACCCATGACGCAGCGGGCAATACCACCAGCATCGGCAGCAAGACGTTCACCTACAACGACGCCAACCGCATGAATGCGGTGAAGCAGGGCAATGCGGTGCTGGAAAGCTACGCCTACAACCATCGTGGCGAGCGCGTGTTGCGCACCCCGGCCGGTGGCGCAGCGCAGATCACCCTGTATGACGAGGTAGGGCAGTGGCTGGGCAACTACTCGGCCACGGGCCAGGCGCAGCAGCAGGCCATCTGGCTGGATAACTACCCGGTGGCGCTGATCAATGTGCCGGCTACCGGCGTGCCGGAGCTGGCCTACGTCCAACCAGATCATCTGGGTACGCCGCGCGTGGTGATCGATCCGGTGCGGAATGTTGCAATCTGGGAGTGGAGCAACAAGAGCGAGGTATTCGGCAACCAGATTCCGAGTGCTGACCCGGATGGCGATGGTGTGGTGTTCGAGCTGGCGCTGCGCTTCCCGGGCCAGCAGGCCACGGATGCGAGTGGGTTGTTCTACAACTATCAGCGCGAGTACGACCCGGCGGTGGGGCGGTACTCGCAGAGTGATCCTATTGGATTGAAGGGTGGAATATCCGCTTTTCTTTACGCGCATGGGAATCCGTCGGGTAATGGTGATCCATATGGTTTGAAGACAACAGTTATTGTCACTTCAAAATTGGGCATAGGCACCCATGCTGCCGTGCGTGTCGATGGCAAGGATGGGGAGGGAGTTTTGTATGATCCGGCCGGAGGCTATCCAGGCGCCAACCCGAATGCGCCCACGCGCGGAACCGGCGACATATTTTCAGGTGTTGACGCCAATCTCACGAGCTTCGTGAATCATCATTTGGCCGAAGGGTCAACGGTATACACGCTCAGCTTTGATACGACTGAATATAGCGAGCTTCAGATTCAAGACTATGCCGAGCAGCTGGGGGCAGCGACCGGAGGGCTTTGCGCCATCCAAACATCCTCCGCAATCAATGGAGTTGGACCATTTAAGAGTCTTGGTGTTAAATTTACGCCTGCAACATTGGGTAAGTCTTTGTCAAAGCTTCCCGGAGTTAAGGTCAGGGTCTATTCTCCAAAGAGGTGATTCAATGGGTGGGCGGAATTTACTCTATTCTGGGATTTCACTGGTCATCTCGATGGTGATGTATGTTGGAATTCCGGAGCCTCTATGGGATATGTATCAGTTTGATAATGATAGGTTGTTTCCTTGGCTGTATCTGGCAGGCCTGGTTCTATTTGGTGTATTGCTCAGGCCCTATGGGAAGGAGAGTTTTTGGAAGTGCGCGGCCTGGGGAGGGGCGGTTGGCATGGCGGCTGGAGTTTTTGCTCAGGCGATAGTAATTTTTGTTGAACGTGAAAGATTTTCTTCGTTCAATGCAGATTTCATGTGGCGGGTGTTAGTATCGTTCGGAATTATAAGTGCTGTTTTAATGACGCCGGTTTGGGGTGCAATTTCAAGTGCTGTGTCCTTCTTGCTTTTAAACCGAAAGGCGGGTGCGAATACGAAGAAATAGCATTGCGCTCAGCTGGTTAATGAAAGGGGGTCTGGCGTCGTTTGGAAAATCGGGTATTTCATCCTGATCCGTCTCCGGCAAGCGAATCAATCTGTGGATTCAGTGCTGGCGCGCAACGCCTCCAGTCCTGCTCCAGGCCGGTTTCGGTTTGCAGCGATAAGAGGTAGTCCTTGAAGACCTGGCCACCGGCACTGGCAGCGACACGTTCACCTACAACGATGCCAACGGCATGAACTCGGTGAAGCAGCGCAGTACCGTTCTGGAAAGCTAGGGTTACAATCACCGCGGCGAGCGCGTGCTGCGCACCCCGGCCGGTGGCGCGGCTCAGATCACGCTGTACGGCGAAGCAGGGCAGTGGCTGGGCAACTACTCGGCCACGGGTCAGGTGCAGCAGCAGGCCACCTGGCTGGATAACTACCCGGTGGCGCTGATCAATGTGCCGGTATGTGGATTCGAATCCAACCATTGCTACCGATCCGAAGGGGCTGGCAAAGAAGAGAGCGTGTGTCGCGGCCTACATCGCTGGAGGTGCGGTTTGCGGCGGTGCGGCGGGCTACTACGGAGGAGGCGCTGTGGGAGGCATCAGCGGCGCGGCGGCTTGCAGTCCATCAGGCCCAGGGGCAGCAGTCTGCGCCATCGGCGGCGCGGCTGGCGGGAGTGCTCTCGGCGGTGCCGCAGGTTCGGTGGTCGGCGGGTTTCTGGGCAATATCGCCGGTCAGGCGATGTGTTCGGACGAGGAGGGAGAAAATTGTGAGGCCCTGCTACGGACTGACACGGATACCTGCAATGGAATCACCAGGGTGCGTGGCGCAAGAGCTGGTGCGGTCTGTCATGCGTCGGCGACGCAGAGATATGCTGCGTGTCTTAGTGGAAGCCCTATTCCGCCATTGAATACATGGAACAATTGACAATGAATACGTATGACCATCTCGTCTGTGTTGATGAAGATGCAAAGGAATTGGTTGTTTTTCGGGTGGGGGCAGATGGGAAGAGGACCTTGTTCACCAGGGTGGCGCTTCCGCAGGTTGAGGGATGGTCTGCCGAGTTGCAGGATCTTGCGAAAGCGCTCGGCGAGAACCTGCTGATCGACTCTCCGGTGATCCGGCGGATTCTCAATGTGTGAGACATGAAACAGGGAGCTCCTCAGCCCTCCAGGAAGGTCCGTGGCATAGCATGAGAGCGTTTGATCTGCGGTGTTTGAAAAAGGACGCCGAGAAAAGCGGAATGCGGGCCGTTGGAAATTTCTTGATTGCCTTGTATACGCGAGATGTGATCTCTGGGTATGCGATAGCTCCTGCACCGTCTGCTATCTACTTATGGACCTTCGTAATTCCCACATATGATGATTTTCCCTACCTGCACATATCTCTAGGTCAGAGGATTGCAGGTGCGGAAGTGGATAGAGTTTTTTCCGTGGAATGCGTGAGAGGCTTTTGAAGTTGCCAATGTCCAATGCTATTCAAAATAGATTAGATGCGATTCATTCTGTACTGAAGAATGGTGGTGAACCGGGAGCGCAGCATATTCTGGAGACGTGGTCTGTTCAGACGGCTCGATTGGTCGGCGGCAGCTCCTGGGGCAGCGGAAGGTAGCGAATTGTCTCGCTGGGCGCAGCCCCAACGCAGCAGGGAATACCACGCTCTGGCAGCAGATCGTTTACCTGCAGCGACCTGGTGCGTGATGTCGCGATCTGGGATTGGAGCAACAAGAGCGAAGTGTTCGGCAACCAGATTCCGAGTGCCGATCCGGATGGGGATGGTGTGGCGTTCGAGCTTGCGTTGCGCTTCCCGGGCCAGCAGGCGACGGATGCGAGTGGGTTGTTCTACAACTATCAGCGGAATACGTCCCTGCAGTGGGGCTGTATTCGCAGAGTGATCCGATTGGGCTCGCAGCGGGCCCAAGTACCTTTGGCTATGTGAGGGGAAATCCGATGAGTTGGACTGACCCTCAGGGCTTGGAAGTACTTGTATGTAGCCAGCCAGCCTTTGGAGTATCCAACAATCCAATTGATCACCAATGGATTCGTACGGATACGGTTGAGGCGGGCATGGGTGGCACTCGTGGGAACGTACCGGGCAACGACAGTGGAGACATGCCGGGCGATCCCGTGCAGGTGACCAACCATGTCGGTCGTAGCAGTGAGCCTGGAGCATCATGCAAAGTGGTTAAAAATGTCGACGAAGCAAGAGTCAATTCCCAGCTTCAGATAGGGAGAGCGCTTGGTAGGTGGGGGCCAGCCAACCATTGCCAATCATTTGTAGCCAAAACACTTTGGAATGCTAGTACGGTCGAGCTACAGGCAGAGCAGAACAAGCGATTGCTGAATTCGAAGGTTCCTGGGCTGAGGTAGGTATGAAGAGATACATGACATGCGTCCTGCTGACGTTGCTTTCTTCGGCATGTGCGGATCAGAAGCAGGGCGGGACGACGAATTCGCTCGACGATGAGCGGATAGAATGTGCTGAACCCGCTCGACTGAAGATTGAGCCGTGGGGAAAGGCGGGTGCTTCGAAGGGGTGCGAGATTGCTGATGGACCATTTGTCGCCGCAGATGATGGGTATGTTCGTATGCGTGGACAATTTAAGGAGGGGCATAAGGTCGGTGTGTGGCGATGGTACGACCGAAGTGGAAATGTCACTAAAGAAGTCGATTATTCACAGTAGTCCTTGCGGATGGAGGCTGGGCGCGGCGCTTTGAAGCTTGAAGGACATCCCGTGCCCAGATTCCTCACCCCCGACGAGGTCTCCCTCATCCACAGGCTGCTGCCTGGGGCGACCGAGCTGTCCGAACGGTTGTTGAAGGATCTGGCGCTCGCCCAGGTGGAGGACGTGGCGGTCGTGGGATTCGGGGGCGTGGTGTTCCTCTCCAGCACGACCCAGCTTTTCGGCAGTGACATTGCCACGGCCATGCTTGCCGATGCTGACGGCGTGCCGGTGAGAGTCACCCTGTGCCTGGATAATCACGATCAGCTCTTCGAACTGGAGCTGTGGAAGGTGGACTTCTCACCGATCATCGGCGTCGATCTGAGGAGCGCTTTCAGCGAGCACTGACGCCTGCTGAAAGCGTTCCTCGCTGAAGGCCGTTGCGCCTGGCGTTCACCCTTCGGGCTGCAGCCGCCCCACCGCCTGCGCGCACAACGACTGGCAGGCCAGTACCAACCCCTTCATCACCCAGTCGCCCACGTACTCTTCCGGTTCGCCGTTCTGCCGGGTCCGCTCGGCAGCCAGCAGCATTTCCAGCACCACCCCTAATCCACTCAACCCGCAATCGGCATCGGCCAGGGCCAGGCAGTATCCGGCAGCTGGTACGGGTCCGAATGTGATTGACCCTTTGCTGGCGGGGCCTGTCGAGTGGCTCATTTCAATGACTTGACTCACCTGCCATGCGGATTTCCTGAAGCCTCTCGAAGTCGGGTCTGCTGAGGTAACGCGATGACCCACTACCGCCGTCGGGGTAGTAGTAAGTTGGGCCGACGCCTATTTGCTTCTCCTTAGTTCCAAAGGAGCGAACGAGATACTTGGAATGAAGGATCGGCTCAAAGTGGACGGTGTGCACATCGAATACGCGGATAATGATGGGCTGTTCTGCGTTCGTTGTCAGGCTGATCCATTTCCTATGGGTGCCGATGAAGTGCTCTGATAGCCAAGGATAGTAGTCCTTCTTCAGCGAAACAAAGCCATCAATGCTGGTGCTGGGCCTGGCGTTGGGTCCTCCATATGCAGAGTTGGCCTCATCAAACGTTACAATGAAGTGGCCTCCGCCCCCGAGTTTCACGTCATCGCCAAACTTGGAAGCGTCTTCGTAACGAACTCCGAGAGTTACGTTGCTTAGTCGCCATCGACATGCTCCGCCGCCATTGACTGCCACTGTGGCCTCATAAACATCCGTTCCTGGGCGGCGCACAGGCTGAAGCTCAAGTCCCGCATAGTTGTCTCGTGTACGTTTTTCCCAATCCAGCGTGGACCGATACGTCGTGGTGCATTTCGTCGAGCGGTAGATCACCTGCATGTCTCTGGCCACAAGCTCCTCGGGGACCTTGACGGTCACCTTGACCGTGCCAGCCTCCGGCTTGGGTGAAAGTGCTTGATTCCGGGTAAGGTGACAGCCGCTCAGAAGCAGGAGGGCGAGGATTGTTGCTAGCATCGGAAGGCTCATCTGCTTGAGTCGGGGCATGCTGATTCCTTCTGAATGCTGACGGCGCCATCGGCATCCTCTTTCAAGCAGAATGTCGCTTCGTAGATTGCGGTAGGCATGTACCAGAGAATCGGAATTCTCCGGACCATTCGAAAGTAGTAGATTGTGTTCAAACTCAAAGGAGAGTTATCTCTGCCGCCTTCGGCAGGATCATGCTGGTAGCCGTCAGGCATTGAACCGTATGAAATGCAATTGCCAGGCCTGAGTTTCATCGGCTCTGCGTCGTCCTTCAGCTCGATGGCCCACCTTCCAGCTTGGAGTGTCTGGGACTCCATCATCATCACGTAGGACACTGGGAACGACCGCCAGGCTTTTTGCGGGAGGCAGATCGCAGGGATGCTTCCGATCAGCCTGACATCTGCCTCTTCTCGGGTCAGCTGATACGCCTGTGCGATGTAGGGGGTCGAGCAGCAACCGGCTGCGACGAGCAATGCATAAATGCTCTTGACAATCTTCATTGGTTTTTCGGCGTCTCCGTCTGCACTACTCTGGGGGGGGCGAGCGATTCAATTGCCCTGATCACCCTTGCCAGCATGGTCGTGTCGTCAGAAGGTTGGGGGCGCGCGCCAGTCTGGAGCGGCCATCGCACGGCGAGTAAGGAGAAGGGCGTCGCATTTGTACGGACGAACGCCGGGGCGAAAGAGGGCAGAGGCGACATCGATAGAAGCTATTGCTCACCCACCTGCAACCGCCCCACCGCCTGCGCGCACAACGACTGGCAAGCCATGACCAACCCTTCCATCACCCGGTCGCCCACGTACTGCTCGGGTTCGCCGTTCTGGCGGGTGCGCTCCGCCGCCAACAGCATTTCCAGCACCACCCGCAATCCGCTCAACGCGCAATCGGCGTCGGCCAGGGCCAGGCAGCGCCCGGGCAGCTGATGCCGCTCCGGCCAGGGTTGGCCATCGGCCGCCGCACCGACGCCGATGCGATGGAGGTTGGCAATGAAAGTGTTCCTGTCCACTGCGGGCACAGCCTGTGGCGAACCGTCGTCGTGGGCTGTGCTGCGATAGGCGTGCAGATGCGGGAAGTCCGATTCGTTCATGGCAAGGCTCCGTGCAGGGCAATCGGTAGCCGCCACCCATAAAAGTGGCGGACGGTACGTGGTTCGAACACCGGGTTGATGTCAGTCCGGCGGGCCCGAAAGCCCCCACGCACCGCCCGCCATAGCCGGCAGACGGATTGCCAGCCGGCGCCACACTAAGGTGACGCCGGCTGGCAAGCGCATACATCAACATCAACTCGGGTGTTCGAAGCCCGGCCACCCTTTTCCGGTGGCACGCCATCTGAGCCCCTGGCGCTGTGCAATGCCAATCAGAAGAGTTGCAAACATCGCTCGATTGGAGACGCTTTCGGCATTCTCCCACGCTGTTAAGCACCGCCAGCGCTGGCTGGCGTGGTGATCCGCCCGCACCGTGCAATCTGCGACAGATGTCGAGGTTGGGAAGTGGGAGGGAGCAGGTGGGGAGGGGCGATAGCGACAGGCTCCGCGCGAGCCTGAGTCGAGCCTGGCGGGGCTCCACCGGCGCCAAAGCGTGACGTGCGACTCGGGTTGACGTTCCCAGCCACCAAGCGCAGGCTGGTCTGGCACGTTTCCTAACCAGAAGGAGACTTATGACTGCCACCGCTTCCCTGCATCCGACGCCCGATACCCCGGGGCGTTCACGGCTCTGGAGTGTGTTCTGGCTGCAGGGCGTCATTCCCAGCAACATTCTGTGGGCCGTGGCCCTCTGGGCGTTGGCCAACCAGCGCACCCCGCTGCTGTTGGGGGTCTTTGCCGTGCTGCTGCTCTATACCGGCTGGATCATCCCGGCGGTGTGGCGGGCGGCGCCCACTGCGCACAACCCCAACCTGGGCGTGGCCGCGCGCGGGCTGACCGTGGCCTGGGGGCTGAACACCGTGCTGGTGATCTTCTTCCTGACCCTGCAGCTGGTGGCTCAATAGAACTGAACAGGCTCGCCGCCCCGGTCGAAGGCGGCGAAGCGGCCGATCTGACCGTCGTGGATGGCGTTGACCATCAGCTTCAGCGGGCGGGCGGCCTCATCGCTGTTGGGGGCGAAACCGGCGCGGCCGTCCAGCGCCGCTACGAAGACCAGGTCCCAGTCGATGCCGGTGGTAGTCGATTCGGTGGCCAGCGCCTGGAAGCTGGGCACCTCGGCCGGCAGCTTGTCCACGCACAGCACCGGCGACAGGGTGCCGCCTTCGCGGCGGTCATGCCGGTCGCGCTGGTCGTCGGTGGGCGATTCGGGCAGCTCGGCGCGCACGAATACGAACAGCAAGCGTTGCGGTTCAGCCTGCTGGCCTGCGGCGTGCAGCAGCTGCTGGAAATCGTTCATCATCATGAGGGTTGTCACACGCCCGCTGCACGGAAAGCCGCATGCTGCCACAACGCCTGCCGCGCGGGGCCGAAGACGATTGATTTAAGTCATGCCCATGGAACTGACTGCCGCGTACTCTGGCAATCGTTCCAGCAGACGAGGGTTTCCGGGCCGTTCCGGGCACAGGCAAGACGGTGGAGCAACAAGGTGGACCAGCCATGAGCCAACTCACCGACGGTTTCGGACGCAGCTTTCCGTACCTGCGCCTGTCGTTGACCGAAGCCTGCAACTTCCGTTGCAGTTACTGCCTGCCCGACGGTTACCAGGCCGATGGCCGCCCGCGCTTCCTGCAGGTGGATGAAATCGCACGCCTGGTGCGTGCGTTCGCCGCGCTGGGCATGAGCAAGATCCGCCTGACTGGTGGCGAGCCCAGCCTGCGCAAGGACCTGGACGAGATCATCGCCACCGTGGCGGCGGTACCCGGCATCCGCAAGGTGGCCATCACCACCAATGGCACGCTGCTGCCGCGTCGCCTGCCGGGCTGGCACCGGGCCGGCCTGACCGCGCTGAACGTGAGCATGGACAGCCTGCAGCGCGAACGCTTCAGGACTATCACCGGGCATGACCGCCTGCCGGAGATCGAACAGGGCCTGGCGCTGGCGCAGGCGCTGGGTCTGCCGGCGATCAAGCTCAACGCGGTACTGCTGCGTGGCCTGAACGACGACGAGCTGCCGCAGTGGATGGACTACCTGCGCGACCGCCCCTTCAGCGTGCGCTTCATCGAGCTGATGCGCACCGGCGACAACGAAGCCTATTTCCAGCGCCACCACCTGCGCGCCGACGTGGTGATCGAGCAGCTGCTGGCGGCCGGCTGGCACGAACGGCCGCGCGCCGCCGATGCCGGCCCGGCGCGCGAGTTCGGCCATCCCGACCATCGCGGCAGCATCGGCATCATTGCCCCGTATTCGCGTGACTTCTGCAAGGGCTGCAACCGCCTGCGGGTGACCGCCAAGGGCGACCTGCGGCTGTGCCTGTTCGGCGAGTTCGGCGTGCCGCTGCGCCCGCTGCTGCAGAGCGACGACGACCACGACGCGCTGCTGGCACGCATCACCACACAGCTTGGCCTGAAAGCGGCCGGGCATGGACTGCACCAGGGCCAGACCGGGCTGACCCCGCACCTGGCCTCCATCGGAGGATGAGCAACACGATGAGTGGGGAATTGAATGCGGCCTTCCATATGGCCGATGTCCGCGACAAGCGCATCACCCGCCGCCGTGCGGTGGCGGTGGGCGAGCTGCATGCCGGTCCGGTGGCCTATCCGCTGATCGTCGAGCGCCGCCTGCCCAAGGGCGATGCGCTGGTGATGGCCGAGATTGCCGGCCTGCAGGGCGCCAAGATGGCCTCGATGCTGATGCCGCTGTGCCACCCGCTGCCGCTGGAGCTGGTGCAGGTGTTCTGCGCGGCGGTGCCGGAGCGGCAGGCGATCCGCGTGTGGTGCGAGTGCGCCAGCGAGGCGCGCACCGGCGTGGAGATGGAGGCACTGGCTGGCGTCAACGCGGCGCTGCTGACCCTGTACGACCTGAGCAAGCCGGTGGAGCCGGCGCTGCGCATCGAAGGCATCCGCCTGCTGTTCAAGGAAGGTGGCAAGCGCGGCGTGTGGCTGCACCCGGACGGCATGGACGATGCCGAGCGCGCGCGCTTCAAGCCGCGTATGCCGAAGGGGCTGGAGGGCGCGGCCTGCGCGGTGATCACGCTGAGCGATCGCGCCAGCGAGGGCACCTATGAAGATATCTCTGGCCCGACCCTGGTGACCGGCCTGAAAAAGCTGGGCGGTGAGGTCGTGGCCGCCGAGGTGTTGCCCGATGGCATCGAGCCATTGGCGGGCCGCCTGCAGGCCTTGGCCGCCGAGGGCGTGCGCCTGTGCCTGTGTACCGGCGGTACCGGGCTGGGCCCGCGTGACCTGACCCCGGAGGCGCTGCGTTCCTTGAACGCGCGGCCGGTGCATGGCCTGGCGCAGATGGTGCGGGCACTGAGTGCACAGCACACGCCGATGGCCTGGCTGAGCCGCGCCGAGGTGGTGCAGCTGGGCAACATGCTGGTGTTTGCATTGCCTGGCAGCCCGAAGGCGGCGGCGCAGTGCCTGGACATCCTGGCGCCGGTACTGGGCCACGCCCTGGCGATGGTCGACGGTGGTGGCCACTGATGATTGCCTATAGCGAAGCCCTGCAGCACCTGCTGGACGCGGCCACGCCGCTGCCGGCCGAGCGCCTGCCACTGCATGAGGCCGGCGGCCGCAGTCTGGCCAGTGACATCGTCAGTGAGCAGTCGCTGCCGCCGTTCGACAATTCTGCGATGGACGGTTTCGCGCTGCGCGCCAACGGCGCGACGTTCGAGGCCGGTACCGAATTCGTGGTGCAGGGCTGGCAGGCGGCCGGCGATGCCGGTACCGAAGGCGGCGAGGGTGCCTGGGAAATCATGACCGGTGCGCGCATGCCGGTTGGGCTGGATACGGTGGTGCCGGTCGAGAACGTGGACGTTCTCGCCAGCGAGGATGGGCGCCCGACCCGCATCGCCTTGAAGGGCACGGTCAAGCCGGGCCAGAACGTGCGCCTGCGCGGCCAGGATGTGAGCGACGGCGAACGTGTGCTGCAGGCCGGGCAGGTGCTGGACATCAATGCGCGCACCCTGCTGCATGCCATCGGCGTGGGCCAGGTGGCGGTGGTGGCGCGGCCGAAGGCGGCAGTGATCGCCACCGGCAAGGAGCTGGTGACGGAGGCGGCGCAGACGCTGGAATCCGGCCAGATCCGTGACAGCAACCGGCCGTATCTGGTGGGTCGCCTGCAGGCGGCCGGCGCCGAGGTGGTGTGGCAGGGCACCGTGGGCGATGACGTGGCCGCGTTCAATGCGGTGCTGGATGAGGCGCTGGGCGCTGGCGCGCAGGTGCTGATCAGCACCGGCGCGGTGTCGGCTGGTCGCTACGATTTCGTTCCCGATGCGCTGCGCGGCCGTGGTGCGCGCATCGTCTTCCACAAGGTGGCGATCCGCCCGGGCAAGCCGCTGCTGTTCGCGGTGCTGCCCAATGGTGCGCTGTATTTCGGCCTGCCGGGCAACCCGGTCTCCGCTGCCGTGGGCCAGCGCTTCTTCGTCGAGCCGGTGCTGCGCCGCCTGCTGGGGTTGGCACCGGAAACCGTGTTGCAGCTGCCGCTGCAGGCCGACGTGCGCAAGCCGCCGGGCCTGCGCTTCCACGCGCGTGCGCGGGTGGAAATGGACGGGCAGGGGCGCCTGAGCGCGCGCGTGCTGTCCGGGCAGGAGTCGTTCCGTTTGATGTCCATGCTGCAGGCCAACGCCTGGGTGGTGCTGGAGGCCGAGGGAGACCTGGCCAGTGCTGGCACCTACGTGCGCGTGCAGGGCTGGGGTCACCACGAACCGGTGCAGCTGGTGAGCCAGGAGTCATGATGAAACAAGTGAATCTGCAGTTGTTCGGCGCGTTTTCAGATCTGGATGCCAGCCGCGAGATCGCCGTGGATGTGGCCGGTGGCACCGTGGCCGATCTGCGCCAGGCGCTGCGCGAGCTGCTGCCGGTGCGTTGGCCGGGTTTCCGCGCGGGCCTGCTGGATTATTCGGCGTTTGCCGACCAGCAACGCGTGCTGCGTGACCACGAGGCGCTGCCCGACGATGGCCGGGTGGCGATCCTGCCGCCGGTGAGCGGGGGCTGAGCGATGAGCGAGAAGATCATCGCCAAGGTGGTGGACCGCGCGCAGGCGGCGATCGATCCGGCCGAGGGCATCGCGGCGGTATCCGATCCGGGGTTCGGTGGCATCGACGTGTTCATCGGCAAGGTGCGCGACGTCAACATTGGCCGGCCGGTGACCGGGATCACCTAC
Source organism: Nocardiopsis yanglingensis (assembly GCF_045809185.1). Classification (NCBI taxonomy): domain Bacteria; kingdom Bacillati; phylum Actinomycetota; class Actinomycetes; order Streptosporangiales; family Nocardiopsidaceae; genus Nocardiopsis; species Nocardiopsis yanglingensis. The sequence goes on along the minus strand of NZ_JBJNRH010000001.1, from coordinate 11,932 downwards.
GACCTGTTCGAGCCGTTGGTGCTGAACGAGTTCAAGCGCTTGGCTGCCGAGGTCGAGGCCACGTTCGGGCCGAAGCTGAAGCTGTATGTGGCCCACGCCAAGGGCCGCCTGGGTATCGGCGATGTTGCAGTGGTGGTGGCGGCGGGCAGCCCGCACCGGGACGAGGCGTTCCGGGCCTGCCGGCAGTTGATCGAGGTGGTGAAGCACCAGTGCCCGATCTGGAAGCAGGAGCACTACGAGGACGGCGACAGCGAGTGGAGCGAGGGTTGCAGCCTGTGCCACGCGGACAGCGAACCCGCACACGGCCATGACCACGGGCATTGACCACGCCCTTCGTGGGGGGGCGGGTCCAGTAGATCCACGCCATGCGTGGATGTGGCCTTCCCGATGAATCCGGCCGGTGCAGCCACGCATGGCGTGGCACTACTGCGATGAGCATCAACGGCATCGTGCTGGCCGGTGGCCTGTCCAGCCGGATGGGCCGCGACAAGGCGCTGCTGCCGTGGCAGGGGCGCACCCTGCTGGAACACATGCGTGGCCTGCTGCTGCAGGCCGGCGCCGAACGGGTGTGGGTCAGCGGCGACTATCCGGCCTTCGGCGGCATCCCCGATCAGGTGGCGCGCTGCGGTCCCCTGGGTGGACTGCACAGCGTGATGCAGCAGATGCCCGATAGCCCGGCCTGGGTGGTAGCGGTGGATACCCCGTTGCTGGCGCCGCGGCTGCTGCAACGGCTGGCCGCCGAGGGGCAGGGTGCATGCACGATCTTTGACGGGCATCCCTTTCCCATGCTGTTGAATGTGGACAATGCCACTCGTAGCGTGCTGGCCGCGATGCTGGATGATGCGGACGGGCCGCGCTCGGTACAGGCCTTCCAGCGCCGCCTGCAGATGCACGCGCTGCTGCTGGAAAGCGTTGACGAAGGCTGCCTGGTCAACTGCAATACCCCCGAACAATGGGAGGATGTTGCGTCATGAAAGTGCAGTTGCAGGATCAATCAGTACGGCTTCGCCTGGACGAGGCAGAACTGGCGCGCCTGCTGGCCGGTGAATCGGTCGAGAACATGACCCGCTTTGGCGGCATCGAGGGCTGGGGCATGGCGGTGTCGCTGCATGGCGGCGATCAACCGGTGCTGCTCGATGGTGGCACCTTCTGTCGCCTGGTACTGCCGCGCGCGGCAGTCGAGGCCTTGGCGGCGCGGTTGCCGTGCCGGGAGAGCCTGCCATTCGACATTGCCCTGGAAGACGGCAGCCAGCTTCAGCTGCAGTTCGATGTGGACGTGCGCGACAGCGTGCGCCAGCGCGGGGTGACCCGCCGCACCATCGCACCATCGGTTTGACATTTGTCAGGGGCACGGTGGAAACCGGCCCCTGATTGATCCAGATCAACCCCGTCGTTGTTGCTGCGCGGCCTAATGGCTGCATGACGACGGGTCACAACTTGAAACGCAGTACCCACGTCATTCCACAGCCTTGGAGCCATGTATGACCGTCGGTAGCGATCCTGTTGTCCGCAGCACTGCCCGTCCGGGTCGCGTCATCAGCGACTGGACGCCGGAGGACCTCGGCTATTGGGAGCGCACCGGCAAGCGGGTCGCCACCCGCAACCTGGTCATCTCGATCCCCTCGCTGCTGCTCGCCTTCTCGGTCTGGGTGCTGTTCTCAGCGGTGTCGATCAGCCTGCCGAAGATCGGCTTCAACTTCAGCACCGACCAGCTGTTCTGGCTGGTGGCGCTGCCCAGCCTGTCCGGCGCCACGCTGCGCATCTTCTATTCGTTCGTGATCCCGATCTTCGGCGGCCGCCGCTGGACCGCGCTGTCGACCGCCTCGCTGCTGGCGCCGACGCTCTGGCTCGGCTTTGCGGTACAGAACCCGGCCACGCCGTACGGGGTGTTCGTGGCCATTGCGATCCTGTGTGGGTTCGGTGGCGCGAACTTCTCCTCGTCGATGTCCAACATCTCCTTCTTCTACCCCAAGCAGAAGCAGGGCCTTGCGCTGGGCCTGAACGCCGGCCTCGGCAACGTGGGCGTGTCGGTGGCGCAGGCGGTGATTCCGCTGGTCATCACCGTGGGCGTGTTCGGTGCGCTGGGTGGTGCACCGCAGCCCGCGGTGGAGGGTGGGGCACCACTGTTCCTGCAGAACGCAGGCTTCATCTGGGTGCCGGCCATCGCGCTGTGCGCCATCGCGGCCTGGTTCGGCATGAACGACCTGACCAGTGCGCGTTCGTCGTTCTCCGAGCAGGCGGTGATCTTCCGCCGCAAGCACAACTGGCTGATGTGCTGGTTGTACATCGGCACCTTCGGTTCCTACATCGGCTTCTCGGCCGGCTTCCCGATGCTGGTGAAGAGCCAGTTCCCGGACGTGAACCCGCTGGCCTATGCCTTCATCGGCCCGCTGCTGGGCGCGTTGATGCGCTCGGTGGGCGGCAGCATGGCCGACCGCTGGGGCGGCGCACGCCTGACTTTCTGGGTGTTCATGCTGATGATCGCCGCCGTGTTCGGTGTGCTGCACTTCCTGCCCAGTCACGGCCAGGGCGGCAACTTCTACGGTTTCCTGCTCAGCTTCATGGCGCTGTTCGTGCTCAGTGGCATCGGCAACGGCACCACCTTCCGCATGATTCCGGTGATCTTCCGCACGCTGCATGAGCGCTGGTCGGCCAACGACAACGCCGAAGGCAAGGCCTCTGCCGCACACCAAGCCAGCATCGAATCGGCGGCCGTGGTCGGTTTCTCCGGCGCGATCGGCGCCTACGGCGGCTTCTTCATTCCCAAGAGCTACGGCTCTTCCATCACCTTGACCGGCAGCCCCGACATGGCGCTGTACGGGTTCGTCGTTTTCTATGTCACCTGCCTGGCCGTGACCTGGTGGTGGTACTACCGGCGCGGTGCCGAGACACCCTGCTGACGACATGAAAACGCACCGCAGCCAGATGACACACACAGCCACGATGCCGATGTCCGCAAAGGGAGACCCCCGATGAGTTATTTCCTCGATCGCTTGCAGTTCTTCAAGCGTGACCCCCAGACCTTTGCCGATGGCCACGGATTCGCCAAGAGCGAAGGCCGTGACTGGGAAAACAGCTACCGCGCCCGCTGGCAGTACGACAAGATCGTACGCTCCACCCACGGCGTGAACTGCACCGGCTCCTGCAGCTGGAAGATCTACGTCAAGAACGGCCTGGTCACCTGGGAGACCCAGCAGACCGACTACCCGCGCACGCGCCCGGACCTGCCCAACCATGAACCGCGTGGCTGCCCGCGTGGCGCCAGCTATTCCTGGTACCTGTACAGCGCCAACCGGCTGAAGTACCCGCTGATCCGCGGCACTTTGCTGCGCCTGTGGCGCGAGGCGCGCAAGAGCAAGGGCCCGGTCGATGCCTGGGCCAGCATCGTGGAGGACAAGGAGAAGGCGCGTTCGTACAAGACCCGCCGTGGCATGGGTGGCTTCGTGCGCCTGCAGTGGGAAGAGGCCAACGAGATCATCGCCGCCTCCAACCTGTACACGGTGAAGCAGTACGGCCCGGACCGCGTGGTCGGCTTCTCGCCGATTCCGGCGATGTCGATGGTGTCCTACGCCGCCGGCGCGCGCTACCTGTCGCTGCTGGGCGGCGCCTGCCTGTCCTTCTATGACTGGTACTGCGACCTGCCGCCGGCCTCGCCGCAGATCTGGGGCGAGCAGACCGACGTGCCCGAATCGGCCGACTGGTACAACAGCCGTTACATCATCGCCTGGGGCTCGAACGTGCCTCAGACGCGCACGCCCGATGCGCATTTCTTCACCGAGGCGCGCTACAACGGCACCAAGACGGTGGCGATCTGCCCGGACTATTCCGAGCTGGCCAAGCTGACCGATCACTGGCTGCACCCCAAGCAGGGCACCGATGCGGCGCTGGCATTCGCCTTCGGCCATGTGATCCTGCGCGAGTTCCACGTCGATTCGCCCTCGCAGTACTTCCAGGACTACTGCCGACAGTACTCGGACATGCCGATGCTGGTGCGACTGGAGCGCCGCGACGATGGCCGTCTGGTGGCGGGCCGGTTCCTGCGTGCGAGCGAGCTGGGTGGCCTGGGTGAAGCCAATAATCCGGACTGGAAGACGCTGGCTTTGGACGAGACCAGCGGCCAGATCGTGGTGCCCAACGGTTCGATCGGTTTCCGCTGGGGCGAGAAGGGCAAGTGGAACATCGAGGAGAAGGAAAGCAATGGCGCCGATACGCGCCTGCGCCTGAGCCTGGCCGACGCCCATGAGGGCATCGAGGCGGTCAGCTTCCCGTACTTCGGTGGCATCGAGTCGGAAGGTTGGACCGCCGCGCCGGCCGACGAGGTACTGGAACGCAACATCCCGGTGCGTCGCCTGGCGCTGGCCGACGGTGGCGAGACCCTGGTGGCCACGGTCTACGACCTGCTGCTGGCCCAGTACGGCGTGGACCGTGGCTTTGGCGGCGGCAACGTGGCATCGAGCTTCGATGACATGGTGCCGGGCACACCGGCGTGGCAGGAGCGCATCACCGGCGTGTCGCGCGCCGAGGTGATCGAGATCGCCCGCGAGTTCGCGCGCACCGCCGACAAGACCCATGGCCGTTCGATGATCATCGTCGGCGCCGGGATGAACCATTGGTTCCACAACGATATGAACTACCGCGGCCTGATCAACATGCTGATCATGTGCGGTTGCGTGGGCCAGACCGGTGGCGGCTGGGCGCATTACGTGGGCCAGGAAAAGCTGCGCCCGCAGACCGGCTGGCAGCCGCTGGCCTTCGGCCTGGACTGGAGCCGCCCGCCGCGCCACATGAACGGCACCTCGTTCTTCTACTTCAACACCGGGCAATGGCGCTACGAGAAGCTGCAGGTGGACGAGCTGCTGTCGCCGCTGGCGGATGCGAGCAAGTACAGCGGCAGCCTGGCCGACCTGAACCTGCGTGCGGTGCGCATGGGCTGGCTGCCGAGCGCACCGCAGCTGGACCGCAACCCGCTGCAGTTGGTGCGCGAGGCCGAAGCGGCCGGCATCGCCCCGGCCGACTATGCGCTGGGCAAGTTCAAGGATGGTTCGCTGGACTTCGCCTTTGCCGATCCGGATGCACAGCAGAACCATCCGCGGATGATGTTCATCTGGCGCTCGAACCTGCTCGGTTCCTCGGGCAAGGGCCACGAATACATGCTGCGGCACCTGCTGGGTACACGCCACGGCCTGCAGGGCAAGGACCTGGGCGAGATGGGCGCGGTCAAGCCGGAGGAAGTGAAGTGGCGTGACGAAGCGCCGGAAGGAAAGCTCGACCTGCTGGTGACGCTGGACTTCCGCATGTGCACCACCGCGCTGTACTCGGACATCGTGCTGCCCACGGCCACCTGGTACGAGAAGGACGATCTCAACACGTCGGACATGCACCCGTTCATCCACCCGCTGTCGAAGGCGGTGGACCCGGCCTGGGAATCGCGCAGCGACTGGGAGATCTTCAAGGAAGTTGCCCGCACCGTAAGCGAAATGGCGCCCGGTGTGCTGGGCGTGGAGAAGGACCTGGTGCTGGTGCCGACCCTGCATGACACCCCCAACGAGCTGGGCATGCCGTTCGGCGTGGCTGATTGGAAGAAGGGCGAGTGCGAGGCCATTCCGGGCCAGACCATGCCGTCGATGACGGTGGTGGAGCGCGACTACCCCAACCTGTACCGCAAGTTCACCTCGCTGGGCCCGCTGCTGGACAAGCTGGGCAACGGCGGCAAGGGCATGAGCTGGGACACGAAGCACGAAGTCGAATTCCTCGGCAAACTCAACCACACCGTGCACGACGAGGGCGTGAGCCAGGGCCGTCCGGCCATCTCGACCGCGATCGACGCGGCCGAGGTGATCCTGCACCTGGCACCGGAGACCAACGGCCATGTGGCGGTGAAGGCCTGGGAATCGCTGGGCACCTTCACTGGTCGCGAGCACACTCATCTGGCGGTGGGCAAGGAGCACGAGGCGATCCGCTTCCGTGACATCCAGGCGCAGCCGCGCAAGATCATCTCCTCGCCGATCTGGTCGGGCCTGGAAGACGACAACGTCAGCTACAACGCCGGCTATACCAACGTGCACGAGCTGATTCCGTGGCGCACGGTGACCGGTCGCCAGCAGTTCTACCAGGACCATGAGTGGATGATCGACTTCGGCGAGGCCTTCATGGGCTACCGGCCGCCGGTCAATACGCGCACGGTGGAGCCGCTGCTGAACCAGCGCCCGAACGGCAACAAGGAGATCGTGCTGAACTGGATCACCCCGCACCAGAAGTGGGGCATCCACAGCACCTACAGCGACAACCTGATCATGCAGACGCTGTCGCGCGGTGGCCCGATCGTGTGGATCAGCGAGGACGATGCGCGCAGCGCCGGCATCGTCGACAACGACTGGATCGAGCTGTTCAACGTCAACGGTGCGATCGCCGCGCGTGCGGTGGTCAGCCAGCGCGTGATGCCGGGCATGGCGATGATGTACCACGCCCAGGAACGCATCATCAACGTGCCGGGCTCGGAAATTTCCGGCACCCGTGGCGGCATCCATAACTCGGTGACCCGCATCGTGCTCAAGCCCACCCACATGATCGGCGGCTACGCGCAGCTGGCCTACGGCTTCAACTACTACGGCACCTGCGGCACCAACCGCGACGAGTTCGTGATCGTGCGCAAGATGGACAAGGTTGATTGGTTGGATGGTGAAAGCGTTCCTGCAATGGCCAAGGAGGTGGTGTGATGAAGGTCCGTGCACAGATCGCGATGGTGCTGAACCTGGACAAGTGCATCGGCTGCCATACCTGCTCGATCACCTGCAAGAACGTCTGGACCTCGCGCGAGGGCGTCGAATACGCCTGGTTCAACAACGTGGAAACCAAGCCGGGCATCGGCTACCCGAAGGAATGGGAAAACCAGGACAAGTGGAACGGCGGCTGGGTGCGTACCCGCGCCGGCAAGCTGGTACCGCGTGCCGGCGGCCGTTGGCGCATGCTGGCCAAGATCTTCGCCAACCCGGACCTGCCGCAGATCGACGACTACTACGAGCCGTTCGATTTTGACTACCAGAACCTGCACACCGCCAAGGACAGCCAGCACCAGCCCACCGCGCGGCCGCGTTCGCTGATCAGTGGCGAGCGCATGCAGAAGATCGAGTGGGGCCCGAACTGGGAGGAGATCCTGGGTTCGGAGTTCAGCAAGCGCTCGCGCGACTACAACTTCGACCAGGTGCAGAAGGAGATCTACGGCGCCTTCGAGAAGACCTTCATGATGTACCTGCCGCGCCTGTGCGAGCACTGCCTGAACCCGGCGTGCGTGTCGGCGTGCCCGTCGGGCGCGATCTACAAGCGCGAGGAAGACGGCATCGTGCTGATCGACCAGGACAAGTGCCGCGGTTGGCGCATGTGCGTGTCGGCGTGCCCGTACAAGAAGATCTACTACAACTGGAAGAGCGGCAAGTCGGAGAAGTGCATCTTCTGCTACCCGCGCATCGAGATGGGCGAGCCGACCGTGTGCTCGGAGACCTGCGTGGGCCGCATCCGCTACCTGGGCGTGATGCTGTACGACGCCGACCGCATCGCCGAGGCCGCTTCGGTGGCCGCCGAGAAGGACCTGTACCAGGCCCACCTGGACATCTTCCTGGACCCGAACGACCCGGCGGTGATTGCCGCCGCGCGCAAGGAGGGCATCCCGGACAGCTGGCTGGATGCGGCCAGGCAGTCGCCGGTGTACAAGCTGGCGATCGACTGGAAGCTGGCGCTGCCACTGCACCCGGAGTACCGCACGCTGCCGATGGTCTGGTACGTGCCACCGCTGTCGCCGATCCAGTCCGCCGCCGAGCGTGGCCGGGTGGGCATGAGCGGCGAGCTGCCGGACGTGGCCTCGCTGCGCATCCCGATGCGCTACCTGGCCAACCTGCTGACGGCCGGTGACGAGGCGCCGGTGGTACGCGCGCTGGAGCGGCTGATGGCGATGCGTGCCTGGCGCCGGGCCAAGAACGTGGACGGCGTGGAAGACACCGCCGTGCTGGAACAGACCGGACTGAGCATCGCCCAGGTGGAAGAGATGTATCGCTACCTGGCCATCGCCAACTACGAGGACCGTTTCGTGATTCCGACCGGCCACCGCGAGTATGCCAACGATGCCTTCGGCGAGCGCGGCGGCTGCGGCTTCACCTTCGGCAACGGCTGCAACGGTGACAGCCCGGCCGATCTGTTCGGCCAGCGCAAGAGCACCACCTTTGTGGTGGACAAGGGTCCGAACCACCGCCGCAAGGAGGTGGTGTGATGAGCGTGCTCAAGCTGGTCGGGGTGTTGCTGGATTACCCCCGTGAAGAACTGTGGCAGCACGGCGAGGAACTGCTCGCCGCCTGCGACGACCCGGCGCTGAGCGCCGCCCGCCGCCAGCAGCTGCGCAGCTTCGTGCAGCAGCTGCTGGACACCGATGCGCTGGACGCACAGGCCGCTTGGCTGGCCAGTTTCGACCGCGGCCGTTCGATGAGCCTGCTGTTGTTCGAACACATCCATGGCGAGTCGCGAGATCGCGGCCAGGCCATGGTCGATCTGGTCGAAACCTACCGCCGCAACGGCTTCGAACTGGATGCGCGCGAGCTGCCGGACTACCTGCCGCTGCTGCTGGAGTTCCTGGCCCATCGCCCCGGCAGCGAGGCCCGCGAGTGGCTGCACCACATCGGCCATATCGCCGGGATGCTGGCGGCGCGTGCCGCCGAGCGTGAGCTGCCGCACCGGGTGCTGTTCGAGATCCTGGTCGAAGCCGGCGACGGCAAGGCCGATCTGCAGGCGCTGCGCCAGCGTGCCAGCGAAGAAGTCCGCGACGATACCGCCGAGGCCATGGACCGCTTGTGGGAGGAGGAGGCGGTGCGCTTCGGCGCCGAAGCCCCTGCCGAAGACTGCAAGCCGCCCGTGCGTTCGCCGGCCCGTCCTTCGCATCGAGAGGTCCAGCCATGAGTTACTCCCTGCATCAATTCGCCTTCCAGTACTACCCGTACATCGCCGTGGCGGTGCTGCTGATCGGCAGCTGGGCCCGCTACGACAAGGCCATGTACACCTGGCGCACCGGCTCCAGCCAGATGCTGTCGGACAAGGGCATGCGGATCGGCAGCAACTGCTTCCACATCGGCATCCTGGCCATCCTCGGCGGCCACCTGGTCGGCCTCCTGACCCCGCACGCGGTGTACGAGCACTTCATCACCTCGTCGCAGAAGCAGATGCTGGCGATGGTGGTCGGTGGTGTGTTCGGCGCGCTGTGCTTCATCGGCATCAGCATCCTGCTGGTACGCCGCCTGTTCAACGCGCGGGTACGGGCCACCGGCAGCTTCGGTGACACACTGGTGCTGGTGCTGCTGTTCGCCCAGCTGTGCCTGGGCCTGTACAGCATCCGCATCTCGTCCGGCCACCTGGACGGTGGGGTGATGGTGCAGCTGGCCGAATGGGCGCAGCACATCGTGACCTTCCGCGCCGGTGCAGCCGACTACATCGAGGGCGTCAGCTGGGTCTACAAGATGCACATCTTCCTGGGCCTGACCCTGTTCCTGATCGCGCCGTTCACCCGCCTGGTGCACGTGTGGAGCATTCCGATCAGCTATCTGTGGCGGCCCTACCAGGTGGTGCGCCGCCGCCAGGCCACGCTGCGCTACGGTCCGCGGGAGTAGACAATGCGCAGCCTGCCGAAATTCCTGCCGATCACCGTGATCGACTCCGCCGCACCGGTGCCTGCCGAGGCGCATTCGCATCACCACGACGCGGCAGAGCACGGGCCGCGCTCGCTCGGGCAGCCGGCACCGTGCCGGCTGTTCGTGGACGAGACCGCGATCAGTGAGGCCGATATCGCCCGCGAGATGCAGCACCATCGGGCGATGCGCCCGGAACAGTCGCGTGCCGAGGCGGCCCGGGCGCTGGTGGTGCGCGAGCTGCTGCGGCTTGAAGCGCAGCGGCTGGGCCTGCAGGTGCCGCAGGGCAGCCAGGTGAGTGACGAGGAAGTGCTGATCCAGCAATTGCTGGAAGACGCAATCGAAGACCGCGTGCCGACCGATGAGGACTGCCGCCGCTACTTCGAGCAGAATCCGGAGCGCTTCCGCTCGCCCGATCGCGTGCGCCTGCGCCATATCCTGCTGGCCGCGCCGGCCGACGACGTGGCCGGGCGCTTCGCCGCACGCACCGAAGGCGAGCGGCTGGTCGGGATGCTGAAGGAATCACCGCACCTGTTCGCCGATTTCGCCCTGCGCCATTCGCGCTGCCCGTCCAGCAGCGAGGGCGGCGACCTGGGCTGGTTGCAGCGCGGGCAGACCACGCCGGAGTTCGACCGCCAGGTGTTCCGCCTGCGCGAGGGCCTGGCCGGTTTCCCGGTGGAATCGCGCTGGGGCTACCACGTGGTCTGCGTCGATGCCCGCGAGGAAGGCCAGCCACAGCCGTTCGAGGTGGTGCTGCCGCAGCTGCGTGATTACCTGGAGCTGCAGGTGCGCCAGCGCGAGGTGCAGGCCTACCTGCTGCAGCTGCAGGAACGCTACCCCGTGCGCGGGCTGGACGAGATCGACGCCGAAGCGGATATCGGCTGACCCCCATTGAACGAGGAGACCCCATGAACCAGGCCCTTGCCCCCGCCAGTGCCGGGCAGCAGCAGCGTGCGCTGTGGCTGAGCACGTTCGCCTTCACCGTGTGCTTCGCGGTGTGGATGATCTTTTCAATCATCGGCATCCAGATCAGTCAACAGCTCGGTTTGAATGACACCCAGTTCGGCCTGTTGATCGCCACGCCGGTGCTGACCGGCTCGGTCAGCCGTGTCTTCCTCGGCATCTGGTCCGACCAGTTCGGTGGCCGCAAGGTGATGGTGCTGGTGATGCTGTGTGGCGCAGTGGCCACCTGGATGCTGACCTACGCGCAGACCTACACCCAGTTCCTGATCGCCGCGCTGTGCGTGGGCATTGCCGGCGGCAACTTCTCGGTGGGCGTGGCCTACGTGTCGAAGTGGTTTCCGGCCAGCAAGCAGGGCACTGCACTGGGCATCTTCGGTGCCGGCAACATCGGCTCGGCGGTGACCAAACTGCTGGCACCGCTGGTGATGGTGGCCGCCGGCTGGACCATGGTCGCCAAGGTCTGGGCGGTAGCGCTGGCGGTCACGGCGGTGTTGTTCTTCCTTTTCAGCAAGGAAGACCCGTCACTGGAACAGCGTCGCCGCGAGGGCGTGAAGCCGGTACCGTTCGCCGAGCAGATGGCACCGCTGAAGAACCTGCAGGTGTGGCGGTTCTCGCTGTACTACTTCTTTGTGTTCGGCGGCTTCGTGGCGCTGGCGTTGTGGCTGCCGCACTACCTGGTGGGCGCCTACGGCATGGACGTGGGCCACGCCGGCATGCTGGCGGCGTGCTACTCGATCCCGGCCAGTCTGTTCCGCGTGGTCGGTGGCTGGATGTCGGACCGGATGGGGGCGCGCCGGGTGATGTACTGGACCTTCGGCGTGTCGGCCATCTGCACCTTCCTGCTGGCCTACCCGGATACCGAGTACGTGGTGAAGGGCATCCATGGCCCGATCCACTTCCATCTGGCGATCGGCGTGGTGATGTTCACCGTGCTGGTGTTCGTGCTTGGCTTCTTCATGTCGCTGGGCAAGGCGGCGGTCTACAAGCACATTCCGGTGTACTACCCGCAGCACGTGGGTGCGGTGGGCGGTGTGGTCGGCATGATCGGCGGCCTGGGTGGGTTCATCCTGCCGATCGTGTTCGGGGCATTGAACGATGCGGTGGGCATCTGGAGCAGCTGCTTCATGCTGCTGTTCGTGCTGGTGGCGGCTGCACTGGCGTGGATGCATTTCGCCATCCGCCGCATGGAGCGCCGTCACTTCCCGCAGATCGACCGCGAGACCGACCTGCCGGAGGCCATCGATGCGGCCGCCGCCGAGCGGGTGCGCGGCAGGTGAACGGGGTTGCCGGCCAGCGGCCGGCACTAC